>MQUF01000003.1:0-300000 GCA_001914235.1 Desulfobulbaceae bacterium DB1
GGGCCTGTAAAGAATTTTGTGTAAATGGTTTTCATTTTTAATTTTCAATATGCAGGCATTCTGTCGCCGAACAAGATTGAAAAGCGGTTCAAGGCAGCCTTCCAGTCTCTGATTGGCATAGTCCATTTTTTGGCGATATTGTTCAGCGCCATGTAAAGCAGTTTAAGCATCGACTCGTCATTGGGAAATGAACCCCGGTTCTTGGTAACTTTGCGCAGTGACATGTTCAACGACTCAATAGCATTGGTGGTATATATCACCTTGCGTATCTCGGGCGAATACGCAAAAAATGGGGTGATTCTTTCCCAATTTCTTCGCCAGGATTGGCCGATGGACGGATGCGTTTTGTCCCATTTTTCTTCAAAGGTCATCAGTTCCATTTCGGCCTGCTCGGCTGTTGGCGATTGGTAAATGGCCTTGAGATCCGCAGCCACCTCTTTGCGCTGTTTCCATGAGACATATTTCAGGGAATTGCGCACCATGTGGACGAGACAGAGCTGGACCTGGGTGAAGGGGAAAACCGTCTCAATGGCTTCAGGAAAACCCTTGAGGCCATCGACGCAGGCAATGAAAATATCCTGCACGCCACGGTTTCTTAGCTCAGTCACTACCTGCAACCAGAACTTGGCGCCCTCGTTTTCGGCAACCCACATTCCCAGGACATCCTTGACGCCGTCCATGGTGATGCCAATAGCCAGATAGACCGCCTTGTTCTTAACATGCCCATTGTCGCGCACCTTAACCCGGATAGCGTCCATGTAAACAATGGGATAAATGGGGTCCAACGGGCGATTTTGCCAAACTTTAACCTCGTCAGCAACGGCATCGGTGACCGTTGAAATCAGGGTGGGAGAGACATCAACTCCGTAAATGTCTTCCAAGTGCCCCTGAATCTCCCTGGTAGTCATCCCTCGGGAGTAGAGAGAGATAATCTTGTCGTCAAAGCCGGGAAAGCGGGTTTGCCCTTTGGGAATGATGACCGGATCGAAACTGCTGTCGCGGTCGCGCGGGACCTCAATCGGCATTTTACCGAAGTCGCCCTTGATGGTCTTTGCAGAGTTACCATTTCGGGCATTACCGCCTTTGGTGACGATGGTTCCATGTTTTTCGTGGCCCAGGTGGACGGTCATTTCCGCCTGTAACGCCCGCTCCAGTAAGGCCTTGGTGAGCTGCTTGAGCAGCCCGTTTTCACCGATCAGTTCTTCGGGCTTCTGGTAATTGTAGTCGGCAAGTAAACGATCCAAAATTTCTTTATCAATGGCCATATGAGCTCCTTTTTAAAGGGTAGTTTTTTGACTTACTCAGTCATAGCCATTTACACAAACTATTTTACACCCTCCGAACCCTGGCCGTTTTAGACCTTGCCATCCCGTTTCATATCATTCAGATTACGGCAAACAGCCTTGTTTTCCGCTACGTCGGCAACAGACAGTGGTTCAAAGACCCGGACAAGCTTGACGTCACCCATGAGTCAATCAGCCTGAAAAACCTCCCGGTGGAAACCGTCGCGGATTACCGCATCCCAACGGATATGGTCCAGATGAGATACCATTGTGTCAGATTCAACAATCTTTCCCAGACCCAGACAAAACAACTGGAACACCTCATTCACCTCTGCACACAAGAACCGGGAGCAAACCGACTCACACCTTGCCGCCGGATTTCTTCTGAAAAAGCGCATTGAACCTGGGAGGCAAAGCAAGGGTGAACTCCATCCGCTTGCCCGTTACCGGATGCGAAAAAGCCAGGTAATAGGCATGCAGGCCAAGCCGACCAAGGGGATCCGACGTGGCGCCGTATTTTTTATCCCCTGCCACCGGATGGCCCATGTCGGCCATATGGACGCGGATCTGATTTTTCCGCCCGGACTTCAGGGTAATATCAAGCAGGGCGTATTCGCCCCCCTCCTTCACCACCTCGTAGTCGGTCACCGCATATTTCCCCTCCCCGTCGTCCACACTCCGTGAATAGACGCGCAGCGCCTTGGATTCATACAGATAACTTTCCACCCGCCCTTTCTTATCCAAGGGTACACCTTCAACAATCACCCCATACCGTTTCTCCGCTTCATTCCAACTCCCCTGAAGAGCTCGCTTGGCTGCTTCATTCCTGGCAAAAACAAGCAAGCCGGAAGTGCCCTGGTCCAGTCGATGGACAATGAAAACGCGCTCCTTGACAGTGGATCCCTTTTCCTTGGCCTGCTTATTGACGTAGGCTGTCAACCGGTAATAAGCGGTTTTTACCTTTTCCGTTTCCGAGGCAATGGTCAGCAAACCTGGCGGCTTATTGATAACGATGACATCCGCATCCTCATGAAGAATCTCCAGCCCCTCATAAGAGGGGGCCACGCCCGCCATTTCCTTTTCCGACCTGACGGACACCACGTCAGCCGGCAGCAGTTCGCACTCAGGGCGAGTCACAGGCTGTTGATTAACGGTAATTGCCCGGTATTTGACGAGCTGTTTCACCTTGGTCCGCGAATAGCCGGCAGCACCCAACAGGAGAAGAAGAGTTGTTTTTTCTTTTGCGACAAGCTTGATCATAAATTTTGTTCCTCATACGGGAAGTGACGACAAGGCTGGATTTCAAAATGTTACTCAATGACGCATTGCAAGGAGATGCGTGTGTTTTTAATCCACTGACAAGGAAACAACAAGACGGAATAAAAAAAAGGAGCTTTTCGAAGAAGGTTGAGGCTTCACAGAAACACGGAGGGATTGCGTTGCCGGCTCACACCGACGAAAAAACGGTACCGGCAACCAAGCATAACGACATAAAAAATGTGACTCATCTTTTTGAACCATGGTGGGCGAGACGGGATTCGAACCCACGACCTTTGGCTTCGGAGGCCAACGCTCTATCCAGCTGAGCTACCCGCCCACAGTCTTAAAGACGGTTCTCTCTTTACCACGAATTGACTTGAGCGTAAAGTTTTTTATCCTTCCCCGAGGTTTGACCTTGGTTGGGTTGCGACCTTTTGTCACTTGACAAATCGTTCCTTTCTCGCCTAATAAACGATAAGCGTATCAGCAGAAATCAAAATTATCATTATATCGGCCAACGTGGTCTTTTCGCTGACAGAAATTGCTTTTCCCCACAAAATTAAACTTGACAGCACAATGACACATTGTGCTATTGGTACTTGCTGAAATGAATGCCGTTTCAGAAAATACGCCTAAAAAAAACAAATCCATCTCTTCTTTACGAAATGACGAATTGCCGCGCAGATACCCCCTGCAGCCGGCAAATATCCGGATTGGACCGTTTTTAGGAAGATTTTTTCCCACAAAACCTAAAATGAAGCAAAAAGGACGGCACCAAGGCAGGTTTCATTATCTGGGTGCTTGAGTATGCCGGTGCCAAAAATGTTTCCTACCTGAACCGGGGCATCGAAGGACGGCATGAAGCCGGGTACCACACCTCCGACGAGGAAGCCGAGCCCAAGGCCGTCACCTTCGGCGGCAAACCAGGCATCACGCCGGACAAAACCGTGGTGACGACCTGCAGCACCGGCCAGCCGGCGGGCAGCGCCTACTTCATGTTCCGCTATCTCGGCTATGACAACGTCAAGGTCCACAACGCATCATGGATAAGCTGGTGCGCGGCTGAGTAACAGCTTTTCCCGCAGCTGACAGTACCAGCCGGCCCTTGTTTGAAGCAAGGGCCGGTTTTTATTTCAGGCCCGGTGAAACCAATGCACCCCAAAAACCCTGACAATATCATCTCTCGACATACCAGCAAGCAGCATCAAAAACCACCACGATTCCGCCGGCAAATTATTTTACCGCTGCAAACACATACCGGATAAAGCCCATGGTCCCCTGCCGCATTTTCAGAACAACACTTAAAACCAGATCCATACTCCTGGTTGCTTTTGCCATCACCGTTCTTTCGTTTTTTTACACCAGCCACCACTTTGCCATATACAACAAACACCTGAAATCACACCTGACAGAGCAGCAACAAAATTTCCAACACATTTTTTCATCATCGCAGCACCTCTATTTTTCCATCTACAACAGCTGGTTGACCAATTTCATTGAAAACCACAAAGAAAATGTCCAGGCCTTTGCAGCGCGGGACAAAGAAAAACTTTACGCCCTCACCCTGCCGCTTTATCTGTCGCTGAAAAAGTCCTACCCCGACATTCACATCATGCATTTTCACGAACCAAACGGCCGATCATTGCTTCGCATGCACCAGCCGAAGCTTTTCGGCGACGACCTCCGGCAGTTACGGCCGGCTGTCCAACAGGTCAACCAAACCCATAAACCGCTTACCGGCTATGAAATCGGCATTCACGGCTGCTTTTACCGCATTATCCATCCCGTTTTTTATAACGGCGAGCATATAGGAGTTATCGAACTCGGAGTTAAAATTGATGAAATCGTCAAGGAAATAACCCACGCCACCGGCAGCCAGGCAGCGGCCTTTTTCCCCACCTCTTTATGGAAAAAGGCCGTCAATTCATTCGATGCGGCAACTTCCTACACCGACTACACTCTGGTCGAAAAAAAACCGCAAATCGGACCGCTTCTTCCTGAAAACTTCAACTTTCAGGCAATGACTGAATTTGAAACGAATGGAAAACACTATCTCGCCCTGACACTCACCGGGCTGCTCAACCCCTTTCAGGAATCCCTGGGCGGCATCATCAGCCTGGTGGATATTTCAGATGAAATAAAAGACAAAAAATCCTTTATCCTCCAGTCGCTGGCGGTCAGCATCAGTCTCGGCCTTTTCTGCATTTTCTTTCTTTGTTTAAGTTTTCAAAAAATCATCGGCAATCTTGAAAAATCGAAAGAAAATCAGGAAAAGCTCATAAACCAGTTGAACAAAGAAATCGACAGCAGGCAGGAGGCGGAAAAATCCCTGGCACAGAATGAAATCAGACAGCGCCGCATTTTAAACAGCCTGCCGGACACGGTTTTCCTGCTGGACAGAAACCGCATCGTCAACTGGGCCAATGAATCCGCCCTGAAACTTGCTCCGGATATCATAGGCCGGCAATGCGATCTCTGCATGATTGGAGCCGATATTGACCAGGAAGACTGTTTCTGCAGGAAAGCGCACCTGTCGAACATTATACAAAAATCAATTATTCATCGCCCTGCCGCGGCAGGAAAAAAACAGGAAACATACTGGGAAGCGATCCTCATTCCCCGCTTTGATGATCAGGGCGCCGCAACCGACGCACTGGTTGTCCTGCGGGACATCACGGAACGGATGGAGTCAATTCGAAAAATAGAAAAACTCAACCGACACAACAGCCTTTTGCTGGAAGCAGCCGGCGAGGGAATTTATGGTGTTGACCTCGAAGGAAAAACAACCTTCATGAATCCCGCTGCCGTACGCATGACCGGGTTTACCGAACAGGAAATGCTGGGGAAAAACCAACATGAACTTCTGCACCACACCAAGGCGGACGGCAGTTCCTACCCAGCGGCGGAATGCCCGATCCTCACCACCATGCAGAGCCGGAAACCGCATTTTATCACCGAGGAAGTTTTCTGGAAAAAAGACGGCGGCAGTTTTCCGGTGGAGTATATCGCCACGCCGGTGGAGGAAGAGGGGAAGGTTATCGGCGCGGTCGTTTTATTCAGTGACATCACCCAACGGAAACTGCTGGAAAAACAGCTGCTGCATGCCCAGAAAATGGAAGCGGTGGGACGCCTTACCAGCGGCATTGCCCACGATTTCAACAATCTGCTCACCACCATCTCCGGTTACAGCGAAATACTGCTCATCAAAATGGACAACGATGATCCCATGCGGGACAAAGTGCAGATGATCTTGCAGGCAGGCAAGATGGCCGCTGCCCTGACCAGGCAATTGCTGACCTTCAGCCGCAAGCAGATTCTGGAAATCAAAACGATCAACCTCAACCATGTCATTGACAGATTGACGAAAATGCTGCGCCGACTGATCGGTGAAAACATCAGTCTCAAAATTGAATTCCGCGAGCCGGACTGTTTTATCCAGGCCGATGCCGGACAGTGCGAACAGGTTCTCATGAACCTTGCCATCAATGCCAAGGATGCCATGCCCGGCGGCGGATCGCTGACCATCACCACCGACATTGCCCACCTTGAGGCGACAAAACCGACCGGATTTGACGACATCCAGTCAGGCTCCTATGTTCTCATGCAGATAACCGACAGCGGGGAAGGCATGACCGAAGAAACCCAGAAACTGATATTTGAACCGTTTTTCACCACCAAGGAGCAGGGCAAGGGAACCGGACTCGGTCTGGCCACGGTTTACGGCATCATCAAGCAACACAACGGGTTTATTTCGGTAAAAAGCGCTCCGGGGCAAGGCACTTCCTTTGACATTTATTTTCCTCTTTCCCGGCAAAAACCCGCCCTCAACAACATGATCATGCCCGACATTCTTCCACGCGGCACGGAAACGGTCCTGGTGGTGGATGACACCTCCTCAATCCGCCAGTTTATCAGGGACACCCTTGAACCATTGGGCTATGATATTCTCGAAGCCAACAATGCGGAGGAGGCCATGAAATATTATGACGGCCGCGACAAAGCCATTGACCTGCTGCTCACCGACATGGTCATGCCCGGCCTCAGCGGCAAAGAACTGGCGGTGGTCATGCGGCCCCGTCATGCCGCCATGAAAACGCTGTTCATGTCCGGGCATGCCGCCGCCCTTTTTACGGAGGGAAACGATTCAAAATCGGATATTCACTTTATCCAGAAACCACTTTCTCCCAGTCAGATCGCCCTGAAGGTGCGAAACATCCTGGACGCCAGACAAACATGACAACCTGAACCCGGCTCGCCCAACTACTCCAGATTGCCCCTTGCCGCGACTTTTCCTTGCGGATAGAAAAAGGAAAGCCGCTTCTTTTCTTTTTTCATCCGCAGTCCGCCGGAAAAATGCAGCCGGGCCCCGCCCGCACCAGTGCGTGCCACATCAAGAACCCGGCTGATTTTTTGAAAATCGGGACGATTTTCCAGCACAAGAAACAGCTTTTCGACAATTCGCCGCTGCAGGGCAACATCAAGGCCGAGAAAGAGCTCAAGATTAAGGGAAAAGGCAGGCAATCCGCCCGCCCTCGCGTCCACGGCAACCACCTGCCGCCAGACCTGCTCGGTCAAACGGACCAGCACCGTTTCCTCATCCTGGAGGATGATCGCCGTGCGGCGCAGCGTTTCATCAACATTCGGATTAAAGGTGCGCAGATAGGGGAGCAGGTCAAGGCGGATACGGTTGCGCAAATACGCCCGGGCCGCGTTGGAACTATCCAGGGCAAAGGGAATTTCTTTATCAGTCAGATAGGCGAGCAGCTTTTCCTTCGCCGTTGTCAAAAAAGGCCGGATAATGATGCCGTCGCGCATGCTCCGCATGCCGGCAAGACCGGCCCGCGCCGTTCCCCTGATGAGCCGCAGCAGCACCTCCTCGGCCTGGTCGTCGGCGGTATGCGCCACGGCGATCTTGCCGGCCCGCCGATCACGGGCGACCTGGTGCAGCGCATCATAGCGCAGATCACGGGCCGCATGCTCAATGGAAACCTTCCGGATCGCCGACGCACCGTGCACATCAATACGGCGGATATCATATTCAACCCCAAGGGACCGGGCCCGCGCCTCGACCAGAGCCGCCTCGGCCGGCGCCTCATGGGGCCGGAGACCATGATCGACATAAACGGCATGAATTTCGATGCCCAGCAAGTGCTGCAAGGCCGCCAGCACATGGAGCAGGGCCATGGAGTCCGGGCCGCCGGACACGCCGATGACAATCCTTTCCCCTTGCCGGATCAGCCCCTGGTTGCGCAGAAGGCCCTGGATTTTCTTTTCAAGCGGATGCATGGCGACAATTTGCCGATTGATAATTGATCATTGCGGGTGTATCATGAGAAAAAGTCAAATTTACCATGGCCGATTCATGTATGCTTTTGAATTTGCTCCATTTATAATTTCAAATGACGTTCTGTCCGCTTTTTTCAGCAAAATTCACAAAACCGGAATGCGACTTCACGCGACGGAAAAATAATTTTTTCCGCATTCCGACTTGCCTTTGACAACCAACAATGCACTACGCCGACAGATTGTATTTTTTTCAATATGAGGATAAACTCGCAAGACGTCGCAACGTAACTGTATACCATGAAAATCAAATTTTGAGAGATCATTTATGAGAGTACGCAAAGCCGTTATCCCCGTTGCCGGACTCGGCACCCGCTTTCTTCCGGCCAGCAAAGCCATCCCCAAGGAGATGCTCACCGTTGTCGACCGGCCGACCATCCAGTATATCGTTGAAGAGGCGGTCGCCTCGGGCATCGAGCAAGTGATCCTCATCACCAGTGAAGGAAAAGCGGCCATTGAAAACCATTTTGACTATAACTTTCACCTGGACACGATTTTAAGCAACAAGAAAAAAACCGGTCTGGCGGAAGAGATGCGGCATCTGGCCAATCTCATCGATATCGTTTCCGTGCGCCAGAAAAAACCCCTTGGCCTGGGACACGCCATCTGGACGGCCCGCAACGTGGTGGGCGACGAACCCTTTGTCGTCCTGCTCGGCGATGACCTGGTCCTGAGCGAGGTGCCCTGCACCAAGCAGATGATCGACCTGTTCAACGAGGTGCAGGAGTCGGTGGTGGCCGTGCAGCGGGTGCCCCAGGAGGAAACCTTCCAGTACGGCATCGTCGAAGGTTCCCGGGAAAGGAGCAGGGTCATCAAGGTTGACCGCATGATGGAAAAACCCGCGCCCGGCACGACAAAATCAGACATGGCCATTATCGGCCGCTACATCCTCCAGCCGGATATTTTTTCCATCCTGGAAACAACAACCCCCGGCCACGGCGGCGAGATCCAGCTCACCGACGCCCTGCTCGCCCTGTCCAACAAGCGCGGCATGTACGCCTATGAGTTTGAAGGAACCCGTTTTGACGCAGGTGACAAACTGGGCTACCTCAAGGCGATTGTGGCCTTTGCCCTCCGCCATCCGCAGCTTTGCGAAAGTTTCAGCGACCACATCAAGGAAATCGCTTCCCATCTATGATCCATCTGGAAGTGGCGGTGGCGGCACCGGTCACCGAATCACTTACCTACTGTTATGCAGCCGATGATGCCCGTCTTCTCCAGCCGGGCATCCGGCTGCTTGTCCCCTTAGGGGCCCGGCAGGTCACCGGCTATCTGCTCGCGACCAAAGCACCGGGTGACACGCCGTATCAAATCAGGCCGGTAACCGATGTGCTGGACCGGGAGCCTCTTTTTCCGCCGGCCATGATTCCTTTTTTCCGCTGGCTTTCCTCCTATTATCACTATCCGCTGGGAGAAACCATCAAGATTGCCCTGCCGGGCGGCCTTTCACCCCACAGCGACAGACAGGTACGCCTCGCGCCGTCAGGCGAAGAATTGCTGATGAACCGGGAAAGCGGCAATCCGGAACAGAGGCCCGACTGGCTCGAAGAGCTGACAAGCAAAGGCTTTCTCTCCGCCGCCCGGCTCCGTCCGATCTGGCGTAAAAAAAAATGGCAGACCCTGCTGAAAAAATGGCAGGAAGCGGGCGCGGTTGTTATTGAAGACTGCGCCATTTCCTCCCGCAGCAAGGCGAAAACGGAAAAATGCGTGCGATTGGCAGCCGATAGTCCCGCCGGATCGGCGGCCGCGCTCAAGCCGTCTGAAGAGAAAACCCTGGCCCTGCTCCATGATCTGACCCGAGGCGACTGCTCGACCCTGGTTTCGGCAAGCAACCTGAACCGCGCCTATAGCGGCGCAGGCAAGGCATTGAAATCCCTTGCCGAAAAACAACTTGTTTTCTGGGAAGAACAGGAGGTGTTCCGCGATCCGTTCGGCGAGGAGCCTCCCTTTTACCCGCCACCCGCCCAGTTGACGGATGAACAGAACGAGGTGCTGGCGCAACTGCTGCCGGCCGTGGCGCGAAAAAAATTCATCCCCTTTCTCCTCCACGGCATCACCGGCAGCGGCAAAACGGAAATTTACCTGCAGGCCTGCCAAAAAACCATCCAGACAGGTCGAACCGTCCTGGTGCTGGTCCCGGAAATTGCCCTGGCCAGTCAGCTTGAGGCCCATTTTTATTCACGCTTCGGCAGACAGGTGGCGCTTCTCCACAGCGGACTCAGCGATGGGGAACGTTTTGATCAATGGCGCAGAATCATGGGGGGCCGGGCCAAAATCGTCATCGGCGCGCGCTCGGCGATCTTTGCCCCGCTCAGCGATCCCGGCCTGATCATCGTCGACGAGGAGCATGACGGCGCCTACAAGCAGGAAGACACCCTGCGTTACCAGGCCCGGGACATGGCGGTGCTGCGCGGCAAGCTGCAGGATTGCCCGGTGCTGCTCGGTTCCGCCACCCCGTCGCTGACCAGCTTCCACCATGCCCGAAGCGGCAAATATCAGTTGCTGAACCTGACGAAACGCATTGAAAACAGATCGCTTCCCGACGTCACCATCATTGACCTCAAGTCCGCAGTGAAAACCGGCTCACCCCATGCATTCTTTTCCGAGGAACTGCTGGACGCACTGCGGGAAAATCTTGCCGCCGGTAACCAAAGCATTATTTTCCTCAACCGCCGGGGCTACGCCAACCTGATGATCTGCGCCGATTGCGGCAGCCCGGTCAAATGCCTCCACTGCGACATCTCCCTTACCCTGCACAAAGGCCGGGGTCAGCTCTGTTGTCATTACTGCGGCTTTACCGCCAAGAGCGCCATTATCTGTCCCGCCTGTCTGTCGCCCCGGGTGAAAGAAATCGGTTTCGGCACGGAACGGCTTGAGGAGGCCTTGACCAGTGAATTCCCCACGGCCAGGATCGCCCGGCTCGACCGCGACACCTCCACCAGCCGGAAAAAATTTCTCAAAATCCTGAAAGACGTGCATCAACAGCGAATAGACATCCTGGTCGGCACCCAGATGATCACCAAAGGCCACCACTTCCCCCATGTCACCCTGGTCGGCGTGATATGGGCCGACGCCGGACTCGGCCTTCCCGACTTCAAGGCCGGTGAGCGCACTTTTCAGCTTATTTCCCAGGTAACCGGCCGGGCCGGACGGGGTGACAAACCGGGCCGGGTTTTCATCCAGACCCATCAGCCCGACCACTATGCGCTGATCAACGCCCGCCGACATGATTATTCCAGCTTTTACGAAAAGGAAATTTCCCTGCGCAAGATACTTTTCTACCCGCCCTTTTCCCGCCTGATCAATCTTCGTTTTTCCGGCGATAACGGCACCAAGGTGGAGGATGCGGCAAAAGAGACGGCCCGCGCGGCAAACGCCCTTGCCGCCCCTTTCCGGGTGACCGTTCTCGGCCCGTCCCCCGCGCCCCTGGCAAAACTGCGGGACAAATACCGCTGGCAGCTTCTCCTCAAGGGCGAAGACAGCACTGCCCTGCACGCCCTTTACCGGCAACTTGCAACCCGGCCCGACTGCCGGCTGCCGGGCGTTGATCTGCAGGTGGATGTCGACCCGGAAAGCATGCTGTAAAACGCTCGACAAGCAGGCTCGTGCAGGGGGTCCCCCTTGACAAGCCGCGCCACCGGGCATTATTTGTTGCCCAACCGCATCAATTCTGCTATATTTACAAATTTTTTTCAGCCATCAACTTTCAACCGACCAACCAAAGACACGAATCGACATGAAACATTTTATTCTCTTTCTTTGTATCGCGCTCCTTGCCCTGACCGGCTGCTCCAATGAGGAAACAGGCGCGGCCCAGACCCCTTCCCAGGGGCAAAACACCGCCGTTGCCGGCGGGCAGCCCGCCACTTTCCGGTCAATTCCGGTTTCCGAGGCCAAAAAAATACTGGAATCCCGCAACGACATTGCGGTGCTTGATATCCGCACTCCCCCGGAACTGCGGGAAGGGGCCATTCCCGGTTCCACTCTGGTGCCGTTCTGGGCGATCATGCAGAACAAGCTCAACCTGCCGCTGGAAACGCCGATCATGCTGATCTGCGCCGTGGGGGGAAGAAGCTATGCCGCGGGCCAGATACTGGCACGATACGGTTACCGGGAAGTTTACAATGTCAGCGGCGGCCTGGTGTCCTGGAAAGAAGCAGGCTACCCGGTCAAGTATTGATGGATTCCTGAAAAGCATATTTACCGACACATTCTTTTTTGATATACATTCTCAAAGACTTGTGATTTCCCATTCCGAACCTTATAGTTAAGCAATGGCCATACGCGAAATTCTCAAATATCCGCATCCCATTCTTCGTCATCCGGCCAAACCGGTTACCGAATTTAACGAAGAGCTCAAGCAACTGATCTCGGACATGGCGGAAACCATGTATGACGCCCCGGGAGTCGGTCTCGCCGCAAACCAGATCGGCGTGCTGCTCCAGGTGGTGGTGATTGACGTCTCGCCCAAGGACGAGAAGAAGCTGATTCCGCTGATCAACCCCGAAATTCTCGCCGGTGAAGGCAGCCGGGTGGACGAAGAAGGATGCCTCAGCGTGGTTGACTATTGCGCCAATGTAAAACGGTTCGAACGCATCAGGGTACGGGCCTGCCGCCCGGACGGGCAACAGGTTGAATTCGAGGCGGAAGGCTGGTTTGCCCGTGTCATTCAGCACGAGGTGGATCACCTGCACGGCACCCTTTTTATTGACCACCTCAGTTCGCTGAAAAAAGCCCTGTACAAGAAGAAACGCAAGAAACAACTGAGGGAAGAACAGGCGAAAGACCATGATAAATAAAATCAACAGGATTATTTTCATGGGCACCCCCGAATTTGCGGTGCCGACACTGCAGGCCTTGCTCGATCACAATGAAAACGTGGTTGCCGTGGTCACCCAGCCTGACCGCCCCAAGGGTCGGGGCCGCAAACTGTCGTTGCCGCCGGTGAAGATCCTGGCGGAAAGCCATGCCATTCCCGTTCTCCAGCCAACCAAAATCAGGACCGACGACTTTCTTGAAACCATCCGGGAATTTGACCCGGACCTCATCGTGGTCGCCGCTTACGGCCGCATCCTGCCCGGCCCGCTGCTCAACCTGCCGCCGCTCGGCACCATCAACGTCCACGGCTCGCTGCTGCCCAAATACCGGGGCGCCGCCCCCATCCAGCGCGCTATTCTCAACGGCGAAAAGGAAACGGGCATCACCATCATGCAGATGGACGAAGGCATGGACACCGGCGACATCCTGCTGCAGAAAAGCCTGTTCATCAAAAAAAACGACACCTCGGCAACTCTTGCCGCGAAAATGGCGGATCTGGGCGGTCGCCTGCTGATCGAGGCGATTGACCTGCTGCGCAAGGAAAAGCTCCAGCCGGAAAAACAGGACGACTCCCTTGCCACCGATGCGCCGATGCTGGACAAGGATGAAGCCCGGATCGACTGGAAAAAACCGGCCGAGCGGATCAGCTGCCTCATCCGCGGACTTGACCCCTGGCCCCTGGCGTTCACCGAACATGAAGGAGAATGGCTGCGGCTCTTTGCCCCGGAGGTGATCAGCGGCGAACCCACCGAACCGCCCGGCACCCTGTGCCGCGCCGACCGGGACGGCCTGATGATTGCAACCGGCCATGATTACCTGCTGGTGCGGGAAGTGCAGCGCCAGGGCGGCAACCGAATGACGGTGGACGCCTTTCTGCGCGGGCGCCCCCTCCAAACGGGCATCCGCTTCGGCGCACGATGATCATCGCCTACACCGACACCTTTTCCGGCATCAGCGGCGATATGTTTCTCGGTGCACTGATCGACGCCGGACTCCCCCTTGCCACCCTTGCCAACGAACTTGCCGCCCTGCCTGTTGCCGGTTACGAAATCTCGGCGGAAAAAACCGAGGAAAACGGCATCAGCGCCACCCGGGTCAGTATCATTGTCGGCCACGATCACCATCACCGCTCCTGGCGCACCGTCCAAAAACTCCTGCGGGAAAGCGACCTGCGGGACCGGATCAAACAAAACGCCCTGGATATTTTCACCAACCTCGCCGCAGCCGAGGCACGGGTGCACGGCTGCGCCGTCGATGATGTTCATTTTCATGAGGTCGGGGCCGTCGACGCCATCGTCGACATCATCGGCGCGGCCATCGGCATGGATTATTTCGCCATCGAGCAGCTCACCTCATCCCCGCTCCCCCTCTCCCACGGCTGGGTGCAGTGCGCCCACGGCACGCTGCCCCTGCCCGCTCCCGCTGTCTGCGAATTGACAAAGGATATCCCGGTTTACGGCGTTGATCTGCAACAGGAACTGGTTACACCCACCGGTGCGGCCATCATCAAAAGCTGCTGCCGCGGCTTTGGCCCCTTTCCCGCCATGCGCATCAAACAGGTGGGGTATGGCGCGGGCAGCCGCAAACGTGACGACAGTCGGCCCAATCTGCTGCGCCTGGTCATCGGCGAATCGTTTTCCGCCAGGGAAGCCCAGGAGGTGGAGGTGATCGAAACCCATCTGGACGACTGGCAGCCCGAGGGCTTTCCCTATGTCAGCGAACAACTCTTTGCCCAAGGCGCGCTGGATGTGGCGATCATCCCCATGCAGATGAAAAAGGGCCGTCCCGGCTTTCTTCTGCGGGTGGTGAGCGAACCTGCCCTGTCCTGGGAGCTGCAACGCATCATCCTCAACGAGACAAGCGCCATCGGCCTGCGTTACCGCAAGGAATCGCGCTGGACGCTGGCCCGTTGCCAGGGCTTTATTTCCACCCCGCTCGGCCCCGTTGCGGTGAAAAAGGTAACAACCCCGGCGGGCAAAGAAGTGCTCTATCCGGAATATGAGGATTGTCGGCGCATAGCCGCGGAAAAGAACATCCCCCTGCGGGAGATTTACGGGATGGTGGGCGCGGCCCAACCGGAAAACTTCCAGGAGAGGACCTGATGGACAAACTGATCATGCTGGTCGCCACCGGCTTCTACACCGGCCACCTGCCGAAGGCGCCCGGCACGTGGGGAACCCTGGTCGCTTTCCCGCTTCATTTTCTGCTGCTCCGTCTGCCGGGGGGAATGTATTACCCGGCGCTCGGCATCATCTTTCTCCTTGCCGTTTTTACCGCCGGCAGCGCCGAGAAAATCATTGATCGCGCCGACCCGGGCCTGATCGTCATTGATGAAATCATCGGCATGCTGATCGGCCTCATCGCCGTGCCCTTGAAACCAGTCCCCCTGCTCTGCGCCTTTTTGCTCTTCCGTGTTTTCGACGTCCTCAAGCCGTTTCCGGTGGGCTGGGTCGACTCCCGCCTGCACGGCGGGCTCGGCATCGTCCTGGACGACGTGGTGGCCGGCATCTACACCCTGCTTGTCATGCAGTTCCTCAAATACTTCCTCGCCTGGTAGAACGAACGAGATTTACAGCGCCGCGACCGTTGACCAGGCCGAGACGAACGTGAAAACCATTTCCACACAAAGGATAAATTTTCTCCTTTTGGGAAATAGGTTGACTTTTCCCTATGAATTATCCTATCTGTTAAATCAAGGACGATCGGGATATCTTATCGTAAATACAGTGTTAATTCCATCTCAAACCAAGAGAAGCAGTGATTTGGAAGTTAAGCGCACCTCTCAAATAATTAATTTGGATGCATGCAATGCGGTTAAGCAGCGAGGAAATAGCGAATGAAAATCGAATCAATAAGGTTAAAGAATTTTAAGGCCTTTCAAGACGCTGAACTGACGAATCTGCCTAATTTCTGTGTTGTTGTCGGCGCTAATGGTACTGGAAAAAGTACCATTTTCAGTGTGTTTGGTTTTCTCCGCGATGCGCTCACTACTAATGTAAATACTGCCTTAATGAAGCTCGGTGGAAGTCGGGGATTTCAAGAAGTACGTAGTCGTAATTCCAAAGGTCCAATTGAAATAGAGCTGAAGTTCCGCGCAAAACCCGATAGTCCCTTAACCACTTATTTCCTGCAGATTGGTGAAAAAAAAGGCAAGGCATTAGTGGAACGGGAGGTTCTTAAATACAGAAGGGGGAGCAGCGGCCAGCCTTGGCACTTTCTTGATTTTACCCGAGGCAAAGGGACAGCAGCTACAAATGAATTTGATCCCGTATCTAATGTAAAGGAATTGAACAGGGAAGAACAAACGCTGAAATCAACCGACATCCTCGCCGTCAAAGGATTAGCGCAGTTTGCGAGATTTCCGGCAGTTATGGCACTCGGCAATCTCATCGAAAATTGGCATGTTTCCGATTTCCATATCAGCAAGGCACGGCCGGAACAGGAAGCAGGATATGCTGAACATCTGTCCCGCGAAGGCGAAAACCTGTCCTTGGTTATTCAATACCTGCACAATCATCATGAAAAAATTTTTCAAAAGATTCTCGATCTTCTTAAAAAGAGAGTACCCGGCATTTCCCATGTCGATTCCAAAACTACTGAAGAGGGACGAGTCCTTCTGAAGTTCCAGGACGGCGTGTTTGAAGATCCTTTTCTCGCCCGGTACGTTTCCGACGGCACCATCAAGATGCTTGCTTACCTAACTCTTCTTTATGACCCAACCCCACATCCGTTGCTGTGCGTGGAAGAGCCGGAGAACCAGCTCTATCCGAAACTCTTATGGGAACTTGCCGAGGAATTCCGAGCTTATGCCAATCGAGGTGGGCAGGTTTTTGTCTCAACACATTCTCCGGATTTCTTGAACGCGGCAAGAATTGATGAGGTGTTCTGGCTGGTAAAAAAAGATGGCTATTCCCAAATCCGGCGAGCAAAGGATGACGAACAGCTCACAGCGTATATGGCCCAAGGCGATCAGATGGGGTACCTCTGGGAGCAAGGTTTTCTTGAAGGAGCCGATCCTCGATGAAAACCATTGTTTTTTTTCTTGAAGAGCCATCAGCGCGAGAAATGCTTGCCGGGATTCTTCCACGTATCCTCCCTGATGATATGCGGATTCGCTATGTTGTTTTTCAGGGAAAGCAAGACCTGGAGAAAAACCTAAAAGCGAAATTGCAGGGCTGGATGCTGCCGGACTCCATCTTTGTTGTAATGCGTGATCAGGATTCAGGTGATTGCAGGGCAATAAAAACAAAGTTGGTCGGACTCTGCCGCGAGGCTGGAAAGGATGGAGTCCTGGTTCGCGTTGTTTGTCGGGAATTAGAGAGTTTTTATCTGGGCGATCTGGCTGCCGTGGAAAAGGGGCTTGGCCTCAAAGGGCTTAAAAGAATGCAACAGGGAAAGAAGTTTCGGAACCCCGATGCTCTGGGTAATCCAGCCGTTGAGTTATTCAGACTTACCAGCAATACGTATGATAAAGTGTCAGGCTCTCGTGCGATCGCTCCCTATTTGAATTTAAAATCCAACTGCTCCAAAAGTTTCAACGTGCTCTTGTCTGGAATCAACAATCTGATAGAGCCATGAAAATGGAGCCATCCCAAGCAAAGTTGACAGAGAGCTGGTACCACAATTCCGGACAGTGCGTTAAGGTGGAGAACACACACTGACCAAGGAGAGTCCCAATGAGCAAAACGAAACGACAGCGGGGAATCGTGTTCATGGCGTTCGCCTCGGCAATGAGCCAAGGGCAGACCTGTCCCTTTTCCTGACAAACTTTTGGCATACAGAGAGGCGTTAATACATATGACGACCATCGAATATCTCACTGCAATTTTAGTTTTTATAACTGCCATTTACGCGTATCTAACTCATCGCATGGCCAAAGCGGCCGATGCTTCAGTGCAGGCGGTCATCGCACAATCAGAGGCGATGATGCGCCCGTACGTAACAATTTCACCATGGGTCCGTCCGTTTTCCTCATTTTTCTACCTTCGAATAACCAACACCGGCCGCACAGCTGCGGAGAAGGTTCACTTGACAATTGATCGGGACTTTTTTCAATGGGGCAACACAGGCCCTGATGCCAACCTTCGCACCAAAACTGCATTCTCGCAGCCGATTGACAGCTTGGCGCCGGGAGCCGAGATGCTCTTCGCGTTGGGTCAGAGTTGGGTTGTACTTGGAAAGGACGCCA
Source organism: Desulfobulbaceae bacterium DB1 (assembly GCA_001914235.1). NCBI lineage: Bacteria > Pseudomonadati > Thermodesulfobacteriota > Desulfobulbia > Desulfobulbales > Desulfobulbaceae > Desulfobulbaceae bacterium DB1. The sequence continues at coordinate 17,893 of MQUF01000003.1, forward strand.
AGCCCGAAGTTACTCCACCGCAATTTAGCGTGACGGCGACCTATGAATATTCTGGTCGAAAGGTAACCGAGGTTTCTCGGGTCGACCTACGTCCATATATCGGGTCTACCAGCGAGGGTAATCCCATTGTTGAAGAATTGGAACGAATTCGAAAAGTTATGGAAAAAATATCATCAGTTCCGCAATAAATGGGGTCAAAATTCAAGGGACACCAAAATTCACACCAAAATTCACACCATTCAAGCACACCATTCAAGGGACAACCATTCAAGGGACAACCATTCAAGGGACAACCATTCAAGGGACACCATACTTATTTATTGACGTCACGGCTGGTTCAGGAATAGACTTGAGATTATGGCACGAATAGCACGAGTTGTCGTACCCGGCACTCCCCATCACATCACCCAGCGTGGCAATCGCCGCATGGAGACCTTCTTTGCGGAGAGGGATTATCATGAGTACCTCTCTCTGATGGCCGAGTGGTGTAACCGCTGCAAAAAAAAGAAAAGGGGTCGGGGGTCGGATTTATTTTTGAGCTGCCACCTCCTCGGCCAATGAAAAATTCACCGGCGTAGCGTAGCGGAGACCGGTGGAATGGCTGATTGGCGTCTTTCCCTTCTTATCCGATGATCGGCTGCAGGACTTCCTGGAGTGTGGAATATCAAATGGGGACAAACCCCAATAAAATCGAGTAATTCAAGCCTTTCAGAAAAGCAGACCTGGCCCGGTAATTACGGCTACGACTCTCGTGATCGGTCGGACTTCCGGCCCCCCCCCCCCGAAAATCGCCCAGCAGAAATTAGAAGGAATGCGCCAATGATCGCAAAAATAATACGAGCGCTATGGATTGGGGCGACGGTTTTCGTGCTTGCGGTCACGCTTTATGCATTCGATGGAAAGCCTGATAGCGATATCGGAATTTTCTTCGCGTGGTGTATGTTGCCCCTCTCTTTTCCCGGCGGCCTGCTGGTTTCGTTGGCACATGTGGCGTTATACGATTTTTTTTCCGTCACAATTGAGACTTCCTATCTATCGTTCGTGCTGGACTGGATTGGATTCTTAATCCTCGGCTATCTCCAGTGGTTCAAGCTCGTGCCCTATCTCATCAGCAAGCTACGCGGGTCGAAAAAAATGTAGGTGTGGAGCAAGCGGCGAATGGCAGATAATTCACAATCTTCCGCTAGAAAGTGGTTGAAGGTTTCACAGCTGTTTAAAGTGCTGGCGAAAATATCTTCAATTATGCTCGTCCCGTACGGTTTCTTTATCGGTTTTTTGGGATTAGCCCCACATGGAGATGCCCCTGCTCTTTATAGAGAGCTGGGTGTAGCTATATTTGCATTAGGAATTATTTACTATTTCCCCAATAGCCAGATTGCTACAAGCGGCAAGAAAATTTTTCTATATTTTGGGGCGACCATTTCGCCGATTGTTTTTTTGTTTTTTGCAGCCTTAAAGACAATAATGATTGAGGATGTTTGGTCATTTGTAGCCAGTGGCGGGATCGTTACCTTTTTGATAATGGTGCCAGTATTCTCACTAGCACCATTGTCATTGTGGGCTTTTATAAAAGGTGCCGGGAGACATAAAATTTCTTAAAGTCTTTTCCTGATGCTTTTCCCAAGGGGGCTCCTAGAGGGCAGACGGGTTGGCCGGGTGGGCGCTGTAATCGTAAGTGGTTGGCGGATTTTGCTGGAGAGGATGGTCACCCATTAAAAGGCCCTCGTCAAGAGAAAAAAGTACCCCGTTCAAGAAAAACACTGTTTTCTTGCGAGGGTAAAATGTCCGCTCTTGCACCATATTTGCCAGTGACTTCAAAGCCTTGACCGCATCCGCTATTTCACTTGCCAGGTTGCGGATTTTCTTACCGCTACCGCACCAGTCACCCATGAGGATCAAGAGCCGGGAAAACCTCCACTGAAAAGTCGATTGCGGAGCGCAGAGACCTCAAAATATCTCGGAGCGAAGCAATCTTTCCTTACAGTTTTTTGTTTTCTGCTCCCTGTTCGCAATTGCGAACCCAGAAAATCAGCGGTTCCATGCCGTAGCCAATTATTTGTATCAAATCCGCTGGTTGCAAACCAACCCTTGCTGGTTTACGACATGGGCAGTAACGCATTTGCAATCACGGACAAAACGGTTGCCAATCAAATCTGGTGGTTAATGCCAACCCCCTACACAGGTTCACCGTTCTGGCCAATTTCAGGCAAAGAGCTTTTTCTCATCAAATGCCACACCGTCTCGCATGATGTAATAGGATGCCCTTGCCAATTTGTGCGCCAGGGCAGCGTGAGCCACCATGCGGTTTGCTCTGGCCGCTTTCCTGTTATAAAACGCCTTGGCGGAATCGCTGTATCGTTTTGACAGTTCGGCAGCCTCGGAAAACGCCCATGCCAGGTATTTGTTGCCGTTTTTGGTGTTCCCTTTCCCCTTATTCTTGCTGTTGCTCGTCCATTGGGTCGGCACCTTTCGGCAATACGAGGAAAAAGAACCAACCTTGGAGAATCTGCTTATGTCACCGGTTTCCAGCAGAATGGTCAGCGCCAGGATATTCCCAACTCCCGGAATGGTCTGCAGAGCCAGAAAGGATGTCTTTTCCATCATGCTGCTTTTGATGGAGTGCTCTATCTCTCTGATTTTTCCGGTTAAAAAATCAATGCACTCTTTGCTGACCGTGCCGCTCAATTGCAGATCGCTTTGTCCGGCAAGCAATGGGGTAATGAAATCTTCCTTGACCGCCTTTATCTTTTTCGCATGAAGGCTGCAGCCGCAATTACGGCTAATGATCCCCTGCAGGCTGTTGATGAGTGCTGTACGCAATTGCACCAGATGCCCGCGTTTTCGCAGTAAATCCCGCACTGGCCTGTCATCCTTCGGGTAGATGTAGCCCACAGGCAGAATGCCAAGTCTCAGCATATGAGCCAGCCAGAAGGCATCATGATTATCATCGCTATGCTTGAGCCCTTTGTATTTCTGGATTGCCGCCGGGTTGGCCAGATGCACGTGATAGCCGGCTTCCCTGAGCAGATCAACGAGCCAATACCAGTTGAATGTTGACTCAACGACAACGCCTTCAACTTGCTCCCTGAAAGGTGCAAGTGTTGCAAGAATCGTCTCCGGATGGTTAGGGAGTTTTTTCTTGAACACCCGGTTGTCATTGTCGTCAATGATTGCCAGATAATTGTTGTTTGAGTGCAGATCGATTCCGGTGTAAAGTTTCATAGGCACCTCCATCAGGGTTGAATTGGTCTTCTCCCTTGATTGTACAACCTTCCAGGTTGCAGCGGGAACTGAAACCAGCTCCCGTGAGGTGCCTTTTAGATGATTATCAGGTCTGCTCTTGGCTCTTGGGCAAGGGAAAGAGGGCCAGATTGGCTCTTAGCTCATTGCTGAGGCGGACGCAACGAACACGATGAGAAAATAAGGAGACCACGTTCCCGTCGGCCTCATGACCGGGCTCACCGATCAGGCAGGAGCCCGGACCGCCTTCACTTGTGACAACCGGGGGCAAGTCCTCACCCGCACCGATCCGTTGGGCAAAATCGCGACCAGCACCTACGACAACGACGGCCGGGTCATCGCCATGACCGATCCACGCGGTTTTACCACCGGCTATGAGGATGACGCGGCCGGCAATCTCACCCGCCTCACCTATCCGGGCAACAAAACAGTGACCTACACCTACGACGCCCTGAACCGGCTTGATACCGTCACCATTGACTGGTGCGGTAGCGGCAAGAAAAACCGCAACCCGGCAAGTGAAATAGCGGATGCGGTCAAGGCTTTGACATCACTGGCAAATATGGTGCAAGGGCGGACATTTTGCCCTCGCAATAAAACAGCGTTTTTCTTAAACGGGATACTTTTTTCTCTTGGCGAGGGCCTTTTAATGGGTGACCCCTTTCCGAGATGCAATGGCGAACAGTAACAAAGCGGTTTAATTCCTCTCCTTCTTTTTTGTGCAGGATCATGTGTCTATTCTGTTGTTTCGGTGGATAAAGCCCCTTGTCTTTTGTTCCTGAAAGGCGCATATTGGGAAATAAAGTAGGGAGGTTAAACCAATGTCTAAAACTCGATTAAACATCAGCCTTGATCAAGACATTGCAGACTTTGCCAAAGTTTTCGCGGCCGAAAATCGAACATCTGTTGCCGATATGGTGACTCAGTATTTGCTCACCTTGAAACGCAAAATAGAAGGGAAGGAAACGGAGAAAATTCTGTCAGATCCATCCTTTCAAGCCGCAATGGAAGAAGCACAGGAAAAACTTCGCAAGGGCACCGCAGTATGGCATTCTTATGATGATGTTTTTGGCGGCAGATGAGAGCCGTGTTTGAAAAGGCGTTTCTTGCCGCCATTACAAAGCATTCGTCGATAAAGAAGCTGGTCCAGAAGAAAGTCGACATGATTATCGAGATCCCGATTGCCATGGGAGAACCATTAAAGGGCAATCGGCAGGGTTTCTATTCTTGCCCCGTAAAGCGCAACTTTATCATTATCTATCTGTATTGCGAGTCGTGCAGAAAAAAATCTGACGACTTTGTAGTCGCTTGCTCAGACTGCAAACAATGGCCTGATGATACTATCAAGTTCGTGTTGCTTGGACCTCATGATCAGGATTACGAAAAATAATTGCTTATTTTCCATACAGGTGGGAGTGTTCATGCCATTTTCAGTGCGGTGTGGCATCGCCTGTTTCCCCATCCCCCAAAAGCAAAAAATAAATAAATCCCGATTCGGGGAATGTGAAATTCCTCTCAAAACAGTAACCTACACGTACGACGAGGCCGGCAGGATGACCGGGCTCACCCAGTTCAACATCACGGTGGCCGCCTGCACCCATGATAACGCCAACGGTTGACTGATCTGGTGAACCTGACCGCGCCGGCCGAAAACTCCATCGCCGCCTGTCACTTCACCCGGACAACAACGGCGACCGGATTCAAGAGGCACTGCGCCATGCCGAAGAAGAGCTCAGCCGCCGGGATCAATTGAAAGTAGCCGGTTACGGTCTTGACGAATTGGGCAAGGAGGTGGCCGGTCTTTTTGCTATCGAGCCGGGGCACATTTATTCTACCGGTAAATATCAGAGAATTGTTCAGGCTCGCAGTCTGTTCTGCTCCTGGGCGGTTCGACAATCGGGTTTGACGGCAACATCCCTGGCCAAAAAGCTCCATCTCACCCAGCCCGCTGTCAGTATCGCCGTAAAACGTGACGAGAAGATCGCGCAGGAAGGACGATACGCCCTCGGCAAAACAGGAAAATTATAATTTTATGGACGTCCCCAGTTGACTAAAAAACCAGGTTCATGTCCGCCGGGATGACGGTCCCGGTGTAGTAGGTCTCCGGATCGGCCAGGACCACTCCTTCGACAAAGTCGTCGTCCTTGAAACCGAAGACCACCTTATTCAGGGGGCAGGCGAGCAGGCTGGCCCCCTCCATGTGCAGCATGAGCAGCATATCCTCCGGCATCGGCAGGTTCATGGACTCCATGCGGTCCATCACCTTTTTCTGCTCATCCTCCGGTTGGTCCGGCAGGCACTTGAGATGGTTGATCTTCTCCTTGTGCACCGCATTGATTCCCCGCGAGCCGAAAAAGATCGTGACCTCGGCCCCGGCCCGTTGCAGGCTGATGGCGGTCATCAGGCCGTTAAAGACTTGGCAGAGTTCGTCATGGAAGATCATGATTGACACCTTCTTTTTTCCCGGCATAACGCTACCTCCGAGGGGTATTGGGGACGTCCATTAAATTACAAATTAATCATTGCCGGGCGAGTTGCTATACCGGCAACATGGCGGTACAGGGATGGGGGGGCAGATCCGCTCTTGACTTTTCGTGGTTATGCAAAAGTCAAACTATTTCCCTGATGTTCCCCAGAAAGAAAGCCCACCATAAATCTCTGTAATCAGCAGGTGAGATGAAACCCGGCGGCGATGTTTTTCCCCGCATCAAACAGCCGGTTGAAGGTTGCTACCGCTTTCGCGGTCGGCTCTTCAATCAGTGCGATCCCCAGTCGCCCCAACTCGTCCTTCAGCTCAGCCGTCACCCGCATCATGCCCGGATTTCCCTGGCCGATGATTACGACGTGCGGTTTGACCGCAAGAATATCGACAATATCATCCTGTTCGACGGCGTGCCCTGCCTTTCTCCACCAATGCGAAATCACTTTCCCATTGATAATTTTCAAATCCGAGGTGTAGGCTGTCCCGGCAATGACGATCCTGCCGAATGAATAGTTTTCCATCATGACCCGTCGACCAGCTCCTCCCGCTTAAAGACAACACTGATCGGCACGTCCAGCATATTCACCTTCAGAAATTTCCGTATCCTTTCAACGCCTTCACCATGCTGGGTGTCGATCATGACGACGATCTTTTTTATCTCCCCTCCAAGCTGCATGACCTCCTGGACAGAACGAAGAATAAGATCGCCGGAGGCCACCACGTCTCCGGCCAGGGCGACCCGATCCCCACCCTTGATCCGCGATTCGATCCATTTGGGATCATGCAGATTGCCTTCCTTCTTCATGCTGTCCCGGATATAAAACACACCGATCTTCTTTAAAAAGGCGGCGCGGCATAAAATGGAGGCAATGCCGTGGGAAGGGCCGCCAAGGGCATGAATATCAAGATCCTTTATTTCATCATAAAGCACCTGGCCGGCCAGCTCCACCCCCTTGTGTTTCAAGGAAATTTCCAGGAAATCAAAATAGCTGGTGACAATGCCCGCCGGCGTTTTGAAAAGGCTGTCCTTTTTATAGGCGCGTTCCCGGATGAGCTGCTTTAAACGTTCCCTGGCATTTTGCCCATTTTCATCTGAATCCATGTCTTCCCTCTTCCCCGCGCCCCGTTATTCCCGCCCTGCCTCACAGCACGGCAACCACTTTTTCCACATCATCCACCAGTTCTTCAACCGTATCGTACCAGACGCTTGCCCCCTGGGAAAAGTGCATGAAAATATTGTTCATCTCCGGCGGGATATAGGGATACAGCTTGCGGAGATTGACCACCCGGTTTTTGGAGAGCAGTGAATAATCCTCCGGCTCAATTGTCGCCAGCACCTTTTCCCCGAGGGAGGGCTCATCAACGATTTCACGGGGATGATAGTTGCCCCGGGCCACCAGAAACATGAGCATATTGCCCAGCTCCAGCAGATCAAGGGCAAAGGGCCGTTCCGGCAGGTAAAACTCATAGTCGAAATCTATCCAGCGGAACATGCCGGTTTCATATTCCACCAGGATATGGTCACGGCGGATGTCGCCATGACGGAAGCCGGCCTCGTGCAACTGCTGAATCGCCCTGGCGCAGGCGACATATTCCCGCAGAACACCGGGCAGAATGGATTCAAAATAGTCCCGGTGGCCGCAGTCATCCCGATAGATATGTTTGTCAAGCCTGCGGCCGCTGATGATATCGAGAATCCGCACCAGGTTGCCGGCCTCGTCTTCCACCGCATAGCCCTGCATGAAACGTTCCTGCCCATGGGTCAGCTCAAGAATCCGCGCCTCTTTTTCCGGGCTGCGATAGCAGGGAATGGTAAAATGGCCGACGGTGACGGAAAACACCTCATGAAAAACAAGCTTGAGGATGTAGGAAACACCGCTTTCCAGATCAGACACCTTGGGCACCCACTGCTTCGGCTGGTCATCGACCCCGAAGCGCCCTTCAACCGTATGGCCGGTGACGAGAAAATAGCGGTTATCGGCGACAATGATATCGCCGTAATCAATGGAGCTGAAATTCGAGGTATCGCCGTAAACCTTCGGCTGTCGTCGCAAAGATTTGCCGATTCGATGCTCCCGGAAAAGGGAAACGATACGGTCCGGTATGTCCTGTAATGTTTTCGGCATGCGGATCTCCCGTCAGGAATGCAATCAGGACACAATCCACACGGTGAAATCTCGGCTTTCCCGCAGAACCGCGGTGGAAACACTGCCGAAAAGAAATTCTTCCGCTTTGGAAATGCCGCGCTTGCCGAGGACCACGGTGCCGAAGCCGCCTTCTTTCTGGACCTGCAGGATCGTTTTGCTGAAGGTTTTGCCGGTGGCCATCAGGCAGGAGGTGGTGATCCGGGTCCCGGCTATGGCGTGGCTGCCGAGCACCTCGACGGCTCGACTGAACACCTGGCGAGCCGCATTCTCCTTTTCATCCCTGTATTCCTGCAGGGTGTGCTTTTCGGTGAAATAATAGGGCGGCGGTTCCGGATACACATGCAGCAGACAGATCTCCGCCTTGTCAATACCGCCGACCACCTCGCCCACATAGTTCAGGACCAGCTCGGAAAGGTTGCTGTCATCCACCGCCACCAGAATCTTATGCCAGTTTGTCATTTGGTTCACCCGGTTTCCGCTGGGAAGCGGCAATCATCAGAATCTCTCTTCCTTGTCGTCAACCATGCCGTAGCTCATCTCCACGCTCTTGATCAGTTCGAACATGGTCTGATGAGTCACGGCCTCAACCCCGTTTCGCTTGCCGTAGCGGTAGAGGATACCGTTCAAGGCGTCAACCTCGGTTTTTCTTTGGTTGATGATATCCTGCAGCATGGGAGAAAGATGGTTGAATGTCCGACGGCAGGTGGCGAGCAGCATGGCATAGAGGTCGGTGGAGCCGAGGACGATGCCGCAGGAATCGGCGATTTCCTCGCCTTCATCCACCAGCCGCTTCAGCAGGGAAATGGACTCCAGGCCCTCGATGAGATGGCCGTTGCGCTGACGCACCACCGCGGAAACGGAATTAATGGCGGCATGAACGATCACCTTGCACCACATGCGGCTGACAATATCATGCACCGGCTCTGTTTCAATGTCGCATTTGTTCAGCAACCCGTTTATTGTCTGCAGCCTGGGACTTATCGTGCCGTCGTCTTCGCCGATTTTGGTCTTGCCGACGCCGTCGTTCACCACCAGGCCCGGCCCCAGAGCCGTTGCCGCCATATTGGTAAAACCGGCGATGATGTTTTTGCGCTCCACAACCCTGCCCATCACTTCAAGATGGCCCAGGCCGTTCAACAGGGTCACCACCGGCGAGGCATCGGCGACCAGATGGGAGACCCCGAGAATAGCCTCATACACATGATAGGACTTGACAGCCATGATCAGCAGATCGCACGCCGCGATTTCCCTGCCGCTGTCCGCGGCCCGGGCCGGATAATAAGTGATCTTCTCCGGCGTCGCATGCTCATGCAAGGTTACCCCGATACCTTTTGCATTGATGGCGGCAACGACCTCGCGGTCCGGCTCGACAAACCAGACATCTTCACCGCCCCTGGCCAGCAATGCCCCGAACAAGCGACCCAAGGCCCCTGCTCCGACAATGACAATTTTCATCTCGACACCCGCCCTTCCCGGTTGATTGGGAGCTGTCACAAAACAGCATCTTCATTTGAGAAATAACGAAACAAGATCATAAATATATCTCATCACATCGGCAAAACCCCTGTCAAACGAAAAAACGGATACCGCGTGAAACATCCGCATCAGCATGATAAAAATATGATTTTCAGGTTGGCGATCATCTTTTCACCTTTCCCTTGACTTCCTTTTTTTTTGCCATTAGTTTGAGGGCACATTTTTCAGGCGCTCTTAACCGAGCTTAATAGGGAACCCTGTGTAAATCAGGGACGGGCCCGCCGCTGTAACCGGGGACGAAGGTCGCACCATGTCACTGGCCCAAATGGGATGACGCTTTTTCAGGGCGCATCGCAGGGCTGGGAAGACGCGACCGCAGGATGATCCGGAAGTCAGAAAACCTGCCTGGAAAGTACGCTTTGTTGCTCCCGTGGATCAGGAGCAGCACACTGCATCTGAGGAAAAATCAGGGAATCCCCGGATCAATTTTTATTGGTCCGGGGATTTTTTTTGTCTGCCAGACGCCATCTCCCCCGGACTGTGACTCTCATTTTTCATCACATCAATTCGGAGGCAACACATGGCAACACACGAACAATCTTTCTGCAAAATCACCCTTTTTCTCATCAAAGACTGGGATGCCTTTCAAACGGCCATGCGCGGCTGCCTGTAAACGACGAAAAGGAGCAGACAATGCAGACAAAAACAACAATGCAATGTTTCATGCTGGCGATGTGCCTGCCTTCCATGGCATCTGCGGCGGCAACCACGGACATGCAATCATCCGTGTCCATGGAAGAGATGGTGGTTACGGCGGCCAGGGTGGACGAATCCGTCAAAGAGGTTAGCGCCTCGATGCTGGTTATCGGTGCGGAGGAAATCGCCGCCTCCCCTGCCGACAACGTGGGCGAACTGCTGGCCGGGCTGGGACTGGGTTCCGTCAAGCAGTACCCCGGCGCCCTGACATCAATTGACATCCGCGGATTCAAAAGCGAATCCTACGGCAATGACCTCAAGTCCCATGTGCTGGTGCTGTTAAACGGCAGGCGGGCCGGAACCGGCAATGTCGCCAAAATCATGACCGCAAACGTGGAACGCATCGAGATCATCCGCGGTCCCGGTTCGGTGCAATACGGGTCGGCGGCCATGGGCGGCGTGGTCAATGTCATCACCCGCCGGGGAAGCGGCGCTCCTTCCGCCGAGGCGACCGGCACCATCGGCAGTTACGGTTACGACGAAACAGCTTTTCGTCTTGCCGGACAACGCGCGAATGTCGATTTCTCCGGCAGCTTTTCCCGGTCCACCATGGATGACTACGATACCGGATCCGGCGATAGATTTGCCAACAGCGGCTACGACCATATTGACGCATATTCGGTCAACACGGGCTACACCTTCTCGCCGGCCAGCCGGATCGGCCTTCTTTTCAATCGCTATTACGGCGATGAAATAGGCTCCCCCGGCTATATCAGCAGCAATGACCTGGACAACAGCAAGGACGCCGCCAACCACTCCATGGATCTCATCTATGACGGGGCGGCCGCGGACGAAAAAACCAGTTGGCAGATGCGCCTCTTCAACGGCAGGGACAAAGACACCTGGCATGATCCGCTGGTCAGTAATGCCGGCGGCTGGGATGACGGCGTTGACGACTGGAACAGCACGGATTTTGACGGCGCCCAGGCCCAGGGCAGCATGCACATCGGCATCGTGCGGGTGACCGCGGGCATTGACTGGCTTTCCTATGAAACACGCAGCTCCATGGACCCGGCAAAGTCGGAGTATGAAAACCATGCGGCCTTTGTGCTGGCCCAGGCCAAATTTCTGCAAAAAAAGCTGATCATCACCAGCGGACTGCGCCATGACAGCTATGAGGTGGAGGTCGTGGAACCGGCCGGCAGAAATGAAGAAGACAGCAACCTGGCCGGGAGTCTCGGCATGGTTTACCTGGTCAACGAGGAAGTCAAACTGCGCGCCCATTACGGCGAGGCCTTCATCATGCCTGGCGCAAACGAACTGGCCGCCGATTTCGTTTCCGACTTCGGGATCCATTACCTGGGCAATTCCTCCCTTGATCCGGAATCAAGCAGGACCTATGAGGCAGGGGTTGATTACAGCGCTAACGGAATTACGGCCAGCCTCGGTATTTTCCACACCCGCTTTAAGGACAAGATCGAAAGCGTGGCCGCCGGGCGCAACCGAACCTGGGAAAATGTCGGCAAAGCAGAAATTTCCGGCTTTGAAGCAAGCGCGTCCGTGGATCTCGGCAGCCGTTACGGCTGGGATTATGAAGTGCGGCCGTACCTCAACCTGGTCTTTCTTGACCGCTATGAAGACCTGGACGCCCAGGAGGAGCTGAAATACATCAGTGACCTTAATGCCGCCTACGGTATCTTTATCAGCGATTATGACAGCCTTTCCCTGCGCCTGAACTTCAGCTACCGGGGCGAGCAAAGGATCGAGGACTGGGAATCCGGCCTTTTCCCCGCGCCGGTCGACACCTCCGGCGGTTTTACCGTGGCCGACCTGACCATGAGCAAGAAAATCCTTGATTTTCAGGACCGGGGCTCTTTTGCCCTCACCGGGAAAATCACCAATCTCCTTGACGCGGACTATGCGTATGTCAAGGGCTACCCCATGCCGGGCAGGATGTTCTTTGCGGGGTTGAACTTCCTCTACTGATGAACGCGGAAAAAATGGCGACGGGAGAGGCAGGCGATGCGGACAAGGCGTTGCTTGCCGATCCTGTCTCCGGACAAACATCAAGGCGCCGGCTGGCCATCGCCGGGGCGATACTGCTGCACGCAATGCTGCCGGCAACGGCAATCAACAGTCGGCCGAGAAACCAGCTTGCAACTGAGCCGCGGGTGATCGAAATCAACCTGTCGGCACCAGCGCATAGCAAAGCGGCTCTGCCGCCCCGGAAAACGGAAAACAGCGGGAAAGGCGGCGGACTGAAACGAGCAAAGGAACCGGCGTTGCACAAGGGGAAAGAACCGGAGCAATCCGTGCAGCGGCAAACGCCTGAACGCAACAGGAACAGTCAGCCAAACAGCGTGTCCCCGGCTGCTCCGGCCCAGGGAAAGGAGCGGCAAACGCCTTCGTCCCGTCCGACAAGCGCCGCAATGCCGACATCCCCGGCAGATTCACGGCCTGACGATACGGGAGATACGGCGACTCCGCCGCTGCCGCCCCTGCAAAAAGCCGCTCCCCGCTACCACGCAAACCCGCCGCCGGAATATCCGCCCCTGGCCCGGAAGCGGGGGCTGGAAGGGACCGTCGAGCTTGATGTGCTGGTCAACCGGCTGGGAGCGGCGGAACAGATAAAATTGGCCCGGAGCAGCAGCCACGATCTCCTTGACCGGGCGGCGATCGCCGCTGTCAGTCGCTGGTTGTTTCTGCCCGGCAAACAGGGGGCGGAAGATATCCCCATGTGGGTGCGCATTCCGATCCGCTATGCATTACAGGAGAAATGACCGATGAAAACACCACTCTTTTTTTTAAAATTCACGGCAATCCTGCTTCTGCTGCTGCTTTCCCGCGGCATGGCACAACCGGTTGAGGCGGCAATCTTCGTCGACCAGCTGGGCCGCGAGGTCAGCCTTGCGCACCCGCCGCAACGGATCGTCTCCCTGATGCCGAGCATCACGGAAATCGTTTTCGACCTGGGCGCCGGCGACCGGATCAAGGGGGTGACCCAATTCAGCAATGAACCGCCCCCTGCGGCCAAACTGCCGAAAGTCGGCTCCTATGTCCATCTTGACCTGGAAAAGATCGTCAGCCTGCGGCCTGATCTCTGCCTGGCGGCGCGGGACGGCAACCCCAAACACATGGTGGACGGCATCATTGCCCTCGGCATTCCGGTCTACTCCCTTGACCCCCGGAGCCTGGAGGAGATCATGGAGTCAATCCTGCTGCTGGGCGACCTGCTGGCAAAAGAAAAAAGGGCTGCCGCCATTGTCGGTGAAATGAAGGAAAAGATCCGGGCCGCCGCCCTGCTGGCCGCCCGGGATGGTCGAACGCCCAGGGTTTTTTTCCAGATCGACGCCGCACCGATCATCTCAGCCGGTTCAAATACCTTCATCGACCAGCTTATCTCCCTGGCCGGCGGGATCAATCTTGCCGCGGGTTCCGTCGTCTATCCCCGTTATTCATGGGAAGACATCCTCATCATGCGGCCCGAGGTTGTCATCATCGCCTCCATGGCAGGCGGCTACAGCGATGACGAATTGAAAGCCGCATGGCGCAGATGGCCCCAGTTGCCGGCGGTACGCGACAACCGCCTTTACGTACTCAAGGCCGACATGTTTGACCGACCCACCGCGCGGATTGCCGACGGGCTGCAGATGCTGGTTGACATCCTTCATCCCCGCCTGCCCCCGGATCAGACGGAAACCAGGAACTAAAATGGACAGGATATTCACCCCCATCGGCAAACGGCTGGTTCTTCTCTGCCTGCCGCTCGGCCTGCTGCTGGCGCTTGCCTTTTTTTTCGGCAGTCTGCTCGGCTCCTCCAATCGCAATCCTTTTCTTCTCGGCGACATGCTCACGGAACTTGCATCCCCGGACAGCACCCAACGGACCATCATCACACAGATTCGCTTTCCCCGGGTGTTGCTGGCCGCCGTCACCGGCGCCACCTTGTCGCTGGGGGGCCTGGTCTTTCAGGTTCTACTGCGCAATCCCCTGGCCGAGCCATACATTCTCGGCATTTCCGGCGGCGCCGCAGTGGGGGCCATCGGCGGCATGCTGGCGGGCGTCTCCTTTTTCCCCGGCGTGACGGCAGCCGCCTTTGCCGGCAGCATGACCACCCTCGGACTGGTGCTGCTGCTGGCCTCCGGCACACGGGCGGTTCGTCGGGATTCACTGCTTCTGGCCGGGGTGATGATGAACGGTTTTGCCGGAGCGCTCATCATGTTTCTCATCTCCCTGTCAAAAAGCAGTGAACTGCACCACATGCTTTTCTGGCTGATGGGCGACCTTTCCATGGTCCAGCCGGAAAGGCTTGCTTTCTTTTACCTCATTGTCCCATGCGCCATGATTATCTTTTTTCTCGCCCGGCCGATGAATGTTCTCCTCGCCGGCCGGGAGGCCGCGGTGTCACTGGGGGTGGATGTGAAAAAAATCTCGCTTCTCCTGCTTGTCACCTCGACCTTCATGGTCAGCCTGGTGGTCTGCTTCTCCGGGCTGATCGGTTTCGTCGGCCTGGTGATTCCCCATATTCTTCGCCTGGTCATCGGACCCGACCACCGACTGCTGGTGCCGGCAGCCGTTTTCGGCGGCGCCTCCTATCTGGTGATCTGCGATCTTCTGGCGCGAACCCTGCCCGCCTCGGGAGAACTTCCGGTGGGGATCATCACCGCCATGATCGGCGCGCCGCTTTTCATCCTGCTTCTCCGGAGAAGCCGGCAATGAAAGCGGTGGAGGCCCGGAACATATGCCTGGCGTACAACGGCAAGAAAGTGTTGGAGAATCTTTCTTTCCACATCGAAAGCGGGGAATTTTTCATCATCATCGGCCCCAACGGCGCGGGCAAATCCTCCCTGCTCACCACGCTTGCCGCCACGGGGAAAAAAGCGGCAGGGACCATCTCCCTTTTTGCAAGGGAGCTGCATCAGTATCGTCGCCGGGAACTGGCGCGGATTGCCGCCCTGGTACCCCAGGGACTGGAGTCCGGCTTCCCTTTCAAGGTTGCCGACACGGTGCTCATGGGCCGTTCACCTCATGTCGGCCTGCTGGGGATTGAGACGGAAAAAGACCATGCAATCGCCACGCACGCCATGGCGGCGACCGATACCCTGCACCTGGCGGGGCGCACCTTGGACCAATTGAGCGGCGGAGAAAAACAGCGGGTGAGCATCGCCCGGGCCATCTGCCAGCAGCCGCGCATCCTTTTTCTCGATGAACCCACCGCCGCGCTTGATCTTGCCCATCAAATACGCATCATGGATCTGCTGGAAAAACTGCGCCGGGAAAACGGCATCACCATCTGCATGGTTTCCCACGACATCAATCTGGCCGCCATGTATGCCGGACGCCTGCTGCTGTTAAAGAACGGCAGGCTGGTTGCCTGCGGCGGACCAGAGGACGTGCTGCGGCGTGAATTGCTGGAAAAGAGTTACGAGTGCCGGCTGCTGGTGGATGAAAATCCGCTCTGTCGCACCCGGCGCGTCCTGCCCGTGCCGGAAAAATTTCGGCACGGGCCCGGGGCGGAGCACGACAAATGACAAACGGAAATCACCAGGAGGAGGCAGCCTGCGCAAACAGACGGCGGTCATGCAGGGCAATGGCCTCCTTTTCGCAGACCCCCCGGCAGATGCCGCAGCCGTAGCATTTTGCAGCATCGATCACGCATTTCTTCAACCGCCGGTCAAAGGAGACCGCATCAAAGGAGCAGGCCTTGCGGCACTTGCCGCAACCGGAGCAGCGGTCATGCTCAACCGCCGCCACATACTCCGCCTTCCACATCACCCTGGCAAGTTTCAGCTCATACTGAACCTTATAGGCCATGCAGTCGTGGTCACAGTTGCAGATCGCGCCGATAAAGGGGGTCTGGAAGGTCCAGACGCTGTGGGTGTTCCCCTCCAGATCAAGGCCGCGCATCTCTTTTTTCGCCTCCGCCGCGCTGATCCGGTCGAAATCACGAAAATCGGGCTGATCCTTGAGAATATGGGTCATATCGAGCCCCACCCCGTAACAGTATCGCTTGTCGGCTCCGGTATTTACCTTGCGGCAGATACAGGGCAGGCGAACAATGGAGCTGACCCGGTCAACGATATGATTGACATCTTCCAGGGGCAGAATCTGGCCGAAATGGCCTTTTTTCTGTTGCCGGGTAATCCAGGGATAGGCAAGGAGATCATAGAGACGGGGAAAACGTTTTCTCCATTTTTCCGCCCGCGCCAGGCCATCATGCATACCTTGGCCGAAGTGGAGGAGAAAGTGTCCCAGTCGCTCCTCGGAGTTGACCTGCAAAAACACCTCCCGGGAATAATTGGCCATATTCTCGTACCATTTTTTCCCTTCTCCATGGCTGACACAAAACTCGCACATGATTTATCCTTTCTCATTCACAGTTACAAAAAAAATGAAGATCACCCTCCCCACCAAAGCCGGCAAACCACAACCGAGACCACGATGCCCGCCGCATCGGCGCACAGGGCGGCCGGCAGGGCATGACGGGTGCGGATGATGCCCACGCTGCCGAAATAAACGGCCAGCACATAAAAGGTGGTTTCCGTCGAACCCTGCATGACGGAAACGAGAAAGGAAAGGAACCCGTCCGGATCCTGGTTGACCATTTCACTCATGATGCCAAAGGCGCCGCTGCCGGAGAGCGGCCGCATAAGCGCCATGGCCAGGGCCTCGGCCGGCATGCCAACCGCCTCGGTCAGCGGGGAAAGCAAAAGGATCATGATGTCCATGGCGCCGCTTGCCCTGAACATGCCGATTGCCGTGAAAATGGCCACCATGAAAGGAATGATGCGGATCGCGGTGGTGAACCCCTCCTTGGCGCCCTCGGTCAGGGTTTCATAAATCTTTACCCCGCGCAGATAACCGAAGAGAAGAAAAGCGGAAATGAGGACCGGAATGAGCCAGCTTGACACGGCGTTCAAGGAGTCGGAGGAAAAAACGGAAAAATCCGGCGTCTGTCCGAGCCGGTAAAGGATCCCTCCAAGAAAAGCGGTGATCAGCAACCAAATGAATATTTTACCGATGCGGCCGGGCGGCACAAGCTCACTCTCAACCGTTTCCGCCTTTTCCGGCTCGCTGTTCGTTGCCTCATCCCGGCCGGCCCCTGCCTGATCGTCGCGCCCGGCCAGCACTTTAGCCATGACAACGGCAACCAGTGTGGAACAGCAGGTGGCGATGAGCGACGGGATGAGGATTGCCGCCGGGTTTGCCGCATTGGCCGCGGCCCGCACCGTGATGACGCCGAGGGGAAGCAGGGTGACGCTTGAGGTGTTGATGGCCAGGAAAAGACACATGGCATTGGTGGCCGTCCCCTTTTGCGGCGCCAGTTTTTCCAGCTCCTGCATGGCCTTGATCCCCATCGGGGTGGCGGCGTTGCCGAGTCCCAGGGCATTGGCCGCCATGTTCATGATCATGGCGCTCATGGCCGGATGATCATGGGGCACATCAGGGAACAGCCGCACCATCACCGGCCGCACCCAGCCGGCGACAATGCGCATCAACCCGCCGGCCTCGGCCACCTTCATGATGCCGAGCCAAAGGGCCATGGGGCCGATTAGTCCGATGGCCAGGGTAACCGCGCTTTTTGCCGATTCAAACGAGGCCTTGGTGACCTCGTCCATCCTGCCGGTATAGGCGGCCGTCACCGTGGCGATAACCACCAGGGAAAGCCAGATGATATTAATGGCGGCAGGTTTTTGCTTCATTGATGAACTCCGGATTCAAGTTTGCGGGAGCATATTGCGGAACCACCATAGCATGTTGCGGCCCAAAATGCTTGCAACGGATGCGGATATTTCATCAACCGCATCCCCTTTTTTGCGGCATGCCGTTAAAGAAAAACTATTGAAATCATTTTCATTTACAATTGAATCCGGAATCGATTTAATATGTTATCATGTTTCCCGCAGTGAATTCCCCCAGCGGAGCAAATGAATGAAAAAATTTTTTGCGAGAAGCCACAGCCTTTTTATCAATCTCCTTTTCGGCATGGGCGTCATCCTTTTTCTGTGCATGGGCTCCCTGGCCTATTTCAGCATCAGCTACGTCAACCGAACCATCATCAACAATGTCATGTCCGAAGCCGATCGCTTCAACAATACGATCAAGCTCGGCACACACTACAGCATGATGAGCAACATGAGGGACGACATAACGCAGATTATCAGAAACATCGCCAGCCAGGAAAACATTGAACACATTCGCATCTACCACAAAGGCGGCCAAATCAAATTCTCAAATAAAGACGAAGAGGTCGGCACAATTGCCGACATCAACAATTACGCCTGTGCCATTTGCCATCAACTCACCCCGCCCCCTTCCGTCCTCGGCCTGCAAGAAAGGACTCGAATATTTTCTTCCGCCGGCCAGCGCTTTCTCGGGATTGTCACCCCCATATATAACGAACCAGGCTGTTCGTCCGCCTCCTGTCATGCCCATTCTCCGGATGCAACCGTACTTGGCACACTTGATACGGTTATCTCGCTTCATGAGGTTGACCGGGAGATCCATTTCCTGGAGCAGATTTTTTCCTCTTTCATCATTTTGATTTTTTTAGTCACCTCGATCCTGATTGTTCTTTATCTGTTTCGTTTTGTCAGCCAACCGGTAAAAAAGATGATCACCGGAACACAAATGATCGCCAATGGCGAATTTTTCAATCCCGGGACGGTTGATCGAAATGACGAGATGGGCAGGTTGGCCTCGGCCATCAGCCGCATGGGCGAAGAGATCGCCAGACAGCAGAACGAATTACTCCGGACCAATGCGGAACTGGTCAAGACAAACAGGGAACTTCAAGAATTATCGAATACGGATGCCCTTACCCGACTCTGCAATCGCCGCTTCCTCCTGGAAACCTTAACCAAGGAATACCGGCGGGCAAGACGCTACGGACACGAGCTGTCCGTGCTCATGATTGACGCGGATCATTTCAAGCAGGTCAACGACCGCCATGGACATCTCTGCGGCGACACGGTTCTCATATCAATTGCCGACACGCTCAAGAAAACGGTGCGCAACACCGATCTCGTTGCGCGTTACGGCGGGGAAGAAATGATTGTCCTTTTGCCGGAAACCGGCCGCGAACAAGCGATCCGCATTGCGGAAAAATTACGCAAAGAGATTGCGTCGAGCGTCATTCCCTGTGACGACGAACAGATCTCGATCACGGTCAGTATCGGGGTTGCCGCCTATCCGGAAAATAATGTCGCAGACCCCATGCTCCTCGTGGAAGCGGCAGATCTGGCCATGTACAAGGCAAAAAAAACGGGAAGAAACAAGGTGGGCTATCACAACACGGATACGACGATGGTCGTGGACAGCGCGGAGAAGGAAAAAGAAAAAATCAGATAACCGTATTGACGAGCAGGCCGCTCTGTTCGGCGGGATCGGCGGCGAGAAATTCGTCGACATTCCGCTTCAGATCAAAGGTGCGCCCGCTGTCATCGACCAGACGGATAACCGGCTCATCACCGGAAGAAAGCTCAAACTGCGATGAGCCGCGGCCCAGTTCATCAAGCTTCCTGTTCAGCTCGCGAATCCTTGATTCAAGTTCGCGGCGGACCCTGGTCGTTTCAACGGTTTTCTCTGTGGTTGTTTTGGTCGATATCTCGGTTTCGGCCCCTTGCTCACGCCGCACCTCCCGGGCAACCTCAACCTGCCGGCTCCGTTCATACTGCTGCGTTCTGCTTATTTGGCCTGAGGTGGCTGAAACAGATCCACTTCTCTCCATGACAAAAGCCCCTTTCGAATTTAACAGGCTTCTCCTTGACCGCACCCTATCTTTATCTTATAAAGTCGCAGTTACTGCTGTCAATCTTTGAGTGTCATAAAAATTTAGCCATGAAAGCCCTCGAGGTCAAGAGAGCCCTTCTAAAAACATGGAACCAGTCACCCTTCTCTTCATCGCCGTCGCCCTTGCCATGGATGCCTTTGCCGTGTCGCTTGCCGCCGGAGTGGCCCTGCATCCGGTCAGCAAACGACAACTCTTCCGCCTCGGTTTCCATTTCGGCCTGTTCCAGGGGATGATGCCGATCATCGGCTGGCTTGCCGGCCTCAGTGTCCAGCACCTGATCAGCGCCTATGACCATTGGGTCGCCTTCGGACTTCTCGCCTTTGTCGGCGGGAAAATGATCCACGAGAGCTTCCAGGACGGAGAGGAAAAAGAAAAAAGCGATCCCACCCGGGGGCTGACCATGGTCATGCTCTCCGTTGCCACCAGCATCGATGCCCTGGCCGTGGGACTGTCACTTGCCGTTATCGGCGTCACAATCTGGACGCCGGCCCTGGTCATCGCCCTTACCGCCTCGATACTGACCGTGGCCGGCATGCTGATGGGCGGCCGCATCGGCATGATCTGGGGAAAACGGGTGGAGGTATTGGGCGGCCTGCTTCTCATCGGCATCGGCCTGAAAATCCTCCTGCAACACCTGTGGACCTGAACAGGAAGGACCCCGCAAAAAAACAGGGTGTCACCTTCTTGACCCAACCAATACTTCCGGGGAAAATCAGGCGCTCACCGTCATCGTTGCAAATTTTTGACTGGGCCAAATAGCCGTTTTACTTTTCTCTTCGCTTTTGCTACAAAATATTGTGGCATTATGCCGCACCCGAATTCCTTCAACAAACCAGGCAATCGTGAAACAGCTTATTTTTCTTCTTATACTGCTTTTTCCCATCGCCGCCCATGCCACCAACGGCTACTGGGCCCATGGATACGGCGCGAAAAGCAAGGCCATGGCCGGCAGCGGCTCGGCCCTGCCCCTGGACGCCATGGACGCCGCATCAAATCCGGCGACCATGGTCCATCTCGGCAACCGTCTGGACGTGGGAATGTCGGCATTCATGCCGGACAGAAGCTTCACCGCCGGAAGCGACACCGGCGGCAACCCGTCGTGCATTCTTCCGGGCGCCTACGAAAGCGACAATGATATTTTCTTCATCCCCCATATTGCCGGTAACCGCATGCTCGATTCCCGATCTTCGCTCGGCATCAGTATCGGGGCAAACGGCGGCATGAACACCGAGTACGACAGCGCCGTCTTTTCCTCTTTCGACAATCCCGGCGGCACGGCTTCTTCCCCCACCGGCATTGATTTCAAACAGGTGTTTCTGGGATTGACCTATTCCCGGAAAATATCAAACAACCACTCCTTCGGCATCACTCCGATACTTGCGGCGCAGTCATTCAAGGTCACCGGCCTGGAACCCTTTCAGCCCTTTTCCTCCGATCCTTCCCACGTCACCAATCAAGGTTCGGACTATTCCTACGGCGGGGGGATAAAAGTCGGCTGGCTGAGCAGATTCTCGGACAGCTTCTCGGCAGGCATCTCCTACCAGTCCAAGCTGTGGATGTCCCGATTCGAGGCGTACCAGGGGCTTTTTGCCGAGCAGGGTGATTTCGACATCCCGCCGAATCTTACCGTTGGCCTGGCCTGGGAAATCCTGCCGACTTTCACCCTGGTCTTTGATGTGCAGCGCATTTACTTTGAAAAAATCAAGTCAATTGCCAACCAGGGCGATATGATTTTTCAACCGGGGAGCATCCTGCTGGGCACTGATGACGGGCTTGGATTCGGCTGGGAGGATACCACCATCGGCAAGCTCGGCCTGCAGTGGCAATGGCGTCCGGATGTCGTGCTGCGGGCCGGTTACAGCCTGAGCGAGCAGGTAATTTCCGGAGAACAGGCCCTTTTCAACATCCTGGCCCCGGCAGTGGTGACCGAACATTACACCTGCGGCCTGACCAAAACCCTTGCAAACAAGGAAATCAACATCTCGCTGATGTATGCGCCGGGGGAAAAAGTCACCGGCCGTAATCCCAACACCGGTTCACAATCCGGAACCCTTGAAATGGAACAATTTGAATTTGAAGTCAGTTTCTCCTTCCTCTTTTAAACCGCGGCAATCGACCAGTCATAAGCGTCTTCGCCGCCGAAAAAGACAGGCGACAACACATCCCTCCCGTCACTCGGCACTTTCCGCCAGGCCCGCGATCCGCAGCATGGCCCACCCTGCATCCTCGGCATCTCCGGAATACGATGCATCGGCGCGGCGACCGGCAAAGTGATCAAGCAGCTGGTTGGCCAGTTTTTTACCGAGCTGCACACCCTCCTGGTCAAAGGAATTGATATTCCACACAAATCCCTGAAAGGCGATTTTGTTTTCATAGATGGCCAGCAGACTGCCCATGCTCCGCGGGGTGAGCCGGTCGGCCAGCAGTATGGAATTGGGCCGGTTGCCGGGGAATCGCTTGTTCGGATTTTCATGGTCCTGACCGGTGGCCAGGGCCAGTGACTGGGCCAGCAGGTTGGCGACCAGCTTCTCCTGGGAGGTGGTGCCCTGGATAAGAATGTCCTTTTCGTATTGCGACTGACGGAAACCGACAAACTCCACCGGCACCACGGTTGTGCCCTGATGGATGAGCTGATAAAAGGCATGCTGGCCGTTGGTGCCGGGCTCGCCCCAGATGACCGGCCCGGATTGATGGGACAGGGCATCACCCCGGCGGTTGATCGACTTGCCGTTGCTTTCCATGTCGCATTGCTGCAGGTGGGCGGCAAAACGGATAAGCCCCTGGCTGTAGGGCAGAATGGCCAGGGTTTCACTGCCGAGGAAATTGTGGTTCCAGACACCGAGCAGGGCCAGCAGCAGCGGAATATTTTCCCAAATGTCCTTCTTCTCCGCTGCCCGGTCCACCTCATGGGCACCGCGGAGAATATCGACAAACCCTTCATATCCAAGGGCAAAACCGAGCAGCACGCCGCCCACCATGGAGGTGGCGCTGTAACGGCCGCCGATATAGTCAAACATATAAAACGAACGAAGGTAGCGCGCCGGGTTGTCCATCGGGCTTGCTTCGCCGGTAACCGCGACAAAATGAACCGCCGGATCAAGCCCGGCCCGGCCATAGGCATGGCGAACCAGCTCTTCATTGGTCAAGGTTTCCAGGGTGGTGCCGCTTTTTGACACCACATTGATCAGGGTCCGGGACAGATCAAGACCATTGAGCACCGCCGCCGCATCGTCGGGATCGACATTGGAAATGAAATGAACCCGCCGCTCCTTCTTTTGAAAGGCGGCCAGGGCATGGTACAGGGCCCTGGGGCCGAGATCAGAGCCGCCGATTCCCACCTGCACCATGTCGGTAAAGGACTCGCCCCTGCTGTTGACGATACGGCCCTGGTCAAGATCGGCAAGAAACCGCTCCAGCTTGGCCAGCTCTTGCCGGGCCTGAGCCGAGGCATGCGGCTCCAGGGGGGGATCACTGAAGACATCGCGGGTGGCGGTATGCAGCACCTGCCTGTTTTCGCAGGGAAATCCTTCAATACGGTTCATCACCGCCCCTTTTTTCATCGCCATGAACTGTTCGACCAAACCCGCCTCATCGGCAAGTCCCTGCAAGGCGTCAAGCACCGCGTCGTCAAGCCGCTGGGTGGCAAAAAGAAGATCAAAGCCGCAGGAAGAACAGACATAGCGGTTGATTCTCTGCCGATTCAAGGCTCCCGGTTTCCGCAAGTCATAGGGAGAAAGGGAAAATTGCCGCAAGGGGGCAAAGGCGGAAAGCTGATCAAAATTTGTCGTGTGCATAGTCGCTAACCTTTCGAATGGTTTACAAAAAAGGGGAAAATCATTTCACCTGCCGACCTTCATCAGTTCATCACAATTCCATGTACCGAGTCAAATCTTTTTACGCTCAAGGCCCACATCATCCGGTCCGTCGAGCTGGGAAACACGCATTGATAGCCATCTCAATATTGATGAAATCGTAAAAAGTCTTTTTTTACCACACAGGGCACAGAGAAAACATTTTGCCTTACAGTCATTTATCTCCGTGTGCTCCGTGGTTGATTCTCAGTTTTTTGCGAAACCATCAATAGTGATCAAAGCCATTTCGTTTCAGCCAAAGTGTGACGGAAAGGGCGATTCACCGCGCGCCGGACAATAATGCTATTTGCAATCCCAAACCGTATATGCTAATTCTTTCAACACATCATCGTTCATGCCGGTTCATTGAAAACCATTTTTTTATAAAGCTTCAGTTGATACAAGCATTAAAATCAAGGAAAAATTATGGCAACACAAAAGATCATTTACACGGAAGTTGATGAAGCACCCGCCCTGGCAACATATTCATTGCTTCCTGTTCTGCAGTCATACACCAAGGGCTCGGGCATCTCCTTTGAAAAAAAGGATATTTCGCTGTCCGGACGAATCATCGCCAATTTCCCCGACCGGTTGCCCGACAGCCAAAAAATCCCCGATTATCTCGCGGAATTGGGCAAGCTTGCCAAGCTGCCGGAAACCAACATCATCAAACTGCCCAATATCAGCGCCTCCATTCCTCAGTTACAAGCGGCCGTCAAAGAGCTGCAGGACAAGGGATATGACATCCCGGACTATCCCGAGAACCCGCAAACCGATGCCGAAAAAGAAATTCAGGCGCGATTCGCCAAGGTTCTTGGAAGCGCCGTCAACCCGGTCCTGCGTGAGGGGAACTCGGACAGAAGGGCTGCGGCATCCGTCAAACGCTTCGGCCAAAAAAATCCCCATAAGCTGATGAAACCATGGCCCGCGAATTCCAAATCCAGGGTCGCCAATATGAATGCGGATGATTTCTACGGCAGCGAGAAATCCCTGACCACCCAAAAGGCGTGTGAGGCGCGGATTGAATTTGTCGACGAAAAGGGCGCAATCACCCTGTTCAAGGAAAAGCTTCCCCTGCTGGCGGGCGAGATCATTGATGCATCGGTCATGAATATTGCCGCCCTGCGGAAATTTTACGGCGAGCAGATCAAGGCGGCGAAAAATGACGGGCTCCTGCTGTCACTCCATCTCAAGGCGACCATGATGAAAGTCTCGGACCCGATCATGTTCGGCCATTGCGTTTCCGTCTTTTATCAGGATGTGTTTGCCAAGCACAGCGTTGTCATCAAGGAACTGGGTGTCAATGTCAACAACGGCCTGGGTGATCTTTATGCCAAAATCCAGCACCTGCCGGAAGACCGGCGGGCGGAAATCGAGGCGGACATTGTCGCGGTCTATAAAACAAACTGCGAACTTGCCATGGTGGACTCAAGCAAGGGCATCACCAACCTGCATGTCCCCAACAATATCATTGTTGATGCCTCCATGCCCGTTTTTATCCGCGACGGCGGCAGGATGTGGGGGGCGGACGACACGCTGCACGACACCATCGCCATGATCCCTGATCGTTGTTATGCAACGATCTATCAGCAGGTTGTGGAAGATTGCAAAAAACATGGCGCCTATGATCCCGCCACCATGGGCAGTGTCGCCAATGTCGGCCTGATGGCGCAAAAAGCGGAGGAATACGGCTCCCATGACAAAACATTTATCGCCCCGGCAGCCGGCACGATTCGCATTGTTGATGCCGTTTCCGGCGAGACCCTGCTTGCCCGGCAGGTGGAAGCAGGCGATATTTTCAGGGGCTGCCAGACCAAGGACGCGCCGATCCGCGATTGGGTCAAGCTTGCAGTCAGCAGGGCCAGGGCAACCGGCACTCCGGCAATTTTCTGGCTTGATGCAAACCGGGGTCACGATGCCGAGATCATCGCAAAAGTGAACAAATATCTGCCGGATCACGATACCAGCGGACTTGATATCCGCATCATGCAGCCGGAGGAAGCCATGCGCTTTTCCCTGGAGAGAATCCGCAAGGGAGAAGATACCATTTCCGTCACCGGCAATGTGCTGCGTGATTATCTCACCGATCTTTTCCCCATCCTGGAACTCGGCACCAGCGCGAAAATGCTTTCCATCGTGCCGCTCATGAACGGCGGCGGCATGTTTGAGACCGGCGCAGGCGGGTCAGCGCCGAAACATGTCGAGCAGTTTTTGCGGGAAGGCCATCTGCGCTGGGATTCCCTCGGTGAATTCTGTGCGCTGGTTCCCTCATTCGAGCACATCTACAGCACATGCAAAAATGAAAAAGCACGACTTTTCGCCGAAACCCTCGATCAGGCCATCGGCACGTTTCTGGAAAACGAAAAGTCTCCGTCACGGAAGGTCGGACAACTCGATACCCGAGGCAGCCACTTTTACCTGGCCCTTTACTGGGCGCAAAGCCTCGCCGCCCAGAACAAAGACAAGGACGTGCAGGCGCGTTTCACCAGGGTGGCGCAGGAGTTGCGCGACAATGAAGAAAAAATCATTGCCGAATTAAACAGCGCCCAGGGACGACCGGCGGATATCGGCGGGTATTATCGGCCGGATGCGGAAAAGACGTTTCGCGCCATGCGCCCCAGCGCCACCTTCAATAACATAGTGGATACCATCTAACCAGCGCAAGGTGATCATTCCCCGGTCCCGGGGTGGGAATGATCACCCAATCCCGGATCAGTTGCAGCTGCCGGAGCGGCACAGCTTGTTGCCGTCGAAAAGAAGGCATCCCCGGTCTCCGCATTGCCGATACTGTATGACTTTCTGTTTGCCGTTATTGTAGGAAACCGTGATTGTTCCCTGCTCGGTGGTCCCCTGGATGGACCAGCTGCCTGAGCCTCCCCCCTGACTCGCCGTGCCCCACGCCATGGTTTGATTACCGAGCGAATCGGCGGAGCTGCCCGAATAGCCCGACTCCCGGTAGTCGTTATAGCTGCCATCCGGACAAAGTGCTATTTTTCGTTCCGTGGAACCGGAATATCCCCACCAAATACCGGCCATCTGTTCCGCGAGCTTGGCGTCATTGCCGGCCGGGGGAGTTGTGCCGACCTTTGCGCCGCTGCCTTGTGCGGCGGTTTTCTCGGCAAAGGCCTTTTTCGCGTAATGACCGCCGTAATTCATCGCTCCTTCCGGCGCGCTCAAGTCAATATCAAGGCGTTCGCTGCGGTCTTGCAGCAGAACGGCCCATTTAATTTTGCGAACCTGCAGGATATAGAGTCCGGGAGGCAAGCCGGCGAAGGTGTATTTGCCGAAAAAGTTGGTGGTATCGCTTGTTATGGGTCTTTCGCTGTTCCCGTCAAGCAGGGTGACGGGCTCCGAGGCGGCCGGGACTTCCGGTGATTCACCCACAAAGCCGGTGATGGTGTAGCCGGTTTCCGGACTGCCCGGAGGTGTC
Source organism: Desulfobulbaceae bacterium DB1 (assembly GCA_001914235.1). Taxonomy (NCBI): domain Bacteria; kingdom Pseudomonadati; phylum Thermodesulfobacteriota; class Desulfobulbia; order Desulfobulbales; family Desulfobulbaceae; species Desulfobulbaceae bacterium DB1. The sequence goes on from MQUF01000003.1 coordinate 45,008, forward strand.
ATCGTCACACAGGACACGATCAAAACGGATACCAACAGACTGACAAGCATCGAAAGCTGCATGGTGACACGCCTCTTCATAAAGCCTCCTTTTCTTCATTTTTCGGTTACTCGTAAAACCATCTCGTGCTCCGGCAGCAGAGCTTCTTTCTCACACTTTTTTATACTCACCAATGATACCGAGCAGTTCCCCTGTTTTCTTCTCAAGCAGATCTTGATCATGCCGGGTTTCCACGTTGAGCCGCAGCAATGGTTCCGTATTTGATTTCCTGATATTGAAACGAAAGGCCGGGCCGCTCATGCTGAGCCCGTCTGTATAATCCCGATCCGGACACTGCCCGGCAAAGATGCCCTCAATGCGGGCGATCACCGCATCCGGATCGCTGACCCGGCTGTTGATTTCCCCGCTCACCGGGTAGGCTTGCCGCATATCGCGAACCATGGAGGAAAGGGTCATGCCGGTGGCGCCGACAAGTTCGGCAACGAGCAGCCAGGGAATCATGCCGGAATCGCAATAGGAAAACTGTCGAAAGTAGTGATGAGCGCTCATCTCGCCGCCGTAGAGGGCGTCTTCCGCCCGCATCCTCTCCTTGATAAAGGCATGGCCGGTCTTGCTCATCACCGGAACCCCCCCGGCCTTTTGCACCACGTCAACCGTATTCCAGGTAAGACGAGGATCATGGATAATCTTCTCACCCGGCCGTTTGGCGAGCAGCGTCCGGGCCAGCAGGCCGACAATATAGTAGCCCTCGACAAATGTTCCTGTCTCGTCAAAGAAGAAACAGCGGTCAAAATCTCCATCCCAGGCAATTCCCATGTCTGCTCCGTGGGCAAGAACAGCCTCAGCAGTCTTCCGGCGGTTTTCCGGCAGCAGTGGATTAGGAACGCCGTTGGGAAACGAGCCGTCCGGCTCATGGAAAATTTTGACAAAACTGAAAGGAAGTGATTTTTCCAGCTGATCGATCACCGCTCCGGCACAGCCGTTTCCGGCATTGACCACCAGTCGCAGAGGTTGCAGCGATGAAACATCAACATAACCAAGAAGGTGATCGACATATTTTCCCCGGTTGTCGACGTGTTCGAGTTTGCCCTTCCGGGGCGCGACAAAACCCTTGCCGGAAAGGGCAAGCTGCTCGATGTCTTTCAGACCCGTGTCACCGCTGACCGGCACCGCACCCTTGCGAACCAGCTTCATGCCGTTGTAGTCGGCGGGATTATGGCTCGCGGTGACAATGATGCCGCCGTCAACATCAAGGGAAAAGGCGGCAAAATAAATCTCTTCCGTGCCGCAGATGCCAAGGTTCACGACATCCACCCCGGCGTCCAGAAACCCAGCCGCCAGGGCGCGGGACAATGTCGGTCCGGAGAGGCGGATGTCATGGCCGACGGCCATTTTCGCAGGCGTAAAACGAGCCGCATAGGCCTGCCCGATCTTATAGGCCAGCTCTTCGTTTAACTCATCCGGCACCCTGCCGCGAATATCATATGCCTTGAAACATCTCAACCCCTCACCCATGCATGTTGCTCCTGAAAAAAATTGAAAGCCAGGAATAAATTGACACAATGCCATTAATTGACCATTATCAATGGCCGATTGTCAATTCATTAAAAGGATGCGCCATGAAAACCGAAATTTTACCGGAGGAAATCGCCCGCCAGGTGGCGGAACTCTATTCCGATATGGAAACCGCTTACGATGCGCTGGCACGCGAACTGATGTTCACCTGCCGAGGCTGCCCGGACAACTGCTGTGACAGTTATTTCCAGCACCATACCTATACGGAATGGGCCTATCTGTGGGAAGGACTACGAAAACTGCCGGAAGAAAAAAGAAAATATTTTGAAAAACGGGCTGAGGATTATGTAACGAAGAGCAACCGCATGCTGGCCCAGGGGGAAAGACCCAGTCTCATGTGCCCCGTCAACGAGGAAGGCCTTTGCGCCCTTTACCCGCACCGGCTGATGATCTGCCGCATGCACGGGGTGCCGTCCGCCATGACCCGGCCGGACGGCAAGCGGCTGGAGTTTCCCGGCTGCTTCCGCTGCCAGGAGATTGTCGCGGGGCGAGACGATGTCCCGCATCTCGACCGGACCGGACTTTATCAACGGCTGGTATTGCTTGAAATGGAGTGGCTGGGCCGGAAACGCACCATACTGCCCAAGGTCAAGATGACCCTGGCCGAGATGATCGTCAAAGGCCCACCTCATTTCACTTTCTGCGGAAGCGACTCACAGGAGTGAGGTCAGGACTTCGCATTCCTTGCAGGTCTCGATTTTTTCCTTGCAGCTTTTCTCCACTGTGCAGTCACAGAGTGTGCCGCAGATGAACCAGCAGAGATGTCCTGCCTGAAATTCCCAGGCAGGGCACTGCTCCTTGCGCTCGCAATTTTTCCTTTCCCAGCATGGCTTCCGCGTCTTGTCCAGCCTTCGCTGGCTGGACAGCAGAAAAAAAAGCTGCCGCTGGATATGGGAGGGGATGGTGCGCCAGCCCTGTTCATAGCTGTGAATGGCCTTGAGTGAAACCCCGAGAAGAGATGACAGTTCCTTCTGGGTTTTCCCCAAACTCTTTCTTGCCTTGGCAAATTCTATTTTATCCATAACCTCTGTTTTTTTTAATTTTTAATTGGAAAAGCGGATTCCGCCGCGATGTCACATCGTAGCATCGACAGATATTTCCTCATAATAGTAAAAATTATTCTCAAACACAACAAAAAGCGGTCATGAAACATATTCTCATGACCGCTTGCAAGAAAAACGGTGAATCCGTATCGATGATGCGCGCTTAACTGCGGATCATCTCGGCGATCTGGAACGCAAGCTCCAGGCTCTGCTCGGCGTTGAGACGGGGATCGCAGTTGGTCTGATAATTCTGCTGCAACTGGTGATCGAGAATATTGCGGCCGCCGCCGGTACACTCGGTGACATTGTCGCCGGTCAATTCAAAATGAACTCCGCCGGGAATCGATCCCTCTGCCCAGTGAATCTCGAAAAAGCATTGCAGTTCCTGGAGAATTTCGTTGAAGTTCCTCGTTTTATGACCGGACTCCGCCGTATAGGTGTTGCCGTGCATGGGGTCGCAGCTCCACACCACCTTGAATCCCTCGTTCTTGATCGCCCGGATCAGGGGAGGGAGATATTTGTCCACATCCTTGGCGCCGAAGCGGGTGATCAGGGTCATTCTGCCGGCTTCGTTTTCCGGATTAAGTTTGCGGATCAGCTTTTTAACCTCCTCCACATCGTGCTTCGGTCCGATCTTCATGCCGATCGGGTTCAACACGCCGCGAAGAAACTCCACATGAGCGCCGTCCAGCTGCCTGGTCCTGTCGCCGATCCAGACCATGTGAGCGCTGCAGTCGTACCACTGACCGGTGATGGAATCCTGCCGGGTCAGGGCCTCTTCATAGCCAAGGAGCAGGGCCTCGTGCGAAACAAAGAAAGAGGCCTGATTGAGTTGCGGGATATCGGTATCCAGGCCGATAACCTCCATGAAATGCAGGGCCTGATTAATGTTGCGGGCCAGCCGTTCATAGGAGCGCCCCATGGGCGAGGCCTTGACAAACTCGTTGTTCCAGGAATTGACCCGCTGCAGAGCGGCATACCCTCCCCGGGTGAAGGCCCGGGTGATATTCATGGTGGCCGCGGCCAGATAATATCCCTTGACCATGCGCTGCGGATCAGGACGGCGCGCCGCTTCATCGGGATCGGGACTGTTGACCATATCGCCGCGGTAGCTGGCGATCTCCTTGCCGTTCACCATTTCCGTGTCCGCGGATCGCGGTTTGGCATACTGCCCTGCCATGCGACCCACCTTAATGACCGGCTTGCCGCCCGCATAGCTCAAAATGACCGCCATCTGCAGAATAACCTTCAGGGTTTCCCTGATTCCAGGGGCGGTGCATTTATTGAAATCCTCGGCGCAATCCCCGCCCTGCAGCAAAAAAGCCTTGCCTTCAACCGCATCGGCCAGCTGTTTTTTTAATTCGCGGATTTCCCCGGCAAACACCAGGGGCGGCAATTTTGAAATAGTATCAATCGCCTCCTGATATGCCTGCCGATCAGGCCATTTCGGTTGTTGCAGCGCCGTAAAATTCTGCCAGCTTGACTTTGTCCACTCAGCCATCTTTTTTCTCCGTTATCGTATTCCCGCCCCTTCCTTCCGGGGCATGGGGCAAGGCGCAGGGACCTCCCGCGCAGCAAACCTCAACATCATAGGCATTTAATATCCGCAATTCCTTCTCCCGCTTTACCGGCTCGGGCAATGGAAGAAAGCGGAGCTGATCAAACATCCGGGCCGCATCGTCCCGGGAGGGGATGGCACCCATGCCGCTTCCCAGCACCTTGCCGGTCAAACAATCGAGCAACTCGGCATCCACGCCGTTGGTGACAACGGCAAGCGGTATCTGGTAATCCTCGTTGAGAACCCTGGCCGCGGCAATGGCGGAGCGTTCGCGGGTGACCAGCGATCCCGGGGCATAACGGATGATCATAAAACTTTTACCGTTATACTGAACAACAATATCAATCTTCGAGGTGACAAACTGATGGGCGAAAAGGGTTTCAATCCGCCGGCGCATTTCAAGTTCACCTTTGGCAAATCCCCTTTCCTCCACCAGCAAACGGGAAATCCTCTGCCGAATCCTTTCATCATCGGTGTCGGTCAATGTCTCCCCGGTGACGAAATCAGTGCATGTACCGTAGACAATATGATGCAAAGGGATATCCGTCATGCCGCCCTCCGTTCGCTCAAACAGCAAAGGGGCCTGAGGCGGCCCCTTTCACCATTTCAGACCGTGACAACTTTTACAACTCAAGCCATGACTCGGAAAAGACGGCCTGACCGGAAAGAACTTTATAGGTTTTGTAATGCTCAAGGGCGGTGCCGGTCAAGGTGGACGGATCAGGATCATTGCCGTCCATCATGCCGTGTACCATATCAACCAGATTCTGGCGCTCGCCCTTGCAGATGGCCATCAGCTCGGCATCGTAGGAATTAACAATAGCGGTGCTGATGCCGTATTTCATCAGCATGATGAGGTAGGTCCGGTCAAGATATTTGCGCAGATGCTCGGCCACGCCGTTTGACACATTGGACAAACCGACGGTTGAACCGGCACCGGGGGCGATATCCTGCAGCATGCTGAGAAACTCAAGGCCTGAGGCGATCTGATCGGCACCCAGGGTAATCGGGGTGCCGATGGGATCAAAAAGCATCTTTTCATTGGGGATCCCCGCTTCGGCCAGCGCCATCATCAGGTCAACCGCCATGGCGGCGCGCTCGTTGGAATCACGGGGCATACCCTCCGGTCCCCACAGCAGGGCGATGACGTTGCAGCCTGCCTCGGCGGCAACCGGGATGAGTTTCTCCATTCTTTCCGGCTGGGCGGAAATGGAATTCATGATGGCGTCCGCCTTGTTTTTCACCGCCTGGAAGCCTGCAGCCATGGCTGCGGTATTGGTGGTATCAAGGCAAAGAGGGGTCGCGGTGACGGCTTCCACGGTCTGCACCACCCAGGGCATCAATTCGGTACCGTCTTTTCGTGCCGGGCCGATATTCAGATCAAGATAGGAGGCGCCCGCGGCACTTTCTTCCTTGGCCATCTCCTGAACGGGACCGGGGTTTCTCTCTTTCATGGCGCCGCCGCTTCTCTTGCCCATGATGTTGATGCTTTCAGCAATTGCTAATACCTTCTGCGACATGCTCTCACTCCTTGTCATATATAGATTGAACGGTTATGGACGTACGGACCGGAATTGGCCGGATAAGGGGTAACAAGGCAAAATAGCGTGATTAACCTGCATTGTCAACACGCAAAACTACCTAGCGGACATGGCTGAAAGCGATGAGCCGTGCACGGTTCAAGACAGTCTTCCGGTCAGGCGGCGCACGATGAACAGAGGCCGCACCCCCGCCGGTCTTTCAAAAGGTTACAACGCGATCACTTTTCACAATCAGTTCATAGAGATCGTCCTGTTTGCCCCGGCGGTGAAATCCTTCCTCCACACCGTGGAGGTCGAGACATTTCCCTCAGGCGAGCAAAACGCCCTCGGACAGGGTAAACAGCTTTGCCAGCTCCGACAGGGGAAAATTCTGCGAGGCCAGCGACGCATAGGAAACGGATGGGCCATTGAGAAAAATAGTGACCTCATCCATTTTTTCCAGCATGAGATTGCCCATGCGAAAGGCATTCCATAAAATTTCCGGATTATCGCTGCATGCAATCAGGGCTATATTCATCATTCCTCCTCATCAAGCAGGTCGCGCCTGCTGCGCTGTTTAGTCGGTGGTGTTATAGGTATACGAGCTCACAACCTCATAATTATCAAAACGTATCACCAGATCCCGGGTGCTGGTTTCGGAAAAAACGCCATACCGGTATTTGCCGTAGGTCCATGTTTTTTCGCCGTTTTCAATACCAACCCGCCAGGGCTCGCCGAACATTGCCCGGATATCGTTCTGGGTCGTCCGGCCGATCTGGATACGGGGAATCTGCGAAACGGGAAAATCACGGCCGACGGTGGCGCAGCCCGGCAGGAGGAACATGGCCGCCAATAAAACGGCCATGAGGAACCGGAAAAAAGCAAGGGACGGACGGATACGGCATGATGGATCAGGGGAAGCGTGCATGTTCATGGTGTTGTCCTCATCGCAAATTTTATCATTTCAACCTCATCCATCTCGCGCCGACCACGGCAAGAGATTGAGGCGTTTCAGCCGCTGAAATTTTACTCCTGTCCACCTTCGACAACAACAAAAAAACCGGATCGGGTAAGAAATCTATTCACGCCGCCGGGGCCACATCAGCAGACAAACCCGCCACAGTCGACGGACCGGGCCGGATGCCGTCCCTCCCGTTGCCGCCTGCCACCGTGCCAGGGATCCCGTGGCCTGGGCATCATGCAGATAATGAACATGCCAACCGGAACGAAGGGCTGCCCGGCACAACTCAAGCTGCCAGAAAAAGCCGTCAAGACGGGAATGGAAGCCGTTGATCTCGTCAAGCAGACAGCGGTTGACAACCATGCCCGGTCCGGCGAACCAATCCGTCTCGCCGCCGGCATACTCCCCCCAGCCGGGAACCGGCTGCCCGGGCAAAAGCGAGGAAGAAAAAATCAGGGACAAGACCGAGGGAAATTTCCGGGCCACCGGCTGGATCCGCCCCGATTCATCTCGTATCTTCGGCCCAACGATGCCGGCCTCCGGCACCTCGTCGAGAAAGTCGACAAGGGAGGCAAGGCAGCCCTCGGCGACCATTGTCGACTGATCCCACAGGGAAAAATAGCGGCCGCGCGAACGACGCAGAACCTCATTGACCACTCGACCCGGAGGATCACCGCCGTTACAGGCCACAAGCGTGAGATCGGAAAATTCTTCCGCCAAGGCAGCGGCGTCACCCGCCGGGTCGCGCATCGCGACAAAAACTTCCAATCCCACATGATCCGCCGTGCCGTAAAGGGTGCCCAGAAAACGCCGGATCAGCGCGGGCCGGCCCGCAGCCCACACAAAAACGGAAAGATCGGGCTGCACCTCCACTCTTTTGCCCTCTTATCCCGCCTGCTTGATCTTGACGGACGGAAACAGACTCAGGTCGGTATGGGGCAAAAACAGGGCGGCCATGTAATGGTTCATGAAATCCGGGCTTTCGCTGAGCTCCATATTGGTGATCAATTTGCTCACCTCCGACCTTTCGCGGAAACGCTTGTGGTCATCAAGGCTGATTTGGGCGCCGAGCAGCGAACCGTTGCCCAGATAAAAGAATTTTTCCCGGTTGATGTCCGGCAGCAGCCCGATGCTGATGGCCTGCTCCAGATCGAGATACGCGCCGAAATTTCCCGCCAGGATGATCCTGTCAAGGTCGGTGAACGTCATGCCCACGGAGTCAAGCAGGGTGAGGTACCCGGCATACATGGCTCCTTTGGCCCGGATCAGATTGTCAAGATCAACCTCGGTGATGACGATATCCTCGCCGATCAGCGAATCCTTTGACCAGGCCAGCACGTATTCATACCCATCCAGCCCTTCCCGGATGCGGGGATGATCGATGGATCGGTTGAATTTCCCCTGCTGGTCCACCACCCCCGCCTCGAACAGCTCGGAAACGATGCTGATCAGACCTGACCCACAAATCCCACGCGGCTTGGTGCGATCAATGGTGATGATCATCGGGTCATAGGTCTGGGGATGGATATGAAAATTCTCAATCGCCCCGCTGCTGGCCCGCATGCCGTGGCGGATGCCGCCGCCCTCAAAGGCCGGCCCCGCCGAACAGGCGGTGCACATCATCCAATCCTGGTTGCCCACCACAATCTCGCCGTTGGTGCCGATATCAATGAACAGGGTCAGCTCGGGGCTCTTGTGCATCTGACAGGCATGAACACCGGAGACGATATCGCCTCCCACATAGCTCGAAATGGAAGGATAAAGAAAGAGACGCACCGAGGAGTGGGCCATGACGCCGAGCCCCGCGGCCCGGGTCAACGGAAACTGGCTGCAGGTCGGCACATAGGGGGCCTCGCGGATAAATTTCGGATCAATGCCGAGCAGCAGATGACTCATAACCGTATTGCCGGCCGCCATGATATAACTGATATCGCTGGGGCTGATCACCACCTTGCGGCAGACCGACTGAATAATCTCATTGATGGTATGCACCACCCTTTCCTGCAGGATGCGCAGCCCACCCGGTCGCTGGGAATAGATAATGCGGGAAATGACGTCCTCGCCGTAGGGAATCTGACCGTTATAGGCCGAAGACTCGGCCAGCACCTTGCCGGAATTGAGATCCATCAGGATGCCGCCCACCGTGGTGGTGCCGATGTCAACCGCCAGACCATACAAACGGTCGGTGGTGTTGCCCGGCTCGATGGCGATAATCCTGTCCGGCTCTTCCGACCGCTTGCCGCGCAGCATGAGGACGGTCACCTCCCATTTTGCCTCCCGCAGGATGAAAGGCAGCTCTTTCAACATCTCCGGGTGATCGTAGGTTGGTTCCTTGCATTCGTAACAGCCCTTGCGGATCGCCCTGAGCAGGCGCTGCAGGTCCGGCACGTTGTCTTCAAGGGAAGGGGGATCAAGCTTGAGGAAACGTTTTTCCACCGGCGGATCCACATCCCATTTCCCGATCAGCGCCTCAAGGGATCTGGCGGAAATAGCCCTGGTGGTCTTCGGCTTGCGCCTCAGGGCCTTGCCGTCCTTTCCCATTTGCGCCGGAATTTCAACCACAACATCACTGACCACGGACGCCTGGCAGGCCAACCTGATTCCCTGGTCATACTCTGTCGATTTCAGATGCTGGCCCCGATCAGCGGCCACCTCCCCTTCGACGATCTTTACCTTGCATTTGCCGCAGACGCCGTCGCCGCCGCAGTATGCGTGCAGATAGACCCCGGCCCCGGCCGCCGCGGCAAGCAGGTTTTCTCCATCCTCAACCGTGATGGTGGTCCGGTCCGGTAAAAATGTAACTTTTTTCCCCATAGTGGTTTATCCCCTGTGAAATAACTGAAAAGCGGTTTGCTGACACAATATCAGCTCCTTTGTTCTTGTCAAGAAACAAGCGCGGCAAAGACCGGTTCACTCGGCTCCTTGTCACGTGAAAGGTATTGAAAAAGGAGAGAATTATCTTGTCATCACATGGAACTCCCGTTAAAATGACCAAGATATTCCAGCAATAAGACTGCAGGAGGAAATCACCGACATTTAAATTCACCTATCAACTGTTTTTTGGGATATTATCACTTCACCCAGGGAGGAAAGCATGGCGGACGACAAGGTTCTTCACGTAACAGATGCGGATTTCGCGCAACAGATTCTCAAATCGGACATTCCGGCCCTGGTTGACTTCTGGGCGCCCTGGTGCGGCCCCTGCAAGGCCATCGGCCCCATGATCAACGAACTTGCGGGCGAGTATGCGGGCAAGGTAAAGATCGTTAAGATGAATGTTGACGAGAATCCCGAAACCCCGGGAAAATACGGTATCCGCGCCATCCCGACCCTCATCTTTTTCAAAAACGGCGAAGTTGCCGATCAGATCACCGGCGCTGTCGGCAAAACCCAGATGATGGCCATGCTTGACAAATAATGACAACCACTGATTACCAACTGGTCATCGTCGGCGGGGGACCGGCCGGACTCACGGCAGGCATTTATGCGGCCCGGGCACGACTGAATGTCGTGCTTCTGGAAAAAGGAGCCCCCGGCGGCCAGGTCATGAACACCGACTGGGTGGACAACTTTCCCGGTTTTCCGGAAGGGATCTCCGGATTCGATCTGGCGGAAAAAATGACCGCCCAGGCTGCCCGTTTTGAACTGGCTACCAGGCTGGGCGAAGTACGCTCCATGGACCTTGTCGGTCCGGTCAAAAAAATCCTCCTGGAAAACGGAGAAACCATCACCAGCCAGGCGGTTATTATTGCCACCGGCGCCAGACCGAATCAGCTCGGTGTTCCCGGCGAAAAGGAGTTGACCGGCAAAGGGGTTTCTTACTGCGCCACCTGCGACGGCCCTTTTTACCGGGGGCTTGAGATTGTTGTGGTCGGGGGCGGCAACACCGCAATCCAGGAGGCGATCCACCTCACCAAGTTTGCCGCCAAGGTTTCCGTCATTCACCGCCGGGATGAGTTGCGGGCCACAAAAATCCTGCAGGAAAAGGCCTTTGCCAATGACAAGATCGAGTTCATCATGAATTCGGTTGTCACGGAAATCCTCGGCAACAAGGAGGTCGAAGAAGTGGGTCTGAAAAACGTCGTTACCGGCGAAGAATCAACCCTTGCCGTCAAAGGCGTGTTCGTGCTCATCGGCACCCGGCCCAATAATGAAATGCTGCCCTTTGACCAATTGAAAAACGAAGCCGGCTTTATCGTAACCGACGGGGAAATGAGAACATCCCAGCCCGGCGTTATGGCGGCGGGCGACATCCGCAGCAAACTGGTCCGCCAGATTGTCAATGCCGCCGGCGAAGGCGCGGTCGCCTGTCTTGCCGCTGAGGACTACCTCGGCTCACTCAAATAAAAAAAGCGCGGCAAAGCCGGCATTCCCATGTCCGCGCCTTTCACTTGTCCAGGAAAAACAACGATCCTTACCATGAAGCTCATTTTACGAAACCATTCTCGCGCATTATGGCCCAAACAGCTGCTTCTGCTCTTTCTCTGTGCCGCCCTGCTTCTCCTGCCCGGCTGTTCGGTTTACCGCGACATCCGGTCCATGTTCTCGGACGGCGATACGGTCCAGGCCTCACCGGAATCCCTGGCCATGGACGCCATGGACGAATTCAACAACGGCCAGTACAGCAGCGCCCTGAAACTCTTCGGAGAAATCCAGGAGCGTTTCCCCTTCAGCCGCTTCAGCCTGATGGCCGAACTGAAAACATCCGACTGCCACTACCATCTGGGCCATTACGGTGAAGCGATTGCCGCTTACGAGGAATTCAGCAAAAACCACCCGACCAATGAGGCCTTGCCCTATGTCCTGTATCAGATCGGGATGTGCTATTACAAGCAGATAGACACCATCGACCGGGATCCCGGCCACGCCATTGATGCGGAAAACGCCTTCAACAAATTGCTCAAGGTGTACCCGGTATCGCCCTACACGGAAGAAACCAAGGCCAAAATCCGCATTGTCCGTGATTTTCTCGCCGGCCATGAGATGTATGTGGCGGCTTTTTACATCAAAACCGAAAAGTTCGAGCAAAGCAAGGCCAGGCTCCACTATATCATGGACAACTATCCGGACAGTTCCGTTGCACCGGAGGCGGAAAATCTTCTTGCCCAGCTTGAATCGGGGCAGTCGATAAAAGGCAGCTGGCGGGACTGGATTCCGGAAATCGGCCTGCCGGACTGGGCCACATTCAAGGATTTCGGCGCAACGACGCAAACGACGCAATAACTCATCATCCTCGGTCGGCAAACAAACAGGCCGTCATGTCGGTGCCATTCGCCGCATGAAGGCCTGTTTGCCTATCCACCCCTTTCCATTCTCTTTCGCCACCCTTTATCATAGCGCTCCTGCTCACTGTAAATACAACCACAGTAAGGCTGACGATAAAGCCCCATGGCCTTCGAGCGATCAATGCCCTCCTGCCAGCCGGCACGAAAATCCTGATAGTAAAACGGCATGCCGAAACGCTCTGCCAGCACCTCTCCCTGTTTGCGGATCAACTCGTGATTCTGGTAACGGCTGTACAGCAGGGTGGAAGTAAATGCATCCGCCTTGACGGCAAGAGCGTGCCGGACCGTGGCGGCAAGACGCATCTCATAGCAGAAACCGCATCGATCATCCTCATGAAAGACAACCTGCCGGAGAAATGACCGCAAGCCATATTCCCGGTCGATGGTAACCTGGAAATGCTCGTGCGCGGCAAGCTCCTCCAGGGCACCAATCCGCTGCTTGAATTCCCGGAAGGGATGAATGTTGGGATTATGAAAAAATCCACTCACCGCCATTTTCTCTCGCCTTAAAACATCAAGGGGATAAACGGCGCATGGTCCGCAGCAGACGTGGAGAACGATCTTCACGGCGGTTCCACCTTGAAACCCTGGGGCTCAATAGCGTATTTATGGATTTTATAATTGATGATGCGCAGGCTCGTTTCCAGCATCCTGGCGGCCCGGGTCTGATTTCCCCTGGCCCTTTTCAGGGCGTCGATAATGAGTTCCCTTTCAAAGTTTTCCACTGCCGCGGCAAGGGAAAGAGGGTTTCCCGCATTGGTGCTTTCCGAGCTCTGCAGGGTGGGCGGAAGATGATAACTCTTGATGGCATCCTCATCACAGATCAGCACTGCCCGCTCCATGCAGTTCTGCAGCTCCCTGACGTTGCCCGGCCAGTGATACTGCATGAGCAGATCAATGGCCGGGGTGGTGATGCGGGGAATATTTTTTTCATTTTCAGCGCAGAACTTCTTGAGAAAATATTCGGCCAGCAGCAGGATATCGGTTCTCCGTTCCCGCAGGGGCGGAAGGTAAACGGGAAACACATTGAGCCGGTAATAAAAATCCTCGCGGAAGTTGCCGCTTTCCACCGCCTTTTCCAGATCCTTGTGCGTGGCGGCAATCAGCCGTACATTACATTTAATCGGCGCGGTTCCTCCCAGTCGCTGAAACTCCCGGTCCTGCACCACATTGAGCAGCTTCACCTGCACCGGATGGCTCAGATCCCCGATTTCATCAAGAAAAACGGTGCCGCCTTCCGCCTGTTCAAAACGGCCTTTTTTCAAATTGCTGGCCCCGGTAAAGGCCCCCTTCTCATGACCGAACAGTTCGCTTTCAAGCAAGGTTTCGGGCAAGGCGGAACAGTTCACCGCCACAAAAGGTTTTTTTTCACGTTTGCTGTTGTAATGAATCGCCTTGGCCACCAGGGTTTTCCCGGTGCCGGACTCCCCCCGCAACAGCACGGTGGCGTTTGAATCAGCCACCCGGAAGATCATCTCGAATACTTCCTGCATGCGACTGCTGTTACTGATGATATTACCGATCTGATACTTGCCGCGCAGTTCCTTTTTTAAAAGTATGTTTTCCCTTTCCAGCCGCTTCCGTTCTTCACTGACGGCCAAAATCCGGGTGACGGACTGGGCGATGAGACCACTGATAATGGTGAGAAACCGCAGATCCTTGTCAAACTCGAGCCCTTCGCGATACTCCCGGTCGACACTCAAGGCACCGATGGATTGCTGCCCCTGCTTTATAGGAACACAGAGAAAGGAAACCATCTTCTGCCTGATATCCCCCCTGGATCTGGTCCTGTTCAAAAACAGCGGCTCCTCGCTGATCTGCGGGACCACGATCGGCGCACCGCTTGCCACAACCCGGCCGGTGATGCCCTCGCCGACACGATATTTCCCCCTTTTCCGCGCTTCGGCCGTCAAGCCGAAGGCCACTTCAATTTCCAGATTGGAGGTAGCAGGATTAATAATGCTGACGGTGCCGTTATGCAGGCCTTTTTTTTCCGCCAGAATCTTCATGACGTGATGGAGACATTCCCGCAGGTCAATGGACGAAGCCAGAACCTTGGTTATTTCATACAATGTCGTGGTTTCGGCTAATTCGTGCTCAGCTGTTTTCCGGTCCATTTTCCCCACCGGCAATTGTGCCCCAAACCTTACAAGCCATCATAACGGGAGAAAGCTCACCGAAACACATTCGTGAAATGACAAAAGACGGCAAGCAAGTGCCATTACTTGAAAACAAAATAAACCTCAGCACAGCACGGAACCTCTTTCGCATCAGGAGGATATGGACGATACCGCGGCACGGGAAAAAAAACGGACCGGGTTATTTAATTAATTCAGAAGAGGGGAAGATAATGGAAACGTCTTTTTTATTCAGACTGAGAAATTTTGTCTTGGCGATGAATTTTCCGTCAACCAGGGTATATATTGACGCATCGGTCATGGGGAGTGTGTTTGACGAACCGGATTCACTCATGAAATCGGTCAATCGTTCCTGGGGAAGTGTATAAATTGTTCCGACAATTTTCGTCGTTGCGGTTAAAACGATTACCTCAATTGATTCTTTGTCAATTTTCACGTACATAAAAAAACCTCAATGCGACTGATTTGAAAAAATAAAACTCCGCTGTCGGTCAAGCTCCGAACCAGAAACCATTCGATGTAAAATACATAAAACACTATCATCGCCTCCGGTAAATAGCAAGCTCTCTCGCCAAAAAAACACCCCCTATCCATCCGACAGCCTTCGCAAATAATGCCGTATCTCTTCCGTCCAAACCCGGTATCCGGTTTCGCACAGATGCACCCCATCCGCAACAAAACAACTGTTGCCCCGTGATTCCACCGCAACAAAATGTTCATGGATGTCAAGATAATCCGCCTGCCATTCACCGGCCGCCTTCCGCAACAGGCGGTTAAGCCGCAAAACGCCATCCGGAGCAAGCCGGGGAAGCCGGAACGGGAAAAGACTTGTCACCACCGGCCGGCACGTCGGATTTTTTTCTCTTACCTTGCCGAGAATGGCCTGATAATCCGGCATGAAGCCATAATCCTGCATGACGACATTGTTGGCGCCGATCATGAGCATAACGACATGCGCGTCAGCGGCAAACCGATCAAGCTCGTGATCCATGCGCTGACGCAACCCGCCGACTGTTTCACCGGCAATCCCCCTGTTGACGACGGAAATCCCTGGAAAGCACTGCTGCCAATCATAAAATTGAACCAGGGAATCACCAAGGAAAACCACCTTCATCCATCACCCCCATCAGCGTGATTTTTTATCAAGCAATCATTGCCTTTAAAGCTTGCTTTTTTACAAAACAATAACTATTATCAAATATAAACTTTATTTTGTTTTCTCGTCATTGACTGAAGGCTCTCACAAATCATCCGCCGGGCAACGTAAAATCCACTTCACGAGGAGGAATCATGGGCTTATTTCAAAAACTGGACTTTCCATCCGACAACCTGCCGAACATCGACTGGGACCTGCATCCGGCAGAGACCTTTGCCATCTTCGAAAGCTGGGGCGGCAAGGAACGCATTAAACACGCGTCGGAGCGCTATTATTATTTTTTTATCGACACCTGGCAAGATCCGCCAACCTTATGTCTCATGGAGCGCGGCATCAAACACGCCCGGGTTCTTGCCCGTATCGATGCACCCCAGGAGCTGATCGACACGGCCGTCAAAAAACAGGGGAAAACCTTCGGCCTGGACAAAAGCTACGCCATTGACGAAATCCTGAAGAAATGGCTCAAGGAATACGTTGTGGACACGCCCGACGATGCCAAGGTATTGCCCTTTGACACCATTATCACGGAGGAAGCAATGGGCAGCGGCCTGCCGTCGGCAAGAACCCCGCTGCCGGCCGACATGAAAAACGTTCAGCTTGACCGGCCGGCCGCGGCAATTCGGGACGAAGACGTTCCGGCAATCATCAGACAGGCAAAATTCTTCGACAGCCGGCATAACCCCTCCGGCAGTTTCAGCAATTTCCTGGTGGACAACGGCGACGGACTGACGGTTACCGACAAGACAACCGGCATCATGTGGCAGCGCGGAGGCTGTGACATTAACAGCATCCGCAAAATACAGGCGTATATAAGGCAAGTAAACGACGAAAAGTTTGCCGGGTTTGCCGACTGGCGGCTCCCGACCATGACCGAGGCATTGTCCCTGCTCGAGCCGCAACAGAACACAAAAGGGCAGCATCTCCATCAATGCTTTTCCGCGGCCCAGCCGTTTATTTTCGTCGACGGCAGGCGAGAACCCGGCGGCTACTGGTTTTGTGATTTTAAACAAGGAACGATTTTCTGGGCATCGGGTACGATTCCCGGAGGCTTCGGCCGCCTCTGCCGCACGGTATAGGCGAGAGATACGCTCAGTCGAGCAGCTCCTGAACAAGCGTCACGATTTCATGATTCGTGAAAGGCTTGTTCAGGCAGCCGTTCGCGCCTAGCGGTTTGGTCAAGGGAAGATAATCACAACCGCTGCTGTCCCCGCCGGACATGGCAATCACTTTCACGGTCGGGAAATCGCGCCTGATCTCCATTATTGTTTCCAACCCTTCCTTCTCCGGCATGAAAATATCGGTTATGACCAAGTCAAACTGTTCCTGAAGCAGCAACTTCAACCCCACTGATCCATTATCGGCGGTGATGACTAAATGCCCCAAGCCTTCCAGCAGTCTTTTCAACAAACCCTGTATTTGTGTTTCATCATCGATAACAAGAATTTTCGCCACGCAGAAACTCCATTTCCTTTTATTTCCAGCAATCCTTCTTCTTTCGACATCGTCTTTGCCGCATAGCGAACAAAAAATAATCCCGTCGTTTACTTTATTTTTTCACCGGTCAGAATATCAACAATGGACTCCCGTTCCTCTCCACCACCACTCCTTTTTCCATCGTCGATCGGACGGGGCCGTCCGGTGACCGGTTTTCCGGACAGTTTCACGTCGGAAGTCAAATCGGCAAGAACATCAACCTCCCGCCCCCGGGCAGAAGACTTTTCGCCGGGCATCACGGTTTGCTCGGTCGTTGCGGAAGGAGAAACGGCAGACGCCGACCCGGCAAGCTCACCGTCCATGACGATCTGCGCAAGAGCGCCCAGGGCGTCACTGACTTTTTCCATGCGACGGGCGATCTCGGGGTCCACCCCGAACATTGCGCCACGGGCGATACTGATTATTTCAAGACAGGCAAAAACATCTTCAATGCGCCTCAGATCGTAAACATGATCACCGGAGCTTTCCGTTCCCATCTTGTCCCCTTTGCTTCTTAAAAAAACAATCAAAATCGTCGGCCGTTCGGCAGGGCGGCAGCCAAGATCGATCCCCCGCTGGTTACCTTTGCAATATTACCACGAAAAATATTTGATTTCCTATTTTTTTCTGCCGGACAGGCGGCCCGGAGCGATCATTCAACCTGATGCGGGAAAATTACGCCTTCAGCAAATTCCCCCAACAAAAGAGAAGGTTGTATTCCGAACGAAAATATGCCATAATTCCTCTCGTTATCATTCGGCTGAAAAGCTGGAAAGATGACCGGATATAATTTCAATGCAGGATAATGGGAGTCATGTCGGTGAAAAAAATTCTGGTTATCGAGGACAATGAGCTGAACCTGAAACTAGTCCGAACCCTCCTTGAGTTGGGCAATTTTCTTGTTTTGGAGGCTGCCAATGCCGAAAACGGCATCTTGATCGCGCAAAAGGAACTGCCGGATCTTATCCTCATGGATATCCAACTGCCCGGGCTTGACGGTTTAAGCGCGGCGAAAACCATCAAAAACGACCCGCTCACCAGCCACATCCCCATTATTGCCGTCACCTCTTTTGCAATGGAAAGCGACGAAAAAAAAGCCCATGCCGCGGGTTGCGCCGGCTACATCAGCAAACCCATCGACACGCGAACATTCGTCAGTGAGGTCAGCCGTTATCTGAACGAGGCGCTCCAATGATGAAAAATATCCCGCAGCTTCCCGTTCCGGCCGGCATGTGTGCACGGATCTTTTGGGTGCTGGCCATGCTGCTGTTATTTTCCGCAAGCATTGTTCACGGCAAACCGCTGCAGTATATTACTGCTCCGGAAGTCAAAAACATGATTGAAAACACCCCCCATGTGGTCGTAATCAACGTATTGAGCGATATCGAATATAATGGTCTGCACATCCCCGGCTCGATCAACATCCCTGTTGTCGACTTCCCTGGGACAAAACTGTTGCCGGCGGACAAATCAACGCCGCTGATCATCTACTGCATGGGACTCGACTGACCTTACAGTCCTCGAGCCGCAAGGATTGCGGTCGAACGTGGTTACACCAATGTTTTTTGTTTCAAAGGCGGCATCCCGGAATGGAGGTCATTCAATTACCCTCTGATTGCCGACGAGGATTACGCAAATATCAAGGTCAACAAAATAAGCCCCAAGAAACTTTACTCCATGCTTGCAGAGGACAATTCCCTGTACGTTCTCGATGTCCGGCCCATCGACTGCAACCTGGAAAAAATCTTTATCAAGGGCACCCATGTTTGCCCCATGGTTTATCTGGCGGACTGGCATAAAAATATTCCCAAAGAAGCGAATATCGTTATCAGCGACTGGACCAATAAAAAATCCATCCTTGCCGCCAAGTACCTGACCAATCTCGGATATAACGTCATCGGCGTTCTCAAGGGAGGCATAGTCCGCTGGCGCGACGAAAAACTTCCTCTCGAGTACCGGGAGACCTCCCTGGCCTATGACAAGGATCTTTGCGAAAAAGAGCGCCAACGATGAACAGACGAAAAAAACTCTACGGATTTCTCATCATCTTATTTTTCGGGTTGTTTTTGCCCCCCCCCCTTGATGCGCAAGAACGGACAAACGCCGGAGAGCAGCGGGAACAGCCCCTGGAAGGCTACAAGGAAATTGCGGCATTTGAGCTGAAGCAGATGCTCGACAGCAACAGAAAAATTGTCATCGTCAATGTTCTTAGTGAAATCGAATACGCTTTCCAGCACATTACCGGGTCGATCAACATCCCCATCACCAAAATGGCAACCACCAAGGATCTGCCGGTTGACAAGTCGACCCCGCTGATATTTCATTGCCTCAGCGACAGGTGAACCTACAGCAATCGCGCCGCAAGGATTGCGGTGGCAAAAGGTCACACGGAGGTATACTATTTTACCGGCGGCATCCCCGAATGGCGCTATTTCAATTACACCATGACCACCAGTGAAGAATGGCAAAAGGTCAAGGTAACAAAACTGCCGCCGCATGAATTTCAAAAAATCTTAAACGAAGACAATAACATTTTCCTGCTTGATGTCAGGAGCCTGGATCGACAGACCTTGACGCTGGACGATCTCGATTTCCAATTCGACAACTCCACCCTGGCGGGCAATTACATCAAGGGTGCACGCCATTGCCCTCTCGTCTTTCTCGAGGACAATTTTCATCTGATTCCGAAAAACAAAAAAATACTTATTACGGACTGGATTATGAAACAATCCACCATTGCGGCAAAATTTCTCACCATGCAGGGATATGAGGTGATTGGAATTTTAAAGGGGGGGACCTCTCGCTGGCAGGCAGAGGGATTACCGCTGATCCACGGCCAGAGCAGCTTGCAGAAACGGCTTTCGTGCGAGTAACCTGCTCTTTCCGCGCGCTTCGCCGTCAACACAAAACCACCCGGAAGATTCTCCAATGATGCGCTCCATGCCTTCCCATTCCGCGCGGAGGGAGGCCCTCGAAAAGGGGCCGCGCCGGACCATTATCCGCAAACTCATCCTGCTTTTCATCCTTCTCATTGCGGTGATTATCGGCAACGCCATTTACTCCTCCATCCAGGAAACCAGAAAAGTAAATTTACAGCTAAACCAACAACTGCAATCAAAGCTGATCATTGCCGAATCAATCCTCAATTACGAACTCGATAAAATCGGCATGGTCTCAGGTATTATCAAGGAACAAAACCGCAAGTTCGTCGATTTCCTCGATTATGACAAGATCAAGCCGATAACCGTCATGCTGCAGACCATCGCCGCAAAACACAATATCGACTTGATCTTCCTTTTTGACGGCGACCTTAATCTTGTTTCCTGCAACCGCCTCGGCACGGAAATTTCCCATCATTCAAAATACCAAATTTTCGTGCGGCGACTCGAACAGCATGTCTGCCTGACCGAAATTCCCGCATCCATTCTCGCCCTGCAAGGCATGTCTCCCGCAATCAGCAAGGGCCGGCAGAAAATCATGGCGATCAAGTCCATCGTGTCCCTGGTCCATGATTCCGGTGATACATACGGGCATATTGTCATGATCAAACTGATTAACGGCAATACCAACCTTATCCAGCACATGACGGAAATCGCCGGATCGGAAATCGTCCTTTTCAATCAGGATCTTCAACCCATCCTGACCAGCTTCATTGGCGATACCGTCCAGTTCCCCCAGGGAGACAGCCTCACCCACCAGGGCCTGTCCTATGCCACCAAAACAAAAAATCTGTCGAACAATTTTGGTGAAAACGTCGGCTACCTTACCATGGCCCTCGACAAACAAAGCTTCATCCAGCAACGGCGTCGTCTGATAACCGCCAACCTGATTCCTTTTTTTGCTTCGGTAACGATCTCCATCGCCCTTTTTTTCCTGCTCAAAATGCGGGTTTTCAACAAAATCAATCAGTTGATAACCGCCCTCCACCAAGTAACGGAAAAAGAGGGAAACCTGAGCATCCGTGTTCCCGCGCCCAAGCAATGGGAATCCGCCATTGACGAAATGGAAAACATGACCATGGATTTCAACGTGATGATGGACACCCTGGAGGAAACCTACAATCAGCTGAGCAGGGCGCGGCAGGAAGCGGAAGTGGCCAATGTGGCCAAAAGCGAATTTCTCGCCAACATGAGCCATGAACTGCGGACACCGTTGAATGCCATCATCGGCTTCACCGAAGTGGTGCTGGACAAGCATTTCGGTGAACTCAACGGCACCCAGGAGGAATATCTGCACAACGTTCTCCAATCCAGCCGTCACCTCCTGTCCCTGATAAACGATATCCTCGATCTCTCCAAGGTTGAGGCCGGCAAGCTGGAACTTCGACTGGAAAAATTTGATCTGGCGGCGCTGCTTGCCCATAGTTTCATCATGATCAAGGGCAAGGCGGACAAATCAAATATAACCCTTGCCCTTGATATCGAAGAAAATCTTCCCCAACAAATCACAGCGGACGAACGCAAACTCAAACAGGTTATCTTCAACCTGCTGGCAAATGCCGTTAAATTCACTTCGCCCGGCGGCCATATTACCATCAAGGCCCAGGCCGCGGAATTATCTGAATGGTATCGCCATGTGTCACCGCATGACAGAGACACAAACGCTCCCACCGGCAGGAAGTTGATCAAAATTTCCGTGGTTGACACGGGAATCGGCATCGCACAAATTGATTTACAACGGATCTTCACCCCGTTTGAACAGGTGGAGAGCTCGGTCAGCAGGAAATATCAGGGGACGGGCCTTGGGCTTTCCCTGACCAGACGGCTGGTGGAACTCCACCACGGCATAATCTGGGCGGAAAGCGACGGTAACGGAACAGGCAGCACATTTTCTTTTCTTCTGCCGGTTTAGAAATTCGACTGTCTCGCCGAACGCCGCTCGACAGCCGGACAGCGCACGACAACTTGCCGATTTATCGTCACGAAAATTCGGAACCAGGATGTTTTTTACGAATCCAACAAATCCGGCGCGCTTTTAATACTTCTCCTCCTTCCACATATCCGGGGTAAAGCTGATCACCCGGTTGCGGCCCTGTTCCTTGGCGCGATAAAGGGCCACATCGGCAAACTTGATCGCCTCCCAGAAACCCTCCGTATCGCTCGGGAACTCACTTACCCCGATACTCAAGGTCTTCTGCAGGGCCCCATCCGGAACGTTGATCACCGTTTCCTCCATGGTTTTGCGGATCTTTTCGGCAAGATCAAGAATGTCCTTCCTGCTTTTCACATCGATCAGCAGAACGATAAATTCCTCCCCGCCATAGCGGATCACCATGTCCGACGCCCTGACACACGACTTTAACACCTCAGCCGTTTTGATCAGCACCACGTCACCGGTTTCATGACCGTAGGTATCATTGACTTCTTTGAAGAAATCCATATCGCACATGAGAATGCCCACCCTGGTCTGCCGGCGAATGGTGCTCGCCACCAGCGTGTCGGTGAAAGACTCCAGAAAACGCCGGTTATAGAGATCGGTCATGGGGTCGCGCAGTGTTGTTTCCTGGAGGGCGGAGGCAAAACGTTTGGCCTCGATAACCGGCGTGGCCTCCTTGATATAGCGCGTTGCCCGCTGCACCAGATTTTCAAAGACCTCCCGGCTTTCAGCGGAACTCACCTTGTCATGCAGAAACTGGACAACGCCGACAACCCTGCCGCCGGCAATCATGGGAATGCAATGATGTTCGAGCCTGTCCTTGTGGGGGAACATCTTGCAGATATTGGGAAACTCCAGAGAGGAAATGGCGTGGCCGGTCCGCTTCGCTCGGCAGAAATTAGAATCGTCGAGTATTTCCGGGCTGCAGACATCCCTGTATTCAGCGGCATAGGCGACGGACATCTTGTTCTTGTTGCCGGTTATCTCATAAATAAAAAGGCGGTCGAAATGATATCTTTCCCGCAGCAGGGCAGCCAGCCGCTGATTGACCTCGGTGGTCGACTCCTCTTCCTCGATGATGGCCTTGAATGAATTGAGCGTAAAAATATTATCAACCAGAGTATTAAATTGATAGGCAAGCTGGCCGACCTCGTCATGACTTTTCACTTCAATGCGCTGGGCAAGGTCGCCCTCGCCCTTGGCGATGATCTTTATTTTCTTCAGGATATCGCGCAGCGGCATGACGATAATGAGGATATAGAGCATGGTGGCAATGGAAAGGATGACCGCAATGACCACTCCCAGCCAGATGGAACGGAACCGGGAGTCATCGATGATATTCTCCAGGTCTTGAAACCGAGCGGAATGCTGATTGTTGATCTCAACCGTCATGTCAATGACGAGTTCATACATCTCGTCAAGGCTGCTCACCAGATCCTCAAGATGCTCCTGTTTTTTGGCCGTCGGCCCCATGCGCACCATATTGCCGATCAGATCACGGTAGGACTCCCGCAAGTATTGATGTTCATCCAAGATATCGCTGACAAGTTCGCTCATAACGGGACTGTCGGGGGGCTTGACGGTGAAAACATCCAGGGTGCGGCTCGACACCTTGGCCACATCAAGCACCGAACCGCCGTTTTGCAGCGACTTGATCATGGTGCCGATGTCGTCAATCCGTTCCTTGTTGGCCTTGACATGAGGGTTGTCGTTCTTGAGTTCCGGCTCGTTCAGAATATGGATCAATGAGATCTTGAAACCATTAATGCTGCGCAGGATATATTGGCTGATTTTATACTCGGGAATGGCAACATCCCGAATGGCATTGTTCTGGGTTTCAATCTTATGCAGGGCCACGGTATTGATGACGATCAATACGGCAAAGCCGAGCAACGAAACAACCAGCATGCCGATCAGTTTTCCGGTAATGCTGGTATCGAGACATTTCTGGACAAAACAGCCGGGAAAACTCTCCGCAGTGCAGTCAAAAAGCCCCATGAAAGAAAATTTATTTTCCCTCATCCTGATTTTTTCTGGAGAAGACATGGCCGATCCTGGGTAATATGAAGTGGAACAATGTTGCAATCTTTGCTTACTACTGCATATCACGAACTTTTTTCGGAAGTCAAGAAAAGAGCAACGAGTTTTTCTTTCACCACGAAAAAGATTTCAGGCTGATGATTGTCCTGAAAAAAAATTTCACGGAGTGCGCAGGTTCAAAAAGTTGCCCGGCCGTCATACCATGTTTCCCTGTGATCTCCGTGTGCGCTGTGGTACAAGAAGATATTCAGTCAATTCCTCACTTTCCCAAAACAAGGAGAAACAGTCATGAAAGTCGTTGCGTTCAGCGGCAGCGCCCGCAAAGGCGGGAACACCGCCCACCTATTAAACCATGTCCTGGCGGAGCTTGAACAGGAAGGAATATCCACCGAACTGATTGAACTTGCCGGCAGAAGCGTGCCGGGCTGTTTCGCCTGCTATAAATGTTTCGAGCGAAAAAACAGCCGTTGTGCGGTGGAAAGCGACATCATCAACGAGGCCATTGAAAAAATGGCCGAGGCGGACGGCATTCTGCTCGGTTCCCCGACCTATTTTGCCGATGTTTCCGCCTCGATGAAGGGCCTGATGGAACGCTGCGGCATGGTTTCCCGAGCCAACGGCGACATGTTCCAGCGAAAAGTCGGGGCCGGAGTGGTCGCCGTCCGCAGGGCCGGGGCATCCCATGTCTTCAACTCCCTGAACAATTTCTTCACCATCGGCCAGATGATCATCGTCGGCTCATCCTACTGGAATATCGGCATCGGCCGGGAGCCGGGAGAGGTGGAAAACGACGAGGAAGGAATCAAAACCATGCGGGATCTGGGTCGAAACATGGCCTGGCTGCTGAAAAGAATCAAGGGATAAAAGGGTTCTCCAGGTCTTCAACCGCCACCCACTGGTCCCTGGTTGCGGAAAGCACGCAGGCCCGGCAAACAGCCAGCGCGGCCAACCCTTCTTCCCCGGCAACAGGATTGGCCGCGCGACCTGACAGGAAAGAGTGCCAGTCGGCAAGCAGAGGCACAATCGTGCCGGTGAGAAGAGGGTGGCCCACCACTTCCCTCCGGCTGCCGCGGATAAAATCCAATTGCCCGTGAATCTGGTCGCCATGGAGCTCACCGTCGATGCCGACAAACTCATAGCGCCCCGACCTGCCCCTGCCGACCCTGGCGCCATCCACGACACCGATCACGCCGTTTTCCATTTCAAGCTGGGCAGTGAAAAGATCCTCCAATCCGGGATTGTGAATGTGAAACATGGACCCCCGCACTCTTTTCACCTCACAGCCGGTCATAAAGCGCAAGGCATCAAACATATGCACCGCGGTCTGCAGAATCACGCCGCCGCCGGCAATTGACTGCTCGGCCTGCCAGGAATTGGTTGAGGGCTCAAGGCGATGACTTGCGGAAAAAGCAACAAGACGCCCGACCCTGGGAAGCGACCGGCGGAGCGCCCGTATAACCGTGTTATACCGCAGGGTCTGCCCCACGGTGAGCGGCAAACCGGCTTGAGTAAACATGGCAACAATCTCTGCTCCGCTGCGGTAATCGATGGCCAACGGTTTTTCCATGAGCAGCGGTTTCTTTTCCGCCACACAGCAGCGGGCAATCTCCACATTCAATACGGGCGGAGTGACGGCAATGACCGCATCGACCTCCCGGTCTCGAACAAGATCCGGCCAATCGGCATAATAGCGGCTCCGCCACTCCGCAGCCTGTTTTTTTCCCTCTTCTCCCCTGCGGGATATGGCCGTCAGTCGAAGCCCGGGCAAGTCATTGACGATATGCCGGGCATATCGGGAGCCGTGCGCACCGGTGCCGATAATTCCCACTTTCATCATTGCATTGCCTCTCCTTTGCAAAAAAAGTCTTCGTATCCTCAATTATAGCACAAACTATTTGTGCGTCATATATTTTGGGAAGTCCAACCAGACGAAACAATATTACAATGTTACATTTTTCTTGACGTTTCAAGCTGCCCCCCGCCATAGTTATACATATTCTTTTCTATTTTTTTTCTCCTAACGGTGAAAATATGATCCGCGGCAGAACCGCACGCCTTTTTTCCCTGGTTGCCCTGTTGCTTTCCCTTATCGCATTTCCCCATGCAACGGCCTGGGCACGCCCCAAACATGTCGTTTTCATCCGTTATCCCATATCCCCTGCCCATTTTGCCGACGTCGTCACGGAATTCAAAAGCACCATGACCCTGCGCGGCTTTATCGAAGGACGCGACATCGAATATACCGACATCCTGACAAAAACAGCGAACCAGGACTCCATTCCCGAGGTGCGTGAAGCGGTGAACCGATACAGAGACAAAGCCGACATGTTCATCACCTGCGGCTGGGTCTCCATGCCTGTGCGTGAAATACTGCAGACGACAAACGTGCCCCAGCTCTTTGTCCCCGTGCTTGAAGCCGTTGCCCTGGAGATGCTCCCCTCCCTGACTGCCCTGCCGGAAACCAACCTTTCCGGCATCTATCTCATGTACCCGCCGGAAAAAATTCTGCGCATCGCCCGGCTTATCATGCCGGAAAGCCGCCGCTATGCTTATGTTCACGATTCCCGCATTCCTGCCGATCTGGTTTCAAAAAAAGCATATGTCGATCTTTCCCTTGAAGAACGGCATGGTTTCACTCTCTTTTTCCCCGACCTGGCAAACAGCGTGACGCCCGTCCTCAATGAACTGCGCAATGAAAAAATCGACGCATACGGCGGCATAGTCGGCAGCTTTCAAAGCCGGGAATCCCTGAAGTCAAGCGGCGTGCCGGTTATTACCGCCTTGACCCTGGACATCGATCGGGATTCGATCAAGGATTATCTGGACGATGATATTCTTGCCGGACTGTTCAACCCCTTCGGCTTCTGCGGTGCTCAGGCTGCACAAATGACCGCCGATATCTTTGCGGGGAAAAAAGCCATCAGCGAAACCCTGCCGCAACCGGCCAGACAAGTCTCTTTCATCAACCTCAAGGCAGCCCGGAATCACAATCTGACAATTTCGTTCGATGCCCTGGAAGCGGTCGACATCCTTGTTAAATAAAAACCCCCGACACAGGCCTGCTGTAATGACGCGAACAAGGACAATCTTCTCCTCCATCCGCAGCCTCTTTCTGCTGGCCATGTCTCTGTTGATTCTCGCCCTGTCCCTGCCGCAGCTTTTCGCCGGCAGCAAGCTGCTGGACGGAATCATTTTCCAACTGGGCACCGAACTGCTCGGGGAAAAACTGGAATCCCTGATCCAGCCCATTGAACGGCGCCACGAAACGCTTCGTCGCATCGGTCTTGAAGACAGCCAGAGCCACCTGGACGAGATCAAAACAGATGGTCTGGCACAGCTGGCCGCCATCCGCTACAAAGAAAGCGGTACCGTGTTTGTTATCGGCCGGGAGCGCGAAATTCTTCTTTCCAACTCTTTTTCCATGAGCTCCGACCCGGAATTTTCCTTTTTTTTCGCGCGCCTGACCAAGAAAAACGAACGCCAAATTCTCTCGTATACCGTTCTCGGTCAAAAAATGTTGGCAGTAAGCCGTTTCTATCTCCCCTGGCAGAGCTACATCGGTCTCTGCATCAGTTACGACGAGTTGTTTGCCGCCAAGAATCTGTTTCTGCGTATCAGTCTGATCGTCCTGACAATGGCCTTGATTATCGGCATTCTCCTTATGATCGGCATGCAGAAACTCATCATTTCACCCATTATTACCCTGTCTCGTTTTGCCGAAAACATCTCCCAGGGTGATTACCGGCAACAACTCAAAGGAAAAGCCATTCTTGAGCTTGCCACCCTGCAGCAGGACATCGCCACGATGGTCGAAACTCTCCGTCGGCAGATGGAGGAGAAAACGCTGCAACTGGAAATCATCAAAAAAAGGGAAAGCGAACTTGATCAGGCCCTGGCAGACCTGCAGATCAGTGAAAACCGCTACCGGGCCATATACAATGCCCCGAGCGACGCGATTTTCATCCATGACGGCAAGACCGGAGAAATACTTGATGTCAACCAGACCATGCTGGATATATACGGCTATACAAAAGAGGAGGCATTGCAACTTACCATCGGTGACGTGAGTTCAGGCATACCTCCCTATACGGAACAGGAAGCCAATCAGAAGATGCGCTCTGCCGTCATGCCGGAACCTCAACTCTTTGAATGGCACGCCAGAAAAAAAGACGGATCGCTCTTTTGGGTTGAAGTTGCCATGAAATCCACCCGTTTCAACGACAACCAAGTCGTTATCGCCGTGGCGCGCGACATCAGCGACAGAAAACGGGCGGAAAGAGCCCTGGCCGCGGAAAAGGAACGATTGTCCGTTACCCTGCGCAGTATCGGTGACGGCGTCATCACCACCGACACCGCAGGCAGGGTGGTCATGATCAACAAGGCGGCCGAAGATCTCACCGGCTGGCCCCAGAATGAAGCGGCAGGCAAGCCGCTGCAGGACATTTTTCACATCATTCACGAAAAAAGCGGAGAAAAATGTGAAAATCCGGCGGACAAGGTGCTGGCCACCGGCAACATCATCGAACTCGCCAACCACACGCTGCTTATCAACCGCGACGGCCAGCGCCGTCACATTGCCGACAGCGGCGCCCCCATCCGCGACCAGGAAAGCCGCATTATCGGCGTCGTTCTCGTCTTTCGCGACGTCACCGAAAAAGTCCATTTTGCCGAAGAAATCCTCAAGGCAAAAAAACTTGAATCAATCGGCGTTCTTGCCGGCGGCATAGCCCATGATTTCAACAATATCCTGGCCGCCATTCTCGGCAATCTCAATCTTGCAAAAATCCAGATGGCGGATTTTCCGGATACGGCGCAGCTGCTTCACCAGGCGGAGAAAGCATCGCTGCGCGCCAAAAATCTCACCCAGCAGCTGCTGACCTTTGCCAAGGGCGGGGCACCGGTCCGTCAGCTTACCTCCATTGCCGACATTATTCGGGAGTCAGCCTCTTTCGTCCTCCGGGGCAGCAATGTCAACTGCGAATTTAACCTGGCCGACGACCTCTGGCTGGGGGAGATCGATCCGGGACAAATCAGCCAGGTAATCCAGAACATGGTGATTAACGCCCGTCAGGCCATGCCGGAAGGAGGCACGGTGACAATCACCTGCCGCAACCGGGCAAAGGCAAAGGGGTACGAAGATCCGGATTTTGCCGGATTCCTCGAAATCAGCCTCGGTGATTCCGGCATCGGCATCCCCGAAAATTATCTTGATAAAATATTCGACCCTTATTTTTCATTGAAACACCAGGGAAGCGGCCTCGGCCTTGCCATCTGCCATTCCATTGTTCGCAATCACAACGGCCGTATTGAAGTAAAATCTTCCCCCGGAAAAGGGACAACTTTCACCATCCTGCTGCCTGCGGCCAAAGGAACGCCGTCACAATCGGTGCCGGAGGAAAAAGCGATATTGACATCCGCCCGAAAAGCGAAAATCCTTCTTATGGACGATGAGGAAATTGTCCGTACCGTTGTCATAAAAATGCTCGATCATCTCGGTTTTACAGGCGTCCCCGCCAAGGACGGCGAAGAGGCGATCCGGCTTTATCAGGAAGCAGGGAAGTCAGGGAAACCCTTTGATGCGGTGATCATGGATCTGACCATTCCAGGCGGCATGGGGGGCAAGCAGGCGGTCAAACATCTTCTTGCCATGGACGGCACGGCGAAAGTCATCGTCTCAAGCGGTTATTCAAATGATCCGATCATGGCCGACTTTCAAGCTTATGGTTTTTGTGCCGCCATCGGCAAACCCTTCCAGATCGACGAACTTGTCCGGGTATTCAATCAGTTGCTGGGAAGCGAGACCACACGCTGATTCCCGCTGCCCGCCGCATTCACGCAGGGACAATTCAGGCGGAATTTCAAGATACTCAAATAAAACAATAGGGATCCCGGTTCTGAAAGGGATCGAGCCCCAGGCCATGCACCACGGCAAGGCAGCCGCCGCACACCGGCCTGATCGAGCATGATGCGCATTCGGCGGGTCCCATCCGATAGCGGGCGGCCCGTTCACCGTGGTAGATTTCGCTGATGCTGCTTTGAAAAACATTGCCGATATGGGAGGGAAATTTCCGGCAGGCATGGGCCTCACCGTCCGGCAGGATGGAAATAAAATTAAACGCGGCGCCGCAACCGTATCCGGCGCACCCGCCGAACACCGGCATGTTTTCTTCGCGTCGGACAATATTCAGCAGGTTATCCTTCAGGCTGATAACGGGATTTTTCCGGGCAGCGGCCAGATAGTGCCGCAAAAAATCCTGAAACCCTTGCCTGTCGGCCGACTGCAACTGAGCCCCTTCGCCGACCATGGCCAGACGATTAAAGGTAAAGAGGTCCGTCCGGTCCCGCAGCAGACCGGCCAGGGGCAGCACCTGGTCCATGTTGTCTTTCGTCAGGGTCAGCATGACCATGGAGTAGATGCCGAGCTCCTTGAGCAGCTCAAGGAAATGAAGCACCCGCTCAAAATGACCCGGGCCGCGGATGTAATCATTATGCTCCGGCAATCCTTCCAGGCTGACCTGATAAAAAACGGGCTTTTCAATGGCCAGGATCTTCTCCATGGTTGATCGCGGCGCCGGATTACCGAGGATGGCCGCCATCATATTCCGCTCAACCGCCCCCTGGTACAGTTCCAAAAAATGCGGGTAGAGCAAGGGGTTGCCCCCGGAAAAAGACACCTGTCCCTTGACGTGATGTTCGATGCAGAAATCGCGGAGATCATCGAGAATGCGCAGCCCCTGCTCAAGGGGCAGGGCTATACGGTCGCTTCGGTCATAACAGTGACGACAATGCAGATCACAGGTCTGGGTGACATGCCACTGCAGGGTGAAAACAGGGGAAACGAAAAACCGTTCGTCAACGCCCTCGGCATGAGTGAAAAAGGCCGGATCACGTCTGATTCGAGACGGCGGCGCAAGAAGAATTCCCTGCAACACCGCCTTTTCCAGACAGCGGTCAATGACGCCCACCGCAACTCCGGCAGCCCGCGCGGCCACAGCGGGGCTGATTTTTTCCGTCACGATTTTCAGGGCCAGCAAATCGTTGCCCCGGGCCGGCCGCACCAGCACCCTGCCGCTCTCCGGACCGCGAAAAACAAGGACAAACTCTTCGCCGGCCAGGGGCGGTACCGCCGCATCTCCAGCCACGGCCCGCAGAAGATGAGGAAGATTTTTCCAGTCAAGGCGAAGAAGCTGCAACGAAGGGCTGGCAATAAGTTCATCCACGCCATTCACCGGTTTTTCCTCACCCTGCTCCCGCACCAGAAAAACAGCATATTCAAGCCGGGCAAGATCAGCAAGATAAAGGGGGATATCTAATTTTTCCCCCAGACCACCAAGCAGTTGCGGAAAATATTCAACACCGGCGCCGGCCGCCAGCTTGAGCAGTTTACACGTTGCGTCTTCGGTGAGAGTGGAGAAACAGGCCGGAAAAATTTGTTTGAGTTTCATGCGGGATCATGTCATGCGAGAAGGAATAAAAAAATGACAAAGGAGCAGGGGGGTGAACCCTGCTCCTTGTAACAAAGACGGCGTGGTGGAAAATTTCTGCAATGCCGACGGCACTGCTACTTGTTGCCGCCTCAGCCGCTGCCGCCGGCCGGGGCTTTCTTTTCTTCTTCTTCAGGAACGGTTGCCGGTTTTTCTTCTCCAGCAGCGCCTTCAGTTTTTTCCGCGGACTCTTCCTGAGTGCTGACCGCACTCCCTTTGTTGCCGCCTCAACCGCTGCCCGCGGCAGCGGGCGCTTGCTTCTCAGTGCCAACTGCACTGTCGTCTTTTGCGCCTCAGCCGCTGCCGCCAAAGGCGACACCGCCGTTTAAGGGCATGCCGGTCAACAAGCCGGCAATACCCACTCCCGCCAGGATTTTTTTCAATTCTTTGCTGTCCATTCCAAGCCTCCATTTTTTTGATTGTTCAGCCTTACGGTACGTCTCCGGAAAAACGCCCGCACCATTGGGCATGGGTAATCGTTTTTATTATCGAAATTTACCATTTAAATGTCAATAAATATAGAAAAACCCTTTCAAGAAAATTCTCGTCTCGCGGTGGAGGCCGAACTCGAAGGAAGTCTGGACAAACCCATTAGCCATGGTGTACATTATTTTCTTTATATTCCTCCTGAATGAAGCTCAAAAAATTACCCGAACCCAATGGACAATCTTCCTCTCCGGATAGTCTTTTTTCTCGCCGTTACGGCCGGCCTGGCCTTGGTCGGTTGGTTCTTGTTCCGAAAAAAAAAGACATCGAAAAGGGTAAAATCACGGCATGTGCCGCCCGCGAAAACCCGGGCTGCCCTGCCCCCGGCGCCACACTCGTCCGCATTGCCCAGCGGCGACTTTGCCCATCTGCAGCTTGAAATAATTCGTCAGGCCCTCGGCCTCACCAGCGCGATTCTTCTCTGGAGCAACCGCGATGAGCAGGAGATTCAGGTTGTCAGCGCGGCCAGTCTGCGCGATGATATCATCCAGAATCCATTTCCACGCGGCAGCGGCTTTATCGGCGGACTCAAGGATGATTGTCATGAAATTTCCGTCAGCCCCGTTCCCCGCAATCTCGTCATCCCTTATTATTCATCCCGCAAAGAAATCGGAGCACTGCTTGCCGCCGTCATTCCTCTTTCTGCCGCAACAGGCGGGCCGGTCCAAAAAGGCCTTGCCCCGATGGCCATTCTCTGCCTTGACCGGGAGGAGCAAGAGCCGTGGACTGAAGCGGAACGCAACGTGATAGCGCTCTCCTGCAGCAAAATCGGCCAGGATCTTCATCTTGCCCACAAAATGGAGGAAACCCGCCGCAACAAACAGGTAATCCACCAAATCTGCATGGGAATGCAGGATCTGAACCAGGTCCTGGAGCTGCAGGCGGTTTTCACGGCAACCATCAAAATGGTGAAAGAGCTGTCGGCCGCTGATTTCATCGCCATCAGCCTGCTCGGCAACGGCCTGCACCGCATCGTCAAAGCAGCAGGCACCAAGGCGGATCGTTTCGAGGGACTGGAATTCCCCGAGGACGACGGCCTCGTGGGTCAGGCCATCAGACTGCGACGCTGGATGCCCGCCCATGACAACTACCAGGACGAATTCCCGGTTTTCAGTAATGAAATGAGGATGGTCGGGCTGCAATCCCTGCTCATCCTGCCCTTGCTCAACGGAGATGACCAGGCCATCGGCGCCTTGACCGTTGCCGGGAAAAAAGCGGACATGTTCACCGCTGAACGGCGGGAAATCCTCCAGGTCATCGTCAGCCAGGTCACGACCAAAATCGAACTTGCCCGGGCCCATGAAAAGATTTTTCATCTGGCCACCACCGACGGCCTCACCGAACTCGGCAACCACCGTACCTTTCAGCAGGCATGCGACAACATGCTGCATCGCGCCCAGCGCCAGTCCAGCCCCCTTACCCTGGTCCTTTGCGATCTGGATCATTTCAAAACCATCAATGACACCTTCGGCCATCCCATCGGCGACCGTGTCCTGCAAAAGGTCGCCCGGGTGCTCGCCTCCTCGGTGCGCAAGGTTGATCTTGCCGCCCGTTACGGCGGGGAGGAATTTGCCCTGCTGCTGGAGGATTCGGACCACAAGGGGGCACGTATTCAAGTCGAAAGGGTGCGGCAGGCAATCAGCGACCTTTCTCTTCAGCATGAGGACCAGCAGATATCCGTCACCATGTCGTTTGGCCTTGCTTCGTATCCGGTTGACGCCGACAACAAAAAAGACCTGATCCATTACGCCGATCAGGCCCTCTACCATGCCAAGGCAGGCGGCCGCAACCGCACGGTGTCGTGGGCCGAGATGCACCCTTCCAACTGAAAGCACAAAACCCCGTCTCATTTCCTGCTGGTTTTTCTCCGCCC
Organism: Desulfobulbaceae bacterium DB1; assembly: GCA_001914235.1. Classification (NCBI taxonomy): domain Bacteria; kingdom Pseudomonadati; phylum Thermodesulfobacteriota; class Desulfobulbia; order Desulfobulbales; family Desulfobulbaceae; species Desulfobulbaceae bacterium DB1. The sequence goes on from MQUF01000003.1 coordinate 78,475, forward strand.
TTTATGCTAAGTTGTGCGGTTTCCGCAATCACGATGACACACGTGACCCATACGGATTCGGGCATGTACCGACAGCGGGACTCATCACGTCACCAACCGACCGACCCGCGCCCCATCAACCTGGAACTTCAGCCGCACAGAAGGAGACTGCCATGAGCAACGAACCGGATAAAATTATCTACTCCATGATCGGAGTGAGCAAATATTACGACAAGAAGCCTGTTTTAAACAATATCAACCTTTCCTACTTTTACGGGGCAAAAATCGGCGTTCTCGGCCTGAACGGCTCCGGGAAAAGTTCATTGCTCCGTATTCTGGCAGGAATTGACCGGGATTTCGAAGGCAGAACCTCCATCTCCCCCGGGCTCACCGTGGGTCTGCTGGAACAGGAACCGGCGCTCGATCCGGACAAGACGGTCAAAGAGGTTGTGGAAGAGGCGGTGCAAAAGACGGTTGACCTGCTGGCCGAATTCAACCGCATCAATGAAAAATTTGCCGAGCCGATGAGCGATGACGAGATGAACGATCTCATTGCCAGGCAGGGTGAGGTGCAGGAAAAACTTGATGCCCTGGATGCCTGGGAGCTTGACTCAAAACTTGAAATGGCCATGGACGCTCTGCGCTGCCCGCCGGGGGAAAACAAGATCACCCTCCTTTCCGGCGGTGAAAAGCGACGGGTAGCGCTTTGTCGGCTGCTGCTGCAGAAACCGGACATCCTGCTGCTTGACGAACCCACCAACCACCTTGACGCCGAATCCGTTGCCTGGCTTGAGCACCATCTCCAACGCTATGAGGGAACAATCATCGCCGTTACCCATGACCGCTATTTTCTCGACAACGTGGCCGGCTGGATCCTTGAGCTTGACAGGGGTCAGGGTATTCCCTGGAAGGGCAATTATTCCTCCTGGCTTGAGCAGAAGTCCAAACGGCTGAAGCAGGAGGAAAAGCAGGAAAGCGACCGCCAGAAAACCCTGCAGCGCGAGCTTGAATGGATCAACATGAGTCCCAAGGGGAGACACGCCAAATCCAAGGCGAGAATCAAATCCTATGAGCAGTTGCTGAGCCAGGAGAGCCAGAAGCGGGCCGGGGAGCTGGAAATCTACATTCCGCCGGGCCCCCGGCTGGGTAATGTGGTCATCGAAGCGGACAAGGTTCGCAAGGCTTACGACGGCAAGCTGCTGGTGGATGAGATGAGCTTTTCCCTGCCCCCCGGCGGTATCGTCGGCGTCATCGGGCCCAACGGGGCGGGCAAAACCACTTTGTTTCGGATGATCACCGGCCAGGACCAGCCCGACTCCGGCGCCATCCGGCTGGGCGAGACGGTGAAGCTTGCCTATGTGGATCAGAGCCGCGATGACCTTGACCCGGACAAGAGCATCTGGGAAGTCATTTCCGACGGCCGAGATGTTATCACCCTGGGTAACAAGGAGGTCAACTCCAGGGCCTATGTGGCCCGCTTCAATTTTTCCGGCACCGAACAGCAGAAAAAAGTGGGCCAACTGTCAGGCGGCCAGCGCAACCGGGTGCATCTGGCCAGGATGCTGAAAGAAGAGGCCAATGTCATCCTGCTCGACGAGCCGACCAATGATCTTGACGTCAACACCCTGCGCGCCCTTGAAGAGGCGCTGGAGAATTTCGGCGGCTGCGCCGTGGTAATCAGCCATGATCGGTGGTTTCTGGACCGCATTGCCACCCATATCCTCGCCTTTGAGGGAGACAGCAAGGTGACCTATTTTGACGGCAACTACTCCGAATACGAAGCGGACCGCAAAAAACGGCTCGGTGCCGCGGCCGATCAGCCCCATCGCATCAAATACAGACAGCTGACCCGAGGGTAATCAGCAGAAAAAAGAGCCCACCTGGTAAACGACGACCGAAAGCAGAAAGGCGAAAAGCGTGTTGAAAATCATGGAAAAAGCACCCCATTTCCAGGAGCCCGCCTCCCTGGAGATACAGATGACCGTGACAAAACAGGGTGCGTAATAGGAAATGAAAAGCAGCACGCTCAACGCCTTGACCGCATTCCAGCCCGGATCCTTGCCAAGTGTTTCTGCAAGAGAATCATCTTGCTGGTTATCCCCACCCAGGGAATACGCGGTGCCGAGGGTGGACAGGATGACCTCCTTTGCGGCAACACCGCCGATCAAGGCAATATTGGTACGCCAGTCAAAGCCGGCGAGTGAGCTGATGCTTTCAAGGGCAGTGCCGATGCGACCGGCAGCCGAGTAGCGCAGCTTCTTTTTCGCCTCCGCCTGATCAATGGCGACAAGCTGACGATTTCTTTCTTCCCGCTCTGTTTCCAGAATCGTCACGTTTTCCCCGCCCACCACCATTGCCGGAAAGGCAGCTTCAACCTGTTGCCGCTGCCGCGCAAACTGCTCCTTTTCACTGTCCGGCAGGCCGGGAAAGGTCATCATGGCCCAGATAACGATGGAAAAGCCGAGGATAACGGTGCCCGCCTTTTTGATATACTGCCATGTTTTTTCCCAGGTGTGGATGAAAAGCCCGCGCAGGGTGGGAAAACGATAGGGCGGCAGTTCCAGGACAAAAGGGGTGGATTCCCCCCTGAGCACCGTCATACGCAGAAATTTCGCCACCAGCAGGGCCACCAGCCAGGAAAGCATGGTAAAGAGGAACATGTACTGCGCCTGATTTTCCGAAAAAAATGCGCCGATAAACAGGGCCAACACCGGCAGCTTGGCCCCGCAGTTCATGAAAGGCGCGGTGAGCAGCGTTGCCATTCTTTCCTTGGGGGAGCGGAGTGTTCTGGTGGCCATGACACCCGGCACGGCGCAGCCCCCGGCAATACCCCCGGAAACGATATAGGCCATCACCGAACTGCCGTTTAATCCGAAAATGCGAAAGATACGATCCAGCATGAAGGCCACCCTGGCCAGGTAGCCGGAGTCCTCGAGAATGGCGATGCCGAAAAACATGAACATGATAAGCGGCACAAAGCCAAGCACCCCGCCCACACCATCAATAATTCCTGAAACGACAAGAGATTTCAGATAGCCGTCCGGCAGCAGACCTTCCACCGCGGAGGAAAGCTTGCCGAAAAGAATTTCCAACCAGGCAACAGGAAGCTCACTGTAGGTGAAGGTGAATTTGTAGAGGCCGAACAGGACCAGTCCCATAAAAAGCGGCCCCAAAAACCGGTTGGTCAGCACCTTGTCGATGCGGTCCGATGTATAGAGCCTGTCCTTGTCGTACTTGTGGGCAATGACCCCTTTTTTGACGATGCCCTTGATATAGCCGTAACGATGGTCCGCCACCATGGCCTCGGGATAGGTATCCATGGTTTCGCGCAGATGACGGGAAACGGAGTCGACCGCCTGTTCCAGTTCAAAGGAAAGGGCCGGATTCTCCTCTCGGCCCCGCTCCAGAATCTGCTGGTCCTTTTCCAGATACTTAATCGCCACCCAGCGGGTCGGGTAGACCTCGGCGAGGAAATTTGCCGAACCTATCTTTTCTTCAAGATCAAGCAGGGTTGAATCCAGATCCTCGCCATAGGAAATACGCTTGGGATTCCATTCCTTTTTTCTGGCGGCGAGACGAACCGTCTCCTCCATCAGTGTCCTGGTGCCGTAGCCGCTGCGGGCAATGATCGGCACCACCGGGACGCCGAGAAATTCGGCGAGTCGGTCGGCTTTCACCTCAATGCCCCGATCGCGGGCTGCGTCAATCATGTTCAGGGCGATGATGATCGGAATGCCGAGTTCAAAGAACTGGGTGGTGAGATAGAGATTTCTTTCGAGATTCGAGGCATCGATGATGTTGACGATGACCTGCGGTTTTTCAAAAACGAGAAAATCACGGGCCACCACCTCTTCCTCTGAATAAGCGGTGAGGGAATAGGTCCCGGGTAGATCGACAATGTTGATCTTCTGCTCCTCCAGCAGATAGCTGCCCTCCTTTTTCTCAACAGTGACGCCGGGATAGTTGCCGACATGCTGGCGGGATCCGGTGAGGGCGTTGAACAAGGTGGTTTTGCCTGAGTTGGGATTGCCGGCAAGGGCGATTGTCACTGCTGAAACCATATCTACTGAACTCACAAAAAAAAGAAGATGAATCTCTTCGGCAAGCCGTCACTCTCCTGCCGACAAAAAAACGGCGGCAATCGCTTGCCGCCTTCCAATATTTTCATCCCCGCGCCGGACGCAGCGCACCGCGAGGAATTTATCAATCATTTCAAAGCAATACCCATCGAGACAGTCAGGCCGACAGGCCCATGCGGTCATCTGCATGAGTATGTCGCAGCTCCTCGGCACCGTCCCCGGAAACCTGTTGTCTTCTCATGCATTTACCTTACGGCAACAGTTCCACCTCGATGAAGTCCGCCTCGTTGTTGCGCAGGGTCAGCACACTGCCCAGCACCCGCAGGGCAACCGGGTCATAAAGAGGCGCCCTGCCCTGCACGATGATTTCCGTTCCCGGCACCAGCCCCATATCACGAATCCGCCGGCCAAGCTCACCGCCCTGCTTGACCGCGGTAATAACGCCTTTCTGGTTTCGCTTCATATTCCGCAACATCATCCGAGACATTTCTTACTTCCCCCCGCAACCGCATCCCGAACATTTTTCAATTTCCTGTCGCTCCTCCGGCAGATCGGTGCCGATTTTTGTCCCGGCGGAAGAACAGCCGGCGCGAGACGAATCACAGTTCCGCGCCGAACCACACCGGCACGAACAACCAGCACCGGAAGAGGATGCGAAAAATCTTCTTAGCAGATAAAAGGCGGCAGCCGCCACAATTAAAATTACAAGAATTGTATCAAATCGGATCATTTTTTTCTCCGACAAAAGTCAAGTGTTCATAATAAAATTAGGTATACCTAATTTAGCCATGAATAAAAATTAATGAATCACCGTCCTTCTGTCAATATTTTTTATCAGCGACAGCGTAAAGGCGATGATACGAATCACTCCGGCGGCACTCAAACAGGATAAAGGCTGCCAGCACGAGATGAATTACCATAAACAGCTTGACCGTCAGGACCAGGCCGTCACCCAAGAGCAGCGCGCAGGCAACATCAACCCATATACTGACAACCGTCGCCACCCGTAAAATCGGGACATGACGTTTGCAGAGAACCGAACGAGACCCATCGTTTCCAGACAGAAAAAGTTTCCGGCAGCAGCCCATAACAGTTCCTCCCCCAGACGCTTGATGTCAATATAAGACCCCGGAAACTCCACACAAGTTCCCCTTGTCCTTCACGGGATTTTTCGCATTTTTTTCATGAAAGCAGAAACCGTCGGTGAATAAAAGGAAAAAATCATGCCCAGAACCGTGGCGCCGGTGGTCAGCCAAAAAAGAAAAAGATGCAGCGCGGTCCGGCGATGAAAAAAAAGATCAAGAACAAACAAAATAATGCCAAGGTGGATGAGCGATGAACCCAGACGCAGCCAGTAGCCGCTTTTCTCAAAATGGAGGGCCTCGCTGCCCATGGCGGCAAGAAAGAGTACAACAAACTGCAGCAGACACGAGGCGGACAGGACGGCAATTAATGCGGCCTTGACGCCCCATCCCAGGGCAATCGCAATGCCTCCGCCCGCAAGAAGCAGGGCGAAGCGATTCAGCCAGACGGCCGGCAGCAGCCGTTTCGGCACACAGATGCCCAGCAACAGCACCAGGCCGACGAGGAAGGGGGCGATCACCATGTTCATCCGGTTCATATAGGCGAGCTTGGCGGCGGGATCAAGCTGGTGGATCTGGGCAAGTTTGAAATAAAACATGCCGTAAATGCAGATCAGCGAAATAATGAACAATACGGCCACCGTGGCCAAAATGAGATAAAAATCCCAGGAGCCTCTGCGCTTATTCATCCTCCGCCTCGCTCAGGAAACAAAACTGTGCTCGCCCGGAAAGAAGAACGAGCTGAGAAAGGTAAAAATCATGGCCAAAAAACAGAGAATACCGAGCAGCGACGAAAAATACCACATGGACGGTCGGTTGACATAAAGCCGCGTATGAAGATAGGTGCTGTAAATCGCCCACATCATGATGGAGCTGCAGATCTTCGGGTCCCACCACCAGTTCGGCCCCCAGGCCTGCAAGGCCCATGGATAGCCAAGCAGCATGCCCAGGGTCAGGAGAAAATAGCCCAGTTTGGCGCAGTCATAACCCAACTTTTCAATGGCCGGATCACGCTCCTTCAGCATAAAAACAGACGTAACAAAGGTAACGGTGATGCAGGCATAGGAAAGAAAGAGCAGGGGCGGATGAAACCACATGTAGGGGGCGTTGTAGTAAAACACCATTTTCGGGTAAAGCTTCATGAAAAGCCCGAAGCGCTGCCCATCCCAGCTGCTGCCGGCAAACCAGGGACTGATTTCATTGAAAAATTTCGGCAGAGGATCTAGAAAAGGATCAACCCGCAGAAAAAGAATCGCCACCTGCAGCCCCAACAACAGCGAGAGCGCACCCCGCAGCCGATGATGGTTGAGACGCACATGGGCAACCAGGGTCATGACGGCGTAACACATGAACCAGAAGTAATATTTTTCATTCTCGAGCCAGAGGGGCAGCACATAACGGGGCGGCGCCTGCTGATTATAAAAAGGCAACCCATATTCCGCTCCTTTATTCATGACAACAAGCTGTTGGTTCAACATCTCGGCAACAAAGCCCGGCAACGCCAAGGGCAGATTGTGAAAAACCTGATAATGAAACCAGCCGGTCCAGAAAAATCCGGCAACAAAAAGCAGGACAATGACGCCAAGCAGCATGATGCCGGCACGGGGGAGAAAGGAGCGGGGCAGGCAGAGGTTCACCGCTCCGACAAGACCGGTTATGCAGGAAAGCACGAACAGGGCAAGAAGAAGCAGGTGACCGAGCCGGCTATAATGAAGAATCGGCAGCAGGGTTTCCATGGTCGCCTAAGTAATTTTTCGTATGATATGCACCAGCAAGCAGGATATCGCAACTTGTCGTGAAAGTCCACTCCCACCTGCACCGTTTTGTCATGTTCAGGGAAATGCAATCGGGCCCGCCACGACATAATTTGTCCCATTGCACTTCTTTCCATATTATTCCATAATGGCTACGGCAGCTAAATTTTCTCACGAGCGAGGCAATGAATCTCCACGGCGACTTTGAAGGCTCTTTTCTAACCAATATCCTGCAACTGTTATGCGACGATCACAACACGGGCATTTTACAGGTACGGAGCGGCCGAAAAATCTGCAAGGTATTCTTCAGGGAAGGGGCCATTGTTTACGCGCAAAGCTCGGAACAACGCGCCCGGCTGGGTGAGATGCTGGAACGGGACGGCATCATATCAGCCGCCCAACTCCAGGATTGCATCGAGTCAGCCGAACAAAACAAAAACGCCATCGGCAAGGTTCTCCTGGAAAAAGGCTATATCTCTCCGGAAATTTTCAAGCAGTACAACAACCGACAGGTCGAGGATATCCTTTACTCTCTCCTCTTCTGGAAAAAGGGGAAATTTGATTATCAGGACACCCCGTTACAATTTGACGGGATGGTGATCACCCAGCTGAACCCGATAAAACTTATCCTGGAGGCGTCCCGGCGTATTGACGAGATGTCGCTCCTGACTGAACAGATTGCCAGCGACCGGTTCATCTACAAAAAGGTTTCCCGCAAGGGCAGCGGCACGAACGAAGCCATCACCTTCAGCACCGACGAAAAACGCATTCTCTCCCTGGTGAACGGTAAGCACACCGTGCGCGACATTGTCAATGCCAGCCGCTACGACGACTTCACCGTTTACAAAAGTCTCTATTCCCTGCTGACATCGGGACTCATCGAAAAAGTCGAAACAAAAAAGGTCCCGGCCAACGGTTTTGATTTTGATTTCACCCTTGGTATCTACACCGGCATTCTTGAAGAAATAACCTCGGCCCTTGCCGCCGTAACCGACGAAAGGATCAATCTGCTGGTTCGCCGGGTCAAAAATAATCTGGCCCCGGCCCAGGCTGAGCTGCTGCAAGATTTCCATATAAGCAGCTCCCCGCAAGTCAACCGCAAAGCCGTCATTGACGCCTGCCGCAAATCAGGCAGCCACAAAATGCAGCAGAGCCTGCTGCTGATTGACAGCTTTAACGGCCTCTGCCATCATCTTCTTTTGCAGATTATCCCCATGGCGGAAGAGTCCCGGATCTACGACCTGATCAGGGAAATTGACAAAATCCTGGAAAAGGTAAAACGATACCCGGCAAACTCCGTGGAAAAAAATAAAATTTTGAGCGATATGGGAAATGTTCTAAACGACGCCATGAAACAGCTGCGGCTTACTCCGGCAAAACCGAAAGCAAAAAGGCTTTTTTCTTTGTTCGGCAGGAAATGACCGGCGGCTGGACAGTTTGCAAAAAAACCGGAAGCGGAAGATACCTCTTCCGCCCCCGGCTCGCTCCGCTCACTGCTTCAGGGTAAATTGAAAGCTCCGGGATATCACTTCTTCCGGAAGGACAATTTCTCCTGCCCGCTCATCACATCAACCAGAATGTGGTCACCTTCCTTGAGCTTGCCCTCCAGAATCTCCATGGCCAGTCCGTCCTGGATATATCGCTGCATCGCCCGTTTCAGGGGCCTTGCGCCGTAAGCCGGATTATACCCCACGTTGATGATGAATTGACGGGCAGCCTCAGTCAGCTCAATGGTGAATTTCTGTTCCTCCAGACGCTTTCGCAGCAGGGCAACCTGAATATCAACAATCTGGGCCAGATCCTCCTTGGACAAACCGTGAAAGGTGATGATCTCATCAATGCGGTTGAGAAATTCCGGTTTGAACTGCCTGTGAAGAATTTCATCAATCTGCATTTTCATTTCATCCCTTCTCGCTTCACCAAGCTCCATGATGAGCTGACTGCCGAGGTTTGAGGTCATGATGAGAATGGTATTCTTGAAATCCACCGTCCTGCCCTGACCGTCGGTCATACGCCCGTCGTCCAATATCTGCAGCAGGACGTTAAAGACATCGGGATGCGCCTTTTCAATCTCGTCAAAAAGGATGACCGAATAAGGCCGGCGCCGCACCGCCTCGGTCAGATAACCGCCTTCCTCGTAACCGACATAGCCGGGAGGGGCGCCGATCAGACGGGCCACCGAATGTTTTTCCATGAACTCGGACATATCGAGACGGATCATGGCCTGTTCGCTGTCAAAGAGAAATCCCGCCAGAGTACGGGCCAGTTCGGTCTTGCCCACCCCGGTTGGACCAAGGAAGATAAACGAGCCCAAGGGCCGGTTCGGATCCTGCAGACCGGCCCGGGCGCGCCTGATGGCATTGGCGATGGCGCTGATGGCCTCACGCTGCCCCACCACCCGCTTGGCCAGCTCTTCATCGGCATGCACCAGTTTTTCCTTCTCACCCTCCAACAGCTTGTCCACCGGAATGCCGGTCCATTTCGCGACCACCGCGGCAATGTCCTCCTCCGAGACTTCTTCTTTCAGCATTTTTCGATCTTTCTGAATCTCGGCCAGATGCGCGTTTTCCTCCTCAAGCCGCCTTTCCAGTTCCCTGATGCGTCCGTAGCGAATTTCCGCCACCCGGCTGAGATCGCCTTGACGCTCCGCCTGCTGTTCCTCCACCCGGGCCTCATCGATTCCCGCCTTGACCTGGCGGATCTTTTGGATAATTTCCTTTTCCAGCCCCCAGTGGCCTTTCATGCTGCGCAACTTCTCATTGAGATCAGCAAGCTTTGCCTCAATCTTTTGCAACAGTTCGCCGGATGCCGCATCCTTTTCCTTTTTCAACGCCTCCCGCTCGATTTCAAGCTTGATCCGGTGCCGCTCCACCTCGTCGATCTCGGTGGGCATGCTGTCGATCTCAATGCGCAGCCGGGAAGCCGCCTCATCAATAAGATCAATGGCCTTGTCCGGCAGAAAACGATCGGAAATATAGCGTTTGGAAAGGGTCACCGCGGCAACGGTTGCGGTATCCTTGATCCGTACCCCGTGATGCACCTCATATTTTTCCTTGATGCCCCGCAGAATGGCGATGGAATCCTCCACCGACGGTTCCTGCACCAGAACCTGTTGAAAACGGCGCTCCAGGGCAGGATCCTTTTCAATGCGGCGATACTCGTTCAAGGTGGTGGCCCCGACACAATGCAGCTCACCCCGGGCCAGGGCCGGTTTAAGCATGTTCGAGGCGTCCATTGCCCCTTCCGCCGCGCCAGCTCCCACCAGGGTGTGGATCTCGTCAATAAAGAGGATGATCTCGCCCTGCCGTTTTTCCACCTCTTTCAGCACCGCCTTTAAACGATCCTCAAATTCACCCCGGTACTTGGCGCCGGCCACCAGCGCTCCCATATCCAAGGACAGGACCTGTTTATTGCGGAGTGTTTCCGGGATGTCGCCGCTGACGATGCGCTGGGCCAAGCCCTCGACAATGGCAGTCTTGCCCACCCCGGGCTCGCCGATGAGCACCGGGTTGTTTTTGGTGCGGCGGCTCAGCACCTGCACCACCCGGCGCACCTCGTCATCCCGGCCGATGACCGGATCAAGCTTGCCCCGCTTGGCCAGATCGGTGAGATTCTTCGCATACTTTTCCAGGGCCTGATATTTTTCCTCGGGATTGGGGTCGGTCACCCGCTGGCTGCCGCGAATCTCCGCCAGGGCCTTCAAAAAGCTCTGCTTGCCGACACCATTCGCCTTCAGCACCTCCGCACCCTTTGCTCCGCTTTCGCTGATGATGCAGAGGAAGAGATGTTCCTGGCTGACGTACTCATCATGCATCGCCGAGGCTTCCTTAAAGGACTGATCAAGCAGCAGACGCATCCGCTGGGAGGCATAGACCTGACCGAAACCAGCCCCGCTTACCTGCGGCAGTTTCTCCAGCACCTTGTCCACCTCGGCGGCAAGCTGGGCGGGATTTGCGCCGATCTTCTGCAATACCGGCACAATCACCCCTTCCGGCTGCCGCAACAGAACAGCGAGCAGGTGCTCGGGCACCATCTCCTGATGCCCTTTCTGACTCGCCAGATTTTGGGCGGCCTGCAGGGCTTCCTGGGATTTTACGGTAAATTTATCAAACTGCATAGTGCAACTCCTCAACCGGATGACCGGCTTCTTCGATGTAAAAATGAAATAACCTCAACTCCCTTCATCAGGAAGGAAGTCAAAAAAGACCGCGCAAACAACCCGAAAAAAGAAAAAATAGATGTTAGGCTTCAATAAATACTTGTAAGTCCAGTCATTATTCTTGTCAAGCACGAGACCCTTTCCGGCTCTCGCGTCCACTGCCAACCGATTGAGAACCATCGGAATTTTCTTTGCGGCTCATGAAAAAAGCAAATGGTATTCGAGACAGGCAACACCACCTTCCACTGCAATACGAACGGAAAAACAAAAAGCTCCCTGCCATGGAACCTTCCCGTAATTTTCATCGTTCAAAATAAATATAGGCAAGAAAAACGGGCTGACGTTCGCCGCGAAGAAAGAATAACAATCATGCAGTTTGAAGTGGTTCGACAGTTGCTGTTGACCCATGAATAAAAGCTTTTTCAGCGCATCCATGCCGGATTTGCATGGATGAAAATTACAATATTATTGGGGGAGGCGTCCTATGCAAACTGAAAAAAAAATGCCGGCAACTCGTGCCCTGTTTTCCGTTCTTTTCCTGGCTGCCTTTATCACGGCCCCCTCAGTTGTCCATGCCGATGAATTATCGATTGACACGGTTATCGCGCCCGGGGTGCTGATCATTGATAAGACGAATTCCTGTACGAATGATGATTGTGATGTCTCCGTCGATTCCCTGACCGTGCATGCGGCGATTGCCTATAGCACGGTTGATCGCGCTCTCTGTCCTGTTGAATTATGTTATGACGCCTGCACGGAGGCGGTGGCGACTTTTGCGGACAGCAGGGGAGAATTGGTGGCGAAGTTCGCCATCGCTGATGTACTGGCCTTGGGCCTTGAAAAAAACGCTTACAATGAACTGACGATGTCCGGCTGCACGACAACTCCTGATCAAACTTTTTCCGGATCGGATGTCATCTATCTGAAAACATATGGCGCCTCGCCCGCCGATCCTCCTGTCGGCCCAATGGGCCCGGGCGCACCTCCAGCCGAATAAAAATACGATTTTCCCTCTGCGGCAAAATCGCCTTCGCCATCAGTTCCCCTCCAACACACTTCTGATGGCGAAGGCGATGCGGGGGAATTTGCCATCCATTCACGGCGCACAAAACATCACCAATTGTTTCCAAAAATCAAGAGACATCCCTCTCTCTCCGTGCCAAACAGCCTCCTTATAACCGCTGACGAGTTCAAGGCCCGCCTGGAAAGCGGCACTCCGCAGATAAATGTTGATATTCAGGTTGCCGAGGAATACGCCTTGCACCATTTCGCGGACTCAATTGCAACAAAGCCTTTCCCGTTGAGATGGAGCAACAGCGCGCAATGATCGATCCGGCAACGGCCGAGGACAAGAAATCATGGAAAAATGTGGTGGTTGTCTGCCCTCGGGGTGGAGGAGAGGCCAAACGGTGCTACGACTCCTTAAAGGAGCAGCGTGGAAGGCTTTCCCGACAAGAGAGGAGAGCACAGCGTCTTCTTGGCGACACGCTGCGGCCTCCCCGGGGCAAGCAAAATATTGACGAAATTACCGCACGGTGATGACTCTGGTGCGGATCACATCGGGGTGGGCCTCAATCAAACTGACAACATCAGCCGGAACGGCGCTTTCCAGATCAATAATGTTATACCCGATCCGGCCGTTGCTTTCATTGAGATAACTTGCGATATTGATTCCATGGGACCCTAGGGTCTGTGAGGCAAAACCGATCATCCCGGGTTTGTCCCGATTGATCATGATGATCCGGGTGTGGGAACTGTCGCCCGGAATGGATTCGATGTTGGGGAAATTGACGCTGTGGGTGACGGATCCGCGTTCCAGATACGCCTTCAACTCATTCACCGCCATGGTGGCGCAATGCTCTTCCGATTCCTCGGTGCTGGCGCCCAGATGGGGAGAGGTAATCACCTTCGCATGGCCGATGAGCGCCGCGGACGGGAAATCGGTAATATAGCAGCCGATCTTTCCTGAATCGAGCGCCTGCCGCACATCGTCGTCCACCACCACCCCGCCCCGGGCATAATTGATCAGCATGGCGCCATCCGGCAGTCGGGCAAGAAACGCCTGGTTGACAAAGCCTTTGGTTTTGTCGTTGTACGGCATGTGCAGGGAAAGGATATTCGCCTTTTCCACTACCTCGGAGAGAGAGCGGGACAAAATGACATCCGGCGACAGCATGTGAATATTGGCAAGCGTCGGACTCGGATCAAAACCGATGGTACGCATCCGTCGCTGGGCACCGCCGTTGGCCACCCTGACACCGATCTGCCCCAGGCCGAGAACGCCCAACGTCTTGCCCGCCAGCTCAAAACCACGGAAGGCGGACTTTTTCGCCTCCACCTCTTTTGTCAGCTCGTCATCAGGGAGGGATGCCAATCCCCGGCAGAACTCTATGCCATGATGGATGTTACGCGCTCCGATTCCAGCCATGACAAAAACCAGCTCAGCCACCGCGTTGGCATTTGCCCCCGGGGTATTAAAAACACAGATTCCCCTTTCCGTGGCGCGATCCACCGTTATATTATTGACACCAGCCCCGGCCCTGGCAACGGCAAGCAGGGAAGGAAACTGATCAGTATCGACCTTGCTGCTCCGAACAAGAAGACCATGCGGATCCTTCTCGTCCTGGGTGACATGATAGTTGTTACCCAGGAGAGCGAGCCCCTCCAAGGCAATTTTATTGGCGATCCTGATGCGGAATTTTCCCATTTTTCCCCCTGCCGGTTGCATCATGTTTTTTTTATTGCGTGCCTTAAAAAAGAATAAGGGAAAATGTTGCCGTATTTCAACGAAAACATTTTCCCTTCTTTCGGCAAAAACTACCGTTTGCAGTTTTTTACGACACCGTCACCAGCAGACTCGGCTGCGGCCATTGTCCTTGGCCTGATAGAGCAGCTGATCCGTCTGTTGCAGCCATTCTTCCCGGCTCAAGTCCGGATGCCACTGGCTGAGGCCGATGCTGACCCCGAGCCGTTGTCCCGGCGCCGCGTAAATCTCCAAATCATCAATGGCGCGGCACAATCTCTCCGCCAGAATTTTGGCGGCATCCAGCGAGGTCTCCGGCAGCACAAGAACAAACTCATCGCCACCCAGCCGCACCAGCAGATCACTGCCCCGCACCATGCTGTTAAAGGTGTCGGCAACTTTCTTCAACACCCGGTCGCCTTCAGCATGGCCCAGATTATCATTCACCAGCTTGAACCGGTCAAGATCCATGCAGGCAATGGTCAAAGGATGATTGTGGCGCCGACTGCCGTCCATCAAGGGCCCCATTCTCTCCTCAAAAACTCTTCTGTTGGCAAGCCCGGTCAATGCGTCGCGCCGGGCAATTTCAAAAAGATCTTCATAGTCCAGCGCTCGCTGCAGAGGCTCACGCAAAACCGACAGGGCCTCGTTGATCAAGGCAGCCTCTTCCGCGTCCAGCACTCGAGTCTGGCGCAACACCAGGACCAGCCCACTTGAATCGATCGAACCAAGGTGCCAGTTCTGCACATAAAAATCATCATCACACCAGCCATACCCGCCGTTCTCAAGCCGTGACAGGAAAAGCTTTTCAGCCAGCTCAAAGATGCGCTGCCGCTCCGGACCATGGGAGGAGCTGTACATATAACTGCGTTTCCGCTCCGGATTATGGTAGGCAACGAGATCATGTTCCACCAGCGGCATAAGCCAGATGGAAAACGACTCAATCATGGCGGGAAGATCCACGGCTCCGGCAAGCCGTCCATGCAGTTCATTCAACTGGGCAAGCCGGGCTGTTTTTTTCCGAAACTGATCGAGTTCAGCCATAAGAGCCGGCATGTCGATCTGGCATGTTTCGGGGACCGATTTTTCAGTTTGGCTTAACGAGACGGATTCACTCATTCAGCAACTCCTTTTTCATTGAAAACACTCTTTATCTGCTCAACATAGCTATTTTCATGCCAAGAGAAAAAAGTGCCTACACAAAAAAGCAACCACACCACAACTTACTGAAAATTAAAGTTTTTTTTATCGGTCATCGAGGTGCCGAAAATTTTACAACCAGGAAAATTTTGCCGAGCAAACGCATAACAGGCAAGGCCGCCGACAGACTTGCGTCTTTATCGTCAAATTTTCAACACATGTATCGACGTTTTTTGTTCAAACCTTGAACATTGAAAGAAAAAAATTAACAGAAGAGATGGGAAAGACGAAGGGGAATGGCCTGGAGGGAATAATTTTCCCTCCAGGAACAGCAAAACCGCGGAAGTATTTTTTAAATGCCGTCAATATTTGAGACCGACTCTTTCTCGAACAAGCTCAAGCGTGGGAGATGCCTTTTCCCGTGCTTTCTCCGCACCCTTGGCCAGCAGAGACCGAAGATACCCGGGATCGGCAACAAGCTTTTCTCTTTTTCCCCGGGCAGGACGAAAGTACTCCCAGAGTATGTCCACCAGTTCAAGCTTCAGATAGCCATACGCCGCTCCGCCATTGACATAAAGGTCATGCACCTCCCGCAGGCGATCGACAGGAGCAAAAAGCTTGAAAATATTAAACAAATTACACTTGTCTGGGTCCTTCGGCGCCTCCACCGGCGCGGCATCGGTGACAATGGCCATGACGCTTTTCTTCAAGGCCTTGGCATCAAGGAAAATACCGATGGTGTTGCCGTATGACTTGGACATCTTCTGACCGTCCAGGCCGGGCACCGTCGCCATATTGTCATCGATTGCCGGTTCGGGAACGGCAAAGGTCTCGCCGAAGGTGTTATTGAACTTGATGGCGATATCACGGGCAACCTCAAGATGCTGCTTCTGATCCTTGCCCACCGGCACCAGATCGGCCTGATACAGCAGGATGTCCGCCGCCATGAGCACCGGGTAGGAAAAAAGTCCGTGGCTTGGGACAATCCCTTTGGCCACCTTATCCTTGTACGAATGACAGCGCTCCAGCAAACCAATGGGCGTCAAGGTGGAGAGAATCCAGGTCAATTCGGTCACCTCCGGCACATCCGACTGAACCCAGAAAATACATCGGTCCGGATCAAGTCCCAGTGCCAGAAAATCGGCGGCCGCTTCCAGGGTATCCCGGACAATGGCCTTGCTGTCATGGACCGTGGTCAGGGCATGCAGATTAACAATAAAGGCATAGAGCTCTCCCCGATCCATGTTGTTGATCATGGGTTTCATCATGCCGAAGTAATTCCCTATATGCAGTTTTCCAGAAGGCTGGATACCGGAAAGAATTTTCATATCATTGCCAATGGTGTTTTCTCTGAGCTTTCAATTTGAAGATAGATGAATGTGACCGCGAAAGATGCGACCACTGTTTATACCCATCATGACCGAGAAGGACAATAAAAAAAGGGAGCAAAATTGCTCCCTTTTTTCAGCACTGCAACGGCTCCGCACGCTTATTTCACTTCTTCAAAGTCGGCATCAACCACATCGTCGTCATCTTTCTTGCCGCCGGCCGCGCTTCCGCCGGCCGCGCCACCGGATGCATCACCACCCGGCTGGCCTTTTGATGCCTGGGAATACATGATCTCGGCCAGTTTGTGGGATGCCTGGGTCAGCTCCTCGGTCGCCGACTTGATGGCGTCGATATCTTCGCCTTCAAGAGCCTTTTTCAGCTTGTCAATACCGGCCTGCACCTTGCCTTTGGTATCGGCGTCAACCTTATCGCCGACATCCTTCAGGCTTTTTTCCGTGGCATAGATCAACGAGTCGCCATTATTCTTCGCCTCAACCAGCGCCTTGCGCTTCTTATCCTCATCGGCATGGGCTTCGGCATCACGCTTCATCTTTTCAATTTCCGCCTCGGAGAGACCACTGGAGGCGGTAATCCGGATGGACTGTTCCTTGCCGGTGCCGAGATCCTTGGCCGATACGTGCAGAATGCCGTTGGCGTCAAGGTCAAAGGTGACCTCGATCTGCGGCACCCCGCGCGGGGCGGGCGGAATATCGGTCAACTCAAAACGGCCGATGGTCTTGTTGCCCTGGGCCATTTCTCGTTCTCCTTGGAGAACATGGATGGAAACGGCCGGCTGGTTGTCCGATGCGGTGGAAAAGACCTGGCTCTTCTTGGTGGGCACCGTGGTATTTTTCTCAATAAGACGGGTGGTGACCCCGCCCAGGGTTTCAATGCCCAGAGAAAGAGGGGTTACATCAAGCAGCAGAACATCCTTGACATCACCCTTGAGAACCCCGCCCTGGATTGCCGCGCCGATGGCGACCACCTCGTCGGGATTGACACCCTTATGGGGATCCTTGCCGAAAATCTCTTTTACTTTCTGCTGCACCCTGGGCATCCTGGTCATACCGCCGACCAGAACCACCTCGTCGATATCCGCGGGGGAGAGGCCTGCATCCTTCAAAGCGGTCAGGCACGGCTGCACCGTGCGATCAACCAGATCCTCCACCAGCGACTCGAGCTTGGCCCGGCTCATTTTGATGTTCATATGCTTGGGACCGGAAGCGTCGGCAGTGATAAAGGGAAGATTGATCTCCGTCTCCATGGTGGAGGAAAGTTCCTTCTTGGCCTTTTCCGCCTCTTCCTTCAAACGCTGCAGGGCCATCTTGTCGTTGCGCAGATCAATACCCTGGTCGCGCTTGAACTCATCGGCCAGCCAGTTGACGATGCGCATGTCAAAGTCTTCACCGCCCAGAAAGGTATCACCGTTGGTGGATTTTACCTCAAAAACGCCGTCGCCGATTTCCAGAATGGAAATATCAAAGGTACCGCCGCCCAGGTCATAGACGGCAATGGTTTCCTCGCCTTTCTTGTCGAGTCCGTAGGCCAGGGATGCGGCAGTCGGCTCATTGATGATTCGCTGCACATTCAAACCGGCGATGCGTCCGGCATCCTTGGTGGCCTGGCGCTGGCTGTCGTTAAAATAGGCGGGAACCGTAATGACCGCGTCGGTTACCTCTTCGCCCAGGTATTCCTCCGCGGTCTGTTTCATTTTGGTCAAAACCATGGCGGAAAGCTCGGCCGGGGTATACTGCTTGCCCCCCACCTCGATTGCCGGGTCGCCCTTGCCCTCCACGATCTTAAAGGGGCTGACCTCGATTGACTTCTTGACTTCCTGGTCGCTGAATTTACGACCGATGAGGCGCTTCATGGCAAAGATTGTCCGCTCCGGATTGGTGACGGACTGCCGTTTGGCAACTTGTCCCACCAGCCGTTCACCGCTATCGGTAAAGGCAACCACCGAAGGGGTTGTTCTGTTTCCTTCCGCGTTGGTCAGAACTTTCGGCTCACCGCCTTCCATTACCGCCACGCATGAATTTGTCGTACCCAAATCGATTCCTATAATTTTACCCATAATAATTCTCCAAAAATCTATTTTTGCAACACCGGCTATGCGCCCGCTGTTTCATTTTTTTTCGCCACGACAACTTTTGCCGGGCGGATAAGCCTGTCTTTATACATGTATCCCTTTTCGAATTCCCGCAACACACAGTTGGGCGCGACCTCGTCGCTTGCCTCCATGGCCAGGGCCTCATGAACATTGGGGTCAAAGGGCTGTCCGATACTGTCCAGGGGAGAAACGGCAAATTTTTCCAGGGAACTCATCAACCCTTTACAGGTCAACTCAACGCCGGCCAGCAAATCGTCGGCATTATGCGTCCTGCGGCCCTGCTCCATCGCTCTTTCCAGATTATCCACGAAAGGCAGCAATTCCTTCAGAATCGATTCTTCCGCATATTTCAAAGAGATACTCCGCTCACGCTCCATGCGTTTACGGTAATTTTCAAATTCAGCAGCCAGCCGAAGCAACTTATCCTGTAATTCACTTATCTGCATTTTGGCCTGGGCCAGCTCATCGCCTGCTTCCCCTTCAACCTTGCCGGGAATTTCGACACTTTCATTTTCTTCCGCGCCGTTATCCGAATGGTGTTTCTCCGCGTCGAGCGCGTCCTCGACGATTTCCTCTTTTTCCGCCACCAGCTCCTCCTTTACTCGAAAAACTCACATGTCCCGGAGAGATCCGAAAAGATCATGAAAAATAGAACGCTCACTTTGCCTGCGGCACAACCCCGCTTCCTTGTCCACGACAAGTCAGGCAGGCCGCATATCGTTGAGGGGAACAATAAGTATACTCTTTTTCAATGTCAAGTTATCAGGCCATATTGTTGCATCTTGTTAAAGCCGCGCAAAAAAGTACGCTTCATCGTCTCAACCGCAACCGTCAACAAGGGGAAACGCGGCAAGATGCATAGAATGGAATGGATATCTCGTTACGACGCTAAATATTTGCCAAAATCGCGACTCTTCCTTGATTTCCACGAAAGGTATCTGCTAGTCTGGGACATGAAAGGAATGGATGTGTCACCATCAAAAAAAGGTTCCGCCTTCAACCTGAACAACAATAATCAGCCCATGCAAACAATCAAGCTCACTTTCCTGGCGACACTGCTGTTTTTTCTTTCTCTCGCCGGAGCATCGCAGGCGGAAATGCAACCGCTGCTTAAAAACAGGGCAGGGGTTCCCCCTTTTGACATCTTGAAGGAAATCCTCGCAACCCAAAACAGGCAGCCCTGCGGCAACGACAGACTGCCCCAGGATAACGCCGCCCCCTATATCACCTGGCTGGCTGACTCCGATGCCAGGGTGCAACCGCATTCCATTATTGCCTGCCCTGAAAGAAAAATTTTCTCCGTGCGCAACCTGGCCAACCAGCTCACCTCATCGCTTGCCGCCCTTGATTACGGAGTCCGCCACCTGCACAGCCCCATGCTCCTGATTACCGGCAACACCGACAGCGAGGCGCTCCGTCTCTTTGCAAACGGCTATGCGTATCTTGAACCGACAATACGACAGGAACTCGACCATCTTTACCCCGCCTTGCGATCAGCCGGAACGGAAACAACAGACGAGGGAGGAAACGAGGAAACCAGACAGGTTGAAAAAAATGTCGACTACCAGGTGAGGCAGGCCATGAACCGCTATGCTGACCGCATCAAAAATGGTCGGCTGACGGTGGTGGGAAGCGTTCTTGATATTACCAATCGATACGGCAGAGGCGCAAATCAACTGATTATTATCAATATCAACGGAGAAATCGACGGCCGGAAGCTGAGAAAAATGGAACTGCTGCGCCGCATGGACCCTGTCCTGTTGACTCCCATCGGCAGGCAGACGGCTGGAGCATATGACTGAACAAAAAAATGACGTTCAAGAGACGCGGGAGCTTTTCAGCTCCCGCATCATGCTCACGAGGCGAGATATTTTTTGATGCTGTCCGCGATGGTTGCAAAAATCAGGCGGAACTTCTCTTCATTTCTTTCCAGCAGGGTTACCCGGAATCCCTGGATCGGCGTGGCAAAGGATGAGAGAGGCACAACACAGACCCCGGTCGCGCCCAGCAGGTAATAAACAAAACGCTTATCAAGGGAAATTCCGGGCTGGCTGACCAGCCTTTCTATCTCCGCCTGCACCTGGCTGTTTTCTATCTCCAGCGTCTGCCGGTGATTCAATACCCCGTCACGGAACGCCACACTCATGTAAAAGGCCCCGTTGGTACGGTTCACCAGCACCCCGTCAAGATCCTTCAGCGCCTCATAGGCGATATTGGAACACTGTTCATACCGCTCCACCCGCTCGGCCAGATAATTCCCATACTCCGGATGGCTGACAATGCGGGGCAGCGCTTTCTGCGGCAGGGTTGTCGAGCAAACCTCCACCATTTTTGAGTTGAGGATCGATTTCACATAGCTTTCAAACATGGGGTCACTGTGACCGTTATACACCTCGATCCAGCCGCAGCGTGACCCCGGCCATGGCATCTCCTTGGAAACGCCGCGCATGGCGATGGCCGGCACATCGCCGACAATGTCGGAAATGGGCACGGTTTTCTTGCCGTTATAAACGATATTGTGATACACCTCATCACAGATGACAAAAAGATCATACCGCCGCGCCAGATCCACCATGCCCCGCAGAATGGACTCCGGATAAACCGCGCCGGTGGGATTGTCGGGATTGATGATCAAAATGCCGGCAACCGCGGGATTATATTTGATCCGCTTCTCCAGGTCATCAAGATCCGGATACCAGTTATTTTCCGGATCAAGCATATATGTCACCGGCCTGTCGCCGGCATGAGCCGCCTCGGCGGAGGAATGGGTGGTGTAGCTCGGGGTCGGCACAACCACCCGGGCGGTGGGACGAAGCAAACCGAAAATTTTGGTGATGGCGTCACCAAGCCCGTTAAAGAAAAGAATATCGTCCGCCGTTATCTGCGCCCCGCCGCGCGCATTGGTCCTCTCGGCGATAAACTGCCGGGTTTCCAGCATGCCCCGGGTCGGGCTGTAGCCGTAGCTGAGATCCTCCATCGCCAGTTCCGCGACTATCTCTTTCATCCAGGTCGGAATTTTTTCACCCTTGGCCACCGGATCACCGATATTTTCCCAATAGGTCGACATTCCAAGCTTCTGTAATTTTTCTCCGACACTGACAATATTACGAATTTCGTAAGTCAGTTCACCAGCACCTATATGCACAATATCCGTACGCATTTTTCTGATCCTTTGTTTTCTGCACGGGAAGACAGTTAAAAAACAGACAAGGAATTTTTCTACCACACCCCATAAATATAGTCAACAAGGGGTTTAAGCTATCCGGAAAGGGTGCCGATGAGAGGTGTAAGAGCAATTTTTTTTCCAGGGAGGGAAGAAAATGGCACAGATCTGGAAATTTTCGATCAGCGACAACAAGGTGACAAGCGGGAGACGCGAAAGAATGCAGCTCTCAAAAAACGGCTGCAACGAACCGTTTAAAAACCGATATTGGTGTCCGAAAGCGCAGTGGTTCATGAAGGAAGCCTGCCCGTTCATAAACCGCCGTGAATGCGAAAATTACCGGGTCATGTGCGGCAGCCTCTAATGGATGAACAGCGGGGTAAAATCAAACTGTCAGATGATATGCTCCCTGCCCCTGAGGCACGGAGCGGTAACTGGCAATCCCTTTCATTGCAACAGATGTCGTCCCCGACATTTTTTCGTTTTCCGTTGATGACGTCCCGGCTGCATCGGCATCGGCTTCTTCGCCGGAGGATTCATCGACAATCTTCTCCCGGGTATCGGCTTCTATTTTTTCCAGGCGCAAGTCTTTCACGGCTTCGCTTTTGACCACGGAAGCAGCCTGTGCCACTTTTCGATCCTGCGGGGAAGGATCAGCGGGCGCCAGTGCCGCTGATCTGACCCGATCCATCTTGGATATGGTTTCCGTCGGTGTGTCACCTTTAGAGGTATCAATCGACACCTCACCGGCAACCGCATAATTGCGGCCATCCGGTCCTCTTCTATAGGAGAAGTTGGCCCCGCCCTTGGCAAGGCCGCCCGCCGCGGCAAGATGGGCCTGCTCATGAGCGCGGACCTCACCGTCAGCTTTTTTCAGTTCCATGAGCAGTGTCACCTCTTCCGCAGAAAGGGGCTCGCCGTCACGCCCCTTGGGCTGCGAAGAGGTCACGGACCGAGCCGCGTCTGTTTCTTCGGTCGATTGGTCGCCATCCTGCCCCGCAGCCATTTGGGAGCCGGACAGATCCGTTTCGTCGGCATCATCCGTAACGCCGGTGCCCTTTTCCGCCGCAAGCCGCTGATCCTGAGCCGCATAGACGCGCGCCGCGCACTGCAGGCAATTCCCGCACCGGCATCCGGAGGAAAACAGTCCGCCGCTCTCGGCGGTCGCTTTGTTTTTCCAGGAAAGACCCCGCTCAAAAACATCACCGGCATTGCCGTTGTCCCGCGGCTCCGGTGTTTGCCCGGGAACCCCGGAAAAACCACTTCCGCTCGGTGCCGCAGGGGAGGAGATCCGGGTAAATATTGCACTTAATCCGGTCATAGCAGCAACTCCCGAAAATTTGTCGGGCCGTGGCGAAATACCCATTACAGCCCAACCAATTGGCCACGGCCTCGCATGCCACGTTAATTTCCGAAAATGGCTTCACGGCACAACAGGTCAAAAAAGCAGTGGACATGCCAATCATTATTCTTATCGGAAAAACGGAGGCCTTACTTAAATTTTTTTTCAAAAAAAATCCCCGGCCAAAGCCGGGGATGATTCGCACCTTTCCAACATGGCGGAAAAACTACTTCCGCTCATCAATGGGAACAAAGGCTTTGCGTGTCGGACCGGTATAAATCTGACGCGGCCGTCCGATGCGCCAGTTCGGATCATCCCACATCTCCGTCCAGTGAGCGATCCATCCCGGCAGACGCCCCAGGGCGAACATAACGGTGAACATATTGTTGGGGATGCCGATGGCCCGATAGATGATACCGCTGTAAAAGTCCACATTGGGATAAAGATGGCGTTCAATAAAATAGTCATCCTTCAAAACCACCTCCTCAATCTCGCGGGCGATATCAAGCAAAGGATCTCCTTTGAAACCAAGCGCCTCAAGCACCTTGTCACAGGCGCCCTTGATGATGCGGGAACGTGGATCATGGCTCTTATAAACCCGATGACCGAAGCCGACCAGCCGGAAAGGATCCTTGGGATCCTTCGCCTTTTCAATATATTTCCGGTAATCATCGCCATTTTCATAGATCTCCTCAAGCATTTCGATCACCGCCTGGTTGGCGCCGCCGTGCAAGGGACCCCAGAGGGCGTTGATACCCGCGGAAATTGAGGCGTAGAGATTGACCCTGGCGCTGCCGACCAGACGCACGGTGGAGGTGGAACAATTCTGTTCATGGTCGGCATGAAGAATGAGCAGCTTGTTCAAGGCGGACACCACGGCGTCATTCACCACATAGGGCTGCACCGGAGAATCAAACATCATGTTGAGAAAATTGGCGCAATAGGAATAATCATGGCGCGGATAAACCAGAGGTTGCCCCATGGACTTCTTATAGGAAAAGGCGGCAATGGTCCTGATCTTGGAAATAAGCCGCGCGCTCATGAGATCAATATTGTCCAGGGGATTGGCCGCCATCTCCGGATAAAAATTACAAAGCGAGTTGACCATTGAGGACAGGATGGACATGGGCGGGGCATATGGAGGAAAATGATCAAAAAAATGAATCATATCCTCATGAAGCAGGGCGAAACGGCCCAGCATGGTGCTGAAATTACCCAGCTCCTGACGGGTGGGCAGAGAACCGTGCACCAGCAGATAGGCGACCTCGACAAAGGTGCAGTTATCCGCCAGATCCTCGATGGCATACCCGCGGTAGTTGAGAATCCCTTTTTCCCCGTCCAGATAGGTGATCTGACTGCCGCAGGAACCGGTGTTCATGTAGCCCGAATCAATGGTCACATAGCCGGTTTCCGCTCGCAACGTTCTGATGTCAATGGCCTTTTCCCCTTCCGACCCGACAATAATCGGCAGGTTATAGGTTTTCCCGTCGATTGTCAGCTGCGCCTTTTTATCGGTAATAAACTTATTAAGCATATTGCTATCCTTTCTCGCACACGCATCAGAGATTGACGAATGCTGTTTAACTCATTATAAAAGGCGGATTATAGGAAAGTTTACCACAACTTTCAACCAATAATATGTAACCCATGTCATCTCAACGAGTTAGAGCCAAGCGAAACCCAAACTGGAATAACCGCAAAGTGACACCGCCAAGCAGCATCTACCAGCAACGACTGGCACAATTTATCGAGCAGGTTACCGTCTATCCGGTTTCCTGCGAAAAACTCGCCCGCGGACGAAGCGACGAACAGTGGCTTGACGGGGTTCTTGCCGGAGGCGCACGCATCGTGCAGCTGCGGGATAAAATTTCCGACGACCGCATCCTGTTTGCCAAGGCGTTGGTTTTCCGAAAAAAAACCAGCGCGGCTGGCGCCCTGCTTATCGTCAACAACCGGGTCGACATCGCCCTGCTTGTCTCGGCCGACGGCGTGCATCTCGGCAACAGCGACCTGCCTGCCGAGGAAATACGGCGGCTGGCCCCGGACCTGCTCATCGGCGTATCGGCCAACAGCCGCGAACAAGCAGCATCCGCCAGGGAGCGGGGGGCGAGCTATTACAATATCGGCCCGCTTTTTCCCACATCGACCAAAGCAGGTCTGACGGAATTTATCGGCGAACAAGCCATCACCGACTACTCCTCTCTTTCCGACCTGCCCTTCACCGTGATGGGCGGCATCAAACTCCCGCATGTGGCAGGGCTGACCGCGCTGGGGGCCAAACGCATTGCCGTTGTCACCGCCCTGACCCAGGCAGACGACATCGCCAGGGAAACCAGACGCTGGATCGAGGCGATCGGCACCGGAATCAAAACTCGCGGAGAACGACATTGCTAAGCGACAAAATCAAGGAAATCAAATTACTCATGCAATATGCCGTCCCACCTGAAGAGCGGGAGCAGGCGCTGGCCCTGCTGGAAAAATACGACGGCGACCGCATTGCCCTCAATCTTTTTCATTCTTTCTACAGTTATCTGCCGGAAGGGCTGGATGACGCCATCAGCGCCGTCCACGTTCTGGCACGAAAAGAAGGGTTGTTTCTCCTCTGCGCCGTCACAGGCATCAACAACTATCTCTACATGGTGAGCCAGGAGGATGCGGAATTTCTCGGCAGCAGCGCGGAGGGAATCTGGGACAGTGACGTCCGGGACTTTTTCGGCTATCGGGATCAGGAGGAAAGCGCCAAAGAATTGGCGGATATTTCCAGTTTTTCCCCGTATACCCCCGCCCATGCGGATGAGGAACTCTGCCCGGTCTGTTCGGCCGCGGACGGCGAACTGCACGCCCTCGGCTGCCCGGTGGAGGTCTGCCCCTGGTGCGACGGGCAACTGACCAGATGCAATTGCCGCTTCACCATCACCGGCAAGAGCAAACTGCACACCGAAGCGGATCTGCTTCCCCTGCAGGAAGAACTGCATAAAAAAGGGCGCGTCCCTTATGATGCCAAGAGACAGCGCCCCGCGTATCCCGAGGATATTGAAAGCTGATTCCCGAGTTGCAATACCATGCAGGAAACAAATACTTTTTTGAGTTA
This sequence comes from Desulfobulbaceae bacterium DB1, assembly GCA_001914235.1. Taxonomy (NCBI): domain Bacteria; kingdom Pseudomonadati; phylum Thermodesulfobacteriota; class Desulfobulbia; order Desulfobulbales; family Desulfobulbaceae; species Desulfobulbaceae bacterium DB1. The sequence goes on from MQUF01000003.1 coordinate 104,446, forward strand.
CTCGAAGCGTGCTTTCAGAAAATTCAGTTGCCGGGAAACGGAATAAAACCTCTTACTTCAGCTCATCCAGGTATCTGTAAAACTCGGAATCGGAAGAAATAATCAACCGGGTATTACCGCCGATGGTGTTCTGGTAGGCCTCCAGGCTCTTGGAAAAGGCATAAAACTCAGGATCGCGGCCGTAGGCCTCGGCATAAATTCCCGCCGCCTCCGCATCGGCCTTTCCCTTGATTTCCTGCGCCTTGCGGGTTGCCAGGGAGGTGATCTCCTTCAGCTCACGATCCACCTTGCCGAGAATTTCCGCCTTCTGGCCTTCACCAAGGGATCTCTTTTCCGCCGCAATCCTCTTCCTTTCGGAAATCATGCGTTCATAAACCTTCTGGCGCACACTGTCGATATAATTGACCCGCTTGAACATGACGTCAACCAGTTCAATACCGTACTCGGGAGTCAGCTTGGCGGCCGACTCAAAAATCATCTGGGAAATTTTGTCGCGGCCAAGCTTGATCGGCTTTGCCACCTCCGCTTCGGCAACCGAACTTTTGATCGTGCCGGGAACCCAGTCGGAACTTCTGATAATTTCCACCAGATCGTTTTTATTCACCATGTCCCGGATGGTACTGTCAATGATATCATCAAGAATGGTCTGGGCCCGGGTGACATTATTGACCGACTGGAGAAAACGCAGCGGATCGGAAATGCGCCAGCGGGCGGTGGCGTCGATATAGACAAAGGTCTTGTCATTGGTGGGGATCTGATTGGGATCGCCATCCCAGATCATCACCCTTTTTTCAAAAAACCGCACATCCTGGATAAACGGTGTTTTGAACTTGAGTCCCGCCTCGGTCACCGGCGTGCCGACCGGAGCACCAAACTGGGTCACCACCACCTGCTGCCCTTCAGGCAGGATATAAAAACCGTCCCAAACGGTGATGCCCGCGCCAACCACAAGGGCAATCAAAATATAACGCACAAAGATATTCACTGTATTCTCCCTTTGACTCATTGACAGAGTTTCATTGAGAGGCCCCGAAAATGGTCATGACCTCTCCACCCATTTCATCCCGGCCCCTGATGCCGTTCACACTCCTGCGATGCAGCAGTTTTTTTACTGCGGCTGCGCTTTTTGATCCGAAGATTTGCGGGTCGAGGTCAAATCAAGAAAAGGCAGTATCGCCTGCTGCTGCTTGTCAATGACATAAACATCCGTCACTGTCGGCAGCACCTTCTGCATGGTCTCCAGGTACATCCTCTTGCGGGTCACGTCCTCGGCCTTTTTGTATTCCTCGAGAATGGCGAGAAAACGGCTGGTTTCACCCTTGGCCAGGTTGGTTCGTTCAACCGCATAGCCGTGCGCCTCCTCCAGCACCTTCTTGGCGTCACCGCGGGCCTTGGGAATAACATTGTTGTACGTCTGTTCCGCCTCGTTGACCATGCGCTTCATTTCCTGATCCGCTTCATTAACCTCGTTGAAAGCGGGCTTGACCGTGTCCGGCGGGTTGATATCCTGGAGTTTGACCGCAAGGATATTGACACCGCTTTCGTAGCGGTTCAGATTTCCCTGCAAATCCTTGGCGATCGATGCCTCAAGGATCTCGCGATTGCTCAGCACGTAATCAAAATCCTGATTACCGACAACGCGGCGAATAACCATTTCCCCGATATCGCGCACCGCCTGATCCACATCCCGCACCTTGAAAACGAAATGAAAGGGATCGGCAACCTTGTACTGAACAATCCATTCGACATCAATGACGTTCTTATCCCCGGTCAGCATCAGCGATTCCACATCAAGACCTTCCTTGACATAGATCGATTTCTCCCCCGGAACCTTGGTGCGGAAGCCGAATTCCAGTTTGCGCACCGTCTCCACATCAACCTTGACCACATCGTCAATGATGGGGACCTTGAAGTTGAGCCCCGAGGAGGCAAGCTTATTGAACTTGCCGAACCGCAGAACCACGCCTTTTTCACCCGGCTGGATGGTGTAAAAGGACGAATAGAGGATCTGAATGATGAAGACGACCGCGACAATGGCGACAATTTTCATGATGCCGGCGCCGATGTTCGGCGGCGTGCCTGGAGACGAGGAAGGAGTCTCACCCCCGCCGTTGCCCTGCCCTCCGCGGTTCTCAAAGCTGTCTTTGATCTTTTTCAAAAAACCGGCAAGGATATCTTCCGGAGAGGTGGGACGCTTTTTCTGACCCCACGGTGGTTGTTGATCGTCGAATGCCATTTTTCGTTCCTGTTTCAAATTGAAGAGATCAGCTCGCCGGCATGGCCGCATTGTAAAGGGCAGCCCCGACAAACACTGTGTTTTTCATTACACCATTTTTATCAAGAAAAGGCAAGCCACCAGCCGCCGATAACGAGTAGAAGAGTCGACATCAGGAAGCAGAACTGGCGCTTCCAGGAATTGCTCCATGTCAGGAAATTCGGGAACAAAGCGGCAAGAAAGCCGATGGCCACCCCGGCAAGCAGCCCCCAGAAATGGGCGCCCAGATCGGTTCTTTCGCCGCTGCTGCCCAGCATGGCGAGCAGGCTGAGTCCCGCGCCCAGGGGCAGAATAATTCCCTGCAGGCGGAGTTGCCTTTTCAGCTCAAGACCGGTCAAAATGCCGATGGCGCCGAAGACGGCGGTGGAAAATCCCACGGACAGATGCTGCTCCGCACGGAGAAAGATGTTTAAACTGTTGCCGAGGATTCCGGCGGCCAGCACAAGCAGCCAACCAAGGCCGCTGCCCAGTATTTTGCAGAGAAAATGGATCACCATGCCACCGATGATGACATTGCCCAGCACATGCACCGGGTCGGCATGCAGGGTCAGTCCGGTCAGCAGACGCCACCACTGGCCGTGGTTGACAATCTGTTCTAAATTCACCGCACCTGCCTGAAACCAGGGGCTGCCGTCCCGCCATGGCCCGGTGACCCAGTAAAAGATCAGGAGAAACCCCATGAGCAGCAGGGTGGGCGGCTGTCTCTCCCGGAAGGAAAAAAACCCGACAGGCTCCTCTTTCCGGGGGGGCCAGTTTCTGTTTTCCCGCTCAAAAGCGGCAATATGACTGATGGCAAAAGATTTGTCCCGTTCATCCACACTGAGCAGCCAGTAATTGGACTCCCTGACCAGACGATGCGGGACATTGACGGACTGCAGCACCAGCGACCAGATATAGGCCTGCTGGTATTTTTTAATGTGGGCCAGGGAAACCCAGTTTTCATTTTCCGACACAAGGGTCAACGCTGCCGCGTCCTTCCGGCCAGGGGGGACAATGCGCATCGCGCCCCGCGCACCCTGGGCGTAAAAAAAGGTTAGCCGAATGTTACTGAGGGTTCAATATAAGCACTCCCTTGTCGGAATCAAGCTGCATCTTGAATCTATTAAGAAAATTAAGCCCCAGCAGACCAAATTCACCCACCCCGCTGCCGTCAATGACAAAGGCGGGCACATCACGGACAACCCAGCCCTGCAGTTCAACAGAGTCCAGCGTCACCTCCCGGACAACCTTCATTCCTCCGGCGGTGGCAACCAGGCGACGGGGTGTCTGCTCATTGATTTCCAGGCCGATTCGACCAAGAAACGCCGCCGGAACAGCGACAAATGACGCCCCGGTGTCGATCAGAAAGGGAAGTTCGGCCCTGCCGTTGACGGTTGTCGTCACATGGATCTGGTGCGCTCCCGGCGGAAAGGAAATGACGATCTTGCCCTCGCGCATTTTCAGCTCGGAAACGGCATCAGCCAGCAGGGTGAACCTGTCCTGCAGCGAGGGCGGATATTGACGCCGCCACAGCAGATCTTCGGCAGTTTCCCAATCTCCCAGGGAAACAAAAAGGGCAACCTCGATCAGATGGAGAACGGGATCATCGGCGAAAAGCATTCTCCCCCGCGCCAGAACCGCGCCCGCCCTGTCACTCCTGCCGTGGGACAGCTCCGCATCCGCCCAGAGGCGATACAGTTGCAAATGCAGTTCCTGCAGGTTTGTCGAAGCCCGGCCATCCGGAAAATCAGCCAGCGATTCTTCCAGGAAATCCAGGCTTTTTTCATAGCCCCATTCAACGACCCGAACCTGCACGGCAATCTCAAGCAGCAGTTCATCCCGCATCTGGCCGACAACCTTGGCATCAAGCAGATCAATCAGGGTCGCCGTGTCCCCCTGATTGAAAATCTCCAGGGCCAGCAGCCGTACCTCGGAAAGGAGAGCGTTCGGCTGCAAAAAAAACAAGCTTTCCTCGGCAGCCGCTTTGGGAGGAGACAAAAATGCGTCAATCAAGGCACGCAATCGCTCAGCGGGCAGCGCCTCGTCACCCATGGCCATGGCCATGGCAAACTTCTCTTCCCGGCCGCCGGCAAAAGTCGTTTCATAAAAATCGGCGACCGTTCTATTTATTTTTTCCTCGGCGTCTCCCAACCAAGGTCTGCCCCACAGATACCCACCCTCAAATCCCGCGCCGAAGCTCCAGCCAACCACCCTGCCCTGCTGCAGGAAAACACCCGGTTCATCGTCCATTTGCGGGACCGTGACATGCAAAAAATCACCCTGAACCCAATCCGGTACCAAGGAAAGCCCTGACAGCCGTTTTTCTGAAACCAGGGAGCGCCAAAGGGTCTCCTCCTTCTCCCGCCAAGGGGCCAGCGGCAGGCTTTCTCCCGGCAAAGACCGGTCCAAACGCCAGAGGGCGACGGCAGTGTCTTGCAACCACAGGCCGTCCCTGATTTCCGCCGCAAATCGGCCATGAATATCCCGAAATGACCAGCGCACCGCGCCCAAACAAAAACGAACCGGCAAGGCCAGCCAGCGTCCATCAACCACCACGGCCGAGACAACGGCGATTTCATTGCCCCACGGATCAAAGAGGGTGACAAGGCCGATTGGCGGATTTTGCGGCGTCTCATCGGCAATCGGCGCGGAAGCAGACGGTTCCCGAATCGCTGTTTTGGCCGGCAATTCCTTTACAAAATCACCACGGCCGGCAATTTCAGTTTTATCTCCGCTTTCCTGTCGCGTATTTTCCCGCGGGCCGGTAGCAGCCGGTCTCCCGATTTCCCGCTCCTGCTCCATTGACTCCGGGAAAGGGAAAAGGATGTTTTTGAAAAAAGAAAGTATGCAGACGGACAGCCCGAAAGCCAGCACCACCAGGAAAACAGCGGGGAGCAACGACCGTTTTTTCACCTGGGTCAATTGCTCCCCGCAATGCCGGCAGTAATTTGCGCCGGCGGCATTTTCACTGTCACATTTCCGGCACTTCATTTCACCCCTTCAAGGATAATGATCCCGCACGCACGTGAACTTTGACGCCTGAGGGGCAAAGCCACAAAGAAATTCATGTCAAAATAATGGTTGCCTTTGCCGCCCGGGCCTGTGTGTTAAGCAAACGACTTTTCCCGCATCCACCATTGCTGATTATGCATCAGCGCCCCATGGGGGGATCAGTTCACGTTCACTTGATTCCGGCGGGAGGCAGGGACTTTTTATCAAGGGCATTGCGGACGGCAAAAAGAAAATCGCGCGTGGAAACCGGCTTGATCAGGTAATCAACAACGCCGATGGCCAACGCCTTTTCTTTACTAACAAGTTCATTTTGCCCCGTGCAGAGAATGATCGGCATATCCCGCCTGATTCCGAGAATTTTTGCCGCAAGCTCTACGCCGGTCATAGACGGCATGGTCATATCCGTTATCACGAGGTCGAATTGGTCGGGGTGGTTTTGAAATTCCTCCAAGGCCTGTACCCCATTCGCGCAAGTCGTCCCCCGGTAGCCGTGCAATGAAAAAAGCCTGTCCGCAAACTCACGAATCTGTGCTTCGTCATCGACAAACAGAACACGTTCGCCCTTGCCGGTGTAATCAGACGGATCAGCAAGGGGGCGTGCGACATGCGGTTCAACAGCCTGCGCTTTCACCAAGGGCAGATAGACGCGAAAGGTTGTCCCCCCCCCCGGTTCACTGGAGACGGTGATATGACCGCGGTGACTTTTGACGATACCGAGTACCACCGCCAAACCAAGTCCTGTTCCTTCCCCTGTTTTTTTGGTGGTAAAGTAGGGTTCGAAGATCTTATCCCGTATCTCCGGGTTGATACCGCTTCCCGTGTCGCGGACCTCAAACTGCAGGTATCTGCCCGGCACCAAGTCACCATACGCCTCATTTTTCTCCAAAATATCAATTTCGTCCAAGGAAACGGCAAGGGTTCCGCCGTTTTCCCGCATGGCCTGGTAGGCATTGGTGCACAGATTCATGACAATCTGATGAATCTGTGTGGGATCAGCCAGCACCGTGCCTTGCGAGTTTATGTTCTGCCGGATGTCAATAGTCGTCGGGATTGAGGAGCGCAACATCTTCATGGCTTCCTTCATGACCAAGGCGACCCGCAACGGCCGTCGCTCATGCTCTGTTCTATGGCTGACGGCAAGGATCTGCTTGACAAGCTCCTTGGCCCTTTCCGCCCCCAAGCGGACCTGCTCGAGTTCCTGTCTGCGCTCTTCGGGATCTTCCTCGACAATGGCAAGTTCCGTATAGCCGAAGATAGCTGAGAGAATATTATTGAAGTCATGGGCAATGCCACCGGCAAGGGTGCCGATTGCCTCCATTTTCTGGGACTGGCGCAATCGTGCTTCCATTTCCGCCCGTTCCTCTTCCGCCCGTTTGCGCTCACTGATGTCGCGGACAAAGACACAGTCATATTCATCGTTTCCGACCCGGACATAATTGGCGACAATTTCCACCGGCACCACACTGCCGTTTTTCCTGCGGTGCTCGGACTCGAAAATCAGGGTGCCCTGCGCCTGAAGTTCCTGAAAATGCTGTTGCCATTTCTCGACGTCGTAGAGGATATCAACATCCGGAACACGCAACAGGAGCAATTCCTGCCGTTTATAGCCAAGCGAACGGCACGCCGCCTCATTGACATCCACGATGCGGGCATCGGGCGTCATCCAGAAAAGGGCATCCGATGCGGCCTCAACGCTGATACGAGTCAACCGCAGGGCCTCCATGGAGCGAATTCCCGCTTCCTGAGCAAAAAGGAGCTTGCCGATGACGAGCGTGGCCAGGGGATAGATGAAAAGAATCGGCAGGCCAAGTCGCGTGATGGCCTCAAGACCTTTCCCCGCGGGCAGGGTGAACATCAGAAGGAGCATGACCAGATGGACCAGGAAACCGACACCCAGCAATCGTTTCGCGGTCAACGGTTCGTCCCTGCGATGCCAGCGAAAGTGAAAAACAAGGCCAAGCAGCGCCGATGAGGCGATGATGAGCACGCCCGTATAGAGGCCGATGCCTCCGAGAATGATCCGGTAAACAGCGGCCATGCCACCCGCAACGGCCACAGCCGTCGGACCGAAGAACAAACCACAGAGGCTGATGACCACGGACCGGCCGTCGAAGATGAATCCCGGTTCCAGGATCAAAGGACGCAGCATGCCGATCAACGCCGCCGAACCGAAGAGCACCCCCTGAAGAATCGCCCCCCGCCCCTTGTTCCCCCACCGCTGCCTGACAAAACCCGACATTGCGCACATGGCCACCAGGACAGCAAGATTGTAGGTCAATTCGATGAAAGGTGAGTACATGGCTCTCTCGGGCAAAGAGGGGAAACGCCCGGCCGTTTCGGGCGGGGTCGCATCAAATTTCATTGCTTCTGTTGTAGCTTAGTAAAAAGAGGCTCTGTTGGTCAAGTGGAAACAGAAGGGCCTTCGTGTCCATATCACCGCGGCCATCATGGTGAAGCACATCAAAGTCCGGCATGAAAATGGACAAAAAAAAGCCCGTAACTAAAAAAGTTACGGGCTTATCTCTTGCAAATGGTGCCGAAGGCGAGACTCGAACTCGCACATCCATACAGACACTAGACCCTGAACCTAGCGCGTCTACCAATTCCGCCACTTCGGCTGTGATGAGCGATCTTTTTAACGACTTTTCCGCTCTCTTGTCAAGTCTTTTTCACACGACTTTTTGCAACACCGATGATTTTCATCCTTGAGGGATTGCGGTTCTCTGATTATCATGGGTCCATGAAAATTTACACAGACCTTTCCGACATAACCGCACCTCTCCCGAACCCCTTTGTCACCATCGGCAACTTTGACGGGGTTCACCTCGGCCACCAGATGCTCTTCAGCGAAGTCATGAGCAAGGCTTACCAGCATAACGGCACCAGTGTCGCCATCACCTTCAACCCGCATCCGCTCAAGGTTGTCCGGCCGGATATCGGCATCAAACTCATTTCCAACTGCGAGCAGAAACGTGAGCTCATTGAGCTCGCCGGCCTTGACGTGCTGATCATCATCCCCTTTACCCGACAATTTGCCGCCACCCGGGCAGAGGACTTTGTCGACCAGGTCCTCATCGGGACAATCGGCCTCAGGGAACTTGTCGTCGGCTATGACTACGCCTTCGGCAAAGGACGGGCAGGCGACATCTCCTTTTTGAAACAGCAGGGAGATCTGAAAAATTTCCCGGTCACCGTGGTTGAACCTTTTTACGTGGATGGCGTGCTCGCCAGCAGCACCAAGGTTCGCGAACTTGTCAGCTCGGGCAAAATGAGTGATGTCAAGAAACTGCTCGGCCGCGCCTACCAGATCAGGGGAGAGGTGAAACGGGGCAAACAGCGGGGAGGAACGGAACTGGGGTTCCCCACCGCCAATCTGCATATTTCCGAGGAGGATCTTTGCCCCAGACATGGAGTGTATGTGACCCAGGTGATTTACGACGGCAAATGCTACGGCGGGGTGCTGAACATCGGTTACAACCCCACCTTCGGAGAAGAACAGCTCTCCGCTGAAACCCACATCTTTGACTTCAATCAGGACATTTACGGCAAACCGATCAAAATCAACCTGCTCCGATTCCTGCGACCGGAAAAGAAATTTTCCGGGGTTACGGAACTGGCCCGACAGATCGGCGAGGACATCAAGCAGGCCAAAGCGGTGCTTGCCGATACCCAGAAGGAGCTGCTGCTTTCCTGTGAGGAAAAATACAACAGCTGACCAGGATCCGTCATGAAACAAGCTCTTCCGGCATGAGCATTTCGTGACCGCCCTTTGTGCCGTGCCTGGATCAGGACACCGCTTTTTTATGCCGGCGGCTTTCCCGGTCAGAACTCCTCAAAATCATCCGACACCGCCGGCTTTTCGGCAATGGCCCGCACCCGGGGTTTCACGACAGGTTTGGCCGCCACCTTCTGCTCCGTTTCGCCCCTGAAGTTTTTCTCTTTTGCCGCGCCTTTGTCTCCTTTGACCAGGGCCAGCAAGTCCACCGCCAGATTGGCGAGATTGGCGGCCTGCGCATGCATCTCGGTTGCGGCGCTTGCCGATTCCTCGGCATTTGCCGCCGTATCCTGGGTCACTCGATCAATTTCCACCATGCTCGCGCTGACCTGGTCAAAGCCAACGGCCTGCTCCTTGGAGGCCCCGGCTATTTCACTGACCAGGGTCGCCACCTTGGCGATCTTTTCCGACATTTGACCGAACTCTTCATTGGTCTGATGAACAATATCCGTCCCCTCATGAACCTGCTTGACAATGCCCTCAATCAGTTTTTCCGTATCCTTGGCCGCAGCGGCAGCCCGCATGGCAAGATTGCGCACCTCATCCGCCACCACGGCAAAACCCGCACCGGCTTCACCGGCCCGGGCGGCTTCGACCGCGGCATTCAAAGCCAGAAGATTTGTCTGAAAGGCGATTTCATCAATGGTTTTGATGATTTTCGATGTCGCCTCGCTTGAACGGGAGATGGCGGACATGGCCTCGGTCTGCCGCTCCATGGAGAGATTTGCCTGATTCACCACCTGCTGCGCCTCCCGCATCAGTTCATCTCCATGGCGGGAATTTTCGGAATTTTTTCTGGTCATGGCCACCAGTTCTTCAAGGGCGGCCGAAGTTTCCTCCAGCGAGGCGGCCTGGCTTGAAGCGCCGGCAGCCAGCAGTTGGCCGGAACTTTCCAATTGGAGAGAGGCGTCCGTCACCTCATCGGCGCCGAAGGTGAGACTTGCGGCGACCTTTTCCACCGGCTTCACCACATACCGTTTCAGACAGAAATAAATCACCAGACAAAGGATGAAAACACCGACAACCGCACTGACCAGCACGGCATACATCAAATTCCGGCTCGCCTGGCGCAGGGAGACATCAGCTTCGGCATCCAGTTTTTTGTTCCGTTCAGCGGCCTCGATTTCTTTTTGGCCGATCAAGGCAAGACTGAGACCAAGTTCAACCGTGCCGATCTCCTCCCCCTCAAAAACGATCGGCGCGGTGAGGACTTCCAGTCCTTTTTCTTTATCCTCAACTGCCTTGGTTAACGGGTTTCCATCCTTGCCGAGAAAGAGGACATAACTGACATCACTGTCCCGGCCGGCATTGTCCGCCATTTTCTGCAGGGAATCAAAATCATAGCCGAGAATCAGCGCCACCGAATTCATGGACAGCAGCCCGGCCAGCGATTTGCCCTTTTCCAGCAGTTTATCCTGCAGGGTTTTCTTTTCCCGGCTGAGGAGTTCCCGGATAACACCCTTGAACTCCTCCACCTGAGCGCGCTGTGCTCTGGCGGAATTTTGAATGATGACAAAGGTAAGTGCGGCAAAAAGAAGCGCGCTGACAATCACCACACTGGTCATGAATTTTACTGTTATGCCGCTTTCTTTCTTCACCATCATCCTCCGCCGGAAAATTCAAAAAAAAAATTACTGGGCAAAGGGCCCGTATTTGATGACAGTCAAACATTCCCGCACGCTGGCGTAATCACCCGCCTCCTTCCAGCCGAAGATCTTGCCGGCCTTGGCGGCCGGGGAATCGGCCGGCATCGCCTTCAGCGCCTCCGCCACCTTGGTTGCCGCGTCTTCCCCGACGTGGGCCAAGGCCACCATGGGCCATTCCGGATAGAGTTGCGTGCTGTGCACAAAGGGGAAATCATCGTGGATCTGGTTGATGATGCGAAAATCCTCCATTTTGATCTTTCCTTCCTCCTGCATGCGCTCCAGGGTATCGGAGCGAACCGTGCCCGCATCCGCCACCCCGTTCAGCACGGCGAGAACGACGTTGTCATGCTTTTGCCCTTCCAGAAAGGCGGCGGTGTCTTTTTGCGGATCAATGCCGTTTTCCAGCAGCAGGCGCCAGGCCATGTGCGCCCCGCCGAAGGAGGAAAAATCTACCACCATGAACTTCTTGCCGCGGATGTCGGCGATGGTCTGAATCGGGCTGTCTTTTTTGACGAAAATAACCCCGCCGAAAACATCCATGGGCTTGCCGCCGACGGAATTAACCATGTTGGCGATGGCCCGGGCCTTATATTTCTTTTCCATTTCCACGAAAAAGGAGGAATTGGCCAGGAGGAAATCAATATTGCCGTCCTTGACCATGGGCTCGATCGCTTCAAACTTGAGCGGGATGACGGTTACCTTCTCGCCAAGCTTGTCGGTGAGATAATCCGCGGTGGGGCCCCACTGCTTGATGGCGACCTCCGCCCCTCGCTTGGCAAGCACCCCTATCTTGAACTCGGCCGATGCCGCACCGGCAGACAAAATGACGAGCATCGCGACGAACGCGACCAACTGAAAAACCTTCAAGGATTTCATGCCGTACCTCCCTCTGAAGAATTGAAGATTACGCAGCCTTTCGCAAAAAACCGCCGCTGCTTTTTGCCGTTTCGTTCCGGCACCTTTTGCTCTGCCGTTTCCACCATCCGGATCATGATATTATTTTGTCACTGCGGCTTTCGGGCAAACAACCGGGGACGATGTGTCACCAAAACATCCCGTAAACAGTCTAGGGATAAATGATATTTGCTGTCAACAAATTTTAAATACGGCAGATATCGCCTGCAAATCCGAGGGAAAATGGGGGGGGAGGAAATACCCGGACAGGGTCAATCGGTCCGGGCACTGAAAATAAGGATACAGCGAAGATGACGGAAAATCAGGAACGGTAATCGGCGTTTATTTTGACGTAATCGATGGAAAAATCGCAGGTATAAATGGTGTGTCGTGCCGTGCCGTCCTTGAGGTCGATGATGACGGAAAATTCCTTTTGCTTCAAGACGGCGGTGGCCTTTTTTTCTTCTTCCGCCCCAAGCCCGAGGCCGTTGCGCACCATCAGCACATCATCGAATGAGATGTCGACCCGGTTGGCATCAAAGATAACGCCGGAGCGGCCCAGCGCGGCGATAATGCGGCCCCAGTTGGCGTCCTCGCCGAAAAAGGCGGTTTTGACCAGATTGGAGTTGGCCACCGTGCGGGCGGCGCGTTCGGCATCAGCCGCGCTTTTGGCCCCCATCACCTGGACGGTAATGAGCTTGGTCGCCCCTTCCCCGTCCCGGACAATCTGCAGGGCCAGATCCAGGCAGACATCATCCAGGCATTGCTGGAAAAGCGCGGCATCGGTGCTATCAGTGCCGGTAATTTCAGGGCTGCCGGCCGCGCCGTTGGCCAGCAGCAGCAGCGTGTCGTTGGTGCTGGTATCGCCGTCCACCGTAATGGCGTTAAAGGAATGGCGCACGCTTTGCGACAGCATGGCCTGCAGCACATCGGGCCGCACTGCGGCGTCGGTGACAATGAAAGCCAGCATGGTGGCCATGTTGGGCATGATCATCCCCGCCCCCTTGGCCAGGCCGAGCATGGTGATCTTTTTGCCGGACAGGACAATTTCCCGGCGCGCCGTCTTGGGCACCGTATCGGTGGTCATCATGGCCCGGGAGACATCGGCAAAGCCCGTATCGGCAAGCCCTTCGGCAAGTCGGCCGATGCAGTTGCTGAAAATCGCAAGATCAAGCTGCATGCCGATAACCCCGGTTGAGGTAACCAGCACGGACTGCCGGTCAATGCCGAGACCTGCGGCCACCACCTCCGCCGTGCCGCGGGCCAGGTGCATCCCCTGCTCGCCGGTACAGGCGTTGGCAATGCCGCTGTTGACGATGATGGCCTGGGCGCGGCCGCATTTGAGGTGCTCCATATCAAGCAGCACCGGCGCGGCCTTCACCTGACTGGTGGTAAAGACGCCTGCCGCGGCGGCAGGTTTTTCCGAATAAATCAAACCCACGTCGAGCCGGTCCTTGCCGCGGATGCCCGCCTTGACCGCCCCCGCCTTAAATCCTGGAACACTCAATGTCTCGTTCATAGTCAATTACGCTGTGAAATCCTTTGTTTCCGACGTATCTATTCAATTTGCCTCGCCGCAGCATTTTTTATATTTCTTGCCGCTGCCGCAGGGGCAAAGCGCATTGCGCCCAACCTTCACCGCATCCCGGCGGGCCGTCGACTTTTTCGTGTCCGCCTGCTCATCGCTGCGGCTCATCTCCATCTGCCGCCGTTTCTGCAGCTGCTGTTCTTCAAGGCGGGAGATCTCCTCCTGCCGAGCCAGCTGAATAAGCAGCAGGGTGGATATGGTCTTTTCCTTGACCCGCTGGATCATCTCCATGAACAGGTTGTATCCTTCCTTCTTGTACTCATCCAACGGATTCTTCTGCCCGTATCCGCGCAGTCCGATACCCTGCTTGAGATGATCCATGCTCAACAAATGGTCTTTCCAATGGGTATCGACGATCTGCAGCAGCACCACCCTTTCCAGATAACGCATGTTTTCTTCGCCGATTTCCTGTTCCTTGGCGACAAAAGCACCATCCACTGCCTGCGCGATCTTCTCTTCAAAGGTTTTCGCATTGAGGCCCTTGCGCTCGTTCTCATCGAGCTCCAGCTTGAGTCCCATGGTGGCCAAGGCGCGCTCGCGGATCAGCTCCCATTCCCACTCCTCGGAGGGAATTTTCTCATCGCAGAATTCCGCCGCCAGGGCCGCGACAAGATCGACCCGCATGTCCTCGATAATGCTCTTGATATTGTCACTGCCCAAAACCTCGCGGCGCTGTTTATAGATCACCCCGCGCTGCATGTTCATGACGTCGTCATATTCCAGCAGATGCTTTCTGATGTCGAAGTTGTGGCCTTCCACCTTGCGCTGGGCGTTCTCAATGGCCTTGCTGATCATGGTGTGTTCAATGGGCTCGTCCTCTTCCATGCCCAGCTTGTCCATGATGCCGGCAATACGGTCCGAGCCGAAAATACGGAGCAGATCATCTTCCAGGGAAAGATAAAAACGGGATGAACCGGGGTCGCCCTGGCGGCCGGAACGGCCTCTGAGCTGGTTGTCGATGCGGCGGGATTCATGACGCCCGGTGCCGAGGATATGCAGCCCGCCAAGCTCGGCCACACCGGGCCCCAGTTTGATGTCGGTGCCGCGACCGGCCATGTTGGTGGCAATGGTCACCCTGCCCTTCTGACCGGCCTCGGCGACAATTTCCGCCTCCTGGGCATGGTGTTTGGCATTTAAGACCGAATGCTTGATCCCATCTTTTTTCAGCATGGCGGAGAGCATTTCGGAAATTTCAATATTAACCGTGCCCACCAGAATCGGCTGGCCCTTTTCATGCAGTTCCTTGATCTCCCGGACCACGGCGCGGAACTTGGCCTTGGCGTTTTTGTAAATGACATCGGCGTAGTCGATCCTGATCATGTCCTGATGGGTGGGAATGACCGTTACTTCCAGATTGTAAATCTTCTTGAACTCGGGCGCTTCGGTGTCCGCCGTGCCGGTCATGCCGGCCAGCTTGTCGTACATGCGGAAATAATTCTGAAAGGTGATGGAGGCAAGGGTCTGGTTTTCGCGTTCGATTTTGACCCCCTCCTTGGCCTCAAGCGCCTGGTGGAGGCCATCGCTGTAACGCCTGCCCGGCATGGTACGGCCGGTAAATTCATCAACGATGACCACCTCGCCCTCGTGCACGAGATAATCCACATCGCGACTGAAAAGGTGGTGAGCCCGCAGTGCCTGGTTGAGATGATGGAGCCATTCGATGTTCTGCGGATCATAGAGGTTCTCCACGTTGAGCAGTTTTTCGCCCAGGGCCACGCCTTCCTCGGTCATGGCCAGGGATTTCGCCTTCTCATCCACCTCGTAATGGATATCCTTCTGAAACCCGGGAATAACCTTGTTGACATGGTAATAAAGCTCGGTGGAAACTTCCGCCGGGCCGGAAATAATCAGCGGCGTCCTGGCTTCATCAATGAGGATGCTGTCCACCTCGTCGACAATGGCATAAAAGTGGTCCCGTTGACAGTAATCCTCCAGTCGGAACTTCATGTTGTCGCGCAGATAGTCAAAACCGAATTCATTATTGGTGCCGTAAGTGACATCCGCTCCATAGGCGGCCTTTCTCGCCTCATCATCCATGCTGTGCAGGATGGTGCCGGTGGATAGGCCGAGGAAACGGTAGATGCCGCCCATCCATTCACTGTCCCGGCGGGCCAGATAATCATTGACCGTAACCACATGAACCCCGCGGCCGGCCAGGGCGTTGAGATACACCGGCAGGGTGGCCACCAGGGTCTTGCCCTCACCGGTCTTCATTTCCGCGATTTTGCCCTGGTGCAGGATAATGCCGCCGATGAGCTGCACGTCATAGGGGCGCAGCCCCAACACCCGGACCGCGGCTTCCCGCGCCACGGCAAAGGCTTCAACCAGCAGATCATCCAGGGTTTCCCCTTTTTCCAACCGGCTTCGAAACTCCACCGTTTTGGCCGCCAAGGCGGAATCATCAAGCTTCTGCATCTCCGGCTCAAGCTTGTTGATGCGATTTACCAGCGGTTGAATCTGCTTCAGAACGCGTTCGTTTCTACTGCCGAAAAACCTGGTCAATACCTGTCCAATCATGAAAACTCCTTACCCCTTTTTTTGCCAGATCATTGCCTCTTCATTACAGTCGGGGAATTTCGGGCAATTGATGCAATCGCTCCACACCTTATGGGGCAGTTCTTTTTTGTCTATGGCTGTAAAACCCAAGGTTTTAAAAAACTCGGGCTGATAGGTCAGCGTGAATACCCGGGGAATGCCGAACGACTCCGCTTCCGCCAGGCAGGAAGAAACCAGCTGCGAGCCTATTCCCCGCCGCTGATAATTTTCGTCAACCGCAAGAGAACGAATTTCCGCCAGATTTTCCCAGCTGATATGCAGGGCGCCGACGCCGACAATGCGCTCTCCGTCTTCTTCTTGCACGGCATAAACCTGAAAATCCCGCAACTGATCGTAAAGAGAGCTGTAAGACCTGGCCAACAGAAGACCCTTCTGGGAAAAATGATGCAGCAGATTGTAGATCGCTTTCACATCCTCCATGCAGGCATTACGGATCATACGGAAGTCTCCTCGTGATTATTGCGGCAATTTTCCGCCGATTGCGGCCTGCCCATTTTTTATTTCTTCGTGTCGCCGGTCAATTTGGAGGCAGGCAGCAGGGTAATATAGGCCCGCACATCCTCCTGTTTTTCCAGTTTCACGGCAAGCACATTGGCATCGGCGAGCTTTTCAAACCTGCCGATAAAAACCCGGTAGGCATCCGTATCCCCTTCGGGCGCAAGATAAAAAGCATCATGCCCTTTGGACTGCCAGCCCAGCACATCCCGTTGCGCCTTTTTCTTATCGCGAAACGAACCAACCTGCAACGAAAAGAACGACGGCTCCGGATCCGAATCAATCGGCGTTATGACCGGGGAGGGCCCAACCACCTCGCCTGTTCCCGCTTTTTTCGCCATATCCGGCGAACGGGGAATGTGCTGCTGCATGCTTTTGCTTTTTTCCCACAATTCGGAGGCCATCCTGGTCAGCAGGTCCGCGCCTTTGCCCGGCGACGCGGGAAGAAGGATGGTCTGACCGCTCCACACCCCGAGCAGAAACATCCAAAGAAAAATGCAGAAACAGACCACACCCAGCCCCAACACCCCGCCGATGCCCAGTTCAAAACGAAGGACAAAGCGCTTCTTCTGTCGTTTGCCGGCAGCCATTTCCCTACATCTGTTCCGGCGCGCTCATGCCGAGGAGCACCAGGCCGTTGTGAAAGACGACACGCAGACTTTCACAGAACCAGAGGCGGGCACTGCTCAAGGCCGCATCATCGGACAGCACCTTATGCTTGTTGTAATAACTGTGAAAAAGAGCGGCAAGCTCCTGCAGGAAGTAGACTATCTTATGCGGCGCCAGTTCCGCCGCCGCGTCCTGAACCAGGGCGGGATAAGCGGCAATGGCCTTTAAAATTTTCTGTTCTTCCGGCGACGTCAGCAGGGAAAGCCGCGCAGCCGCCAGTTCTCCCGCCTTCACCCCCTTTTCTTCCGCCTGGCGGGCGATGCTGGCCAGGCGGGCGTGACCGTACTGCACATAATAAACGGGATTTTCCTGGCTCTGCTTCGTCGCCAGATCGAGATCAAATTCGAGCTGACTGTCTGCCTTGCGCATGAGGAAAAAGAAACGGGCCGCATCAACGCCCACCTCATCCAACAACTCGTCCACCGTGACAAAATTGGCCTTGCGGGTGGACATCTTTACCTGCTGCCCATCCCGCATCAGCGTAACAAACTGATGAAGCACGACCGTCACCTTTGACTCATCATAACCCAAGGCCTTGACGCCGGCCAGCACATCCGGCACGGTGGCGATATGGTCGGACCCGAAAATGTCCACCATCCAATCATAGCCGCGCTTGAATTTCTCCCGGTGATAGGCGATATCCGGCAGACGATAGGTTGGCTCGCCGCTGCTCTTGATGATGACCCGGTCCTGCTCCTGGCCGAACTCCGTTGTCTTGAACCAGACCGCGCCTTCTTTTTCATAGACAAGCCCCTTTTCGCGCAGGGCGGAAACCACATCGTCAACCAGTCCGTTTTCATACAGGCTGTGTTCGTTGTAATAGGTATCAAAGGCAATATCAAGGCGCTTCAGCGTCTGGTCGATGTCGGCAAAAATGGCCTTTTCCGCCGCTTCCTTAAACGGCGTCACATCCGCCGTGTCTTTCAGTGAGTCGCCGGATTTTTCCACCAGCCCCCGGGCAATATCATAAATGTACTGGCCCTGGTAGCCGTCCTCCGGGAACTGGTGGGGCAGCCCCAGCAGCTCGAGATACCGGGCCCTGGTCGACTCACCCAGCACCCGCATCTGGCGGCCGGCATCGTTATAATAATATTCCCGCTCCACATCAAAACCGCTTGCCTGAAGCAGACGGGCAATGGCGTCCCCCAGGACGGCCTGGCGGCCATGGCCGACACTGAGCGGGCCGGTTGGATTGGCGCTGACGAATTCCACCAGCGCCCGTTTTCCTTTTTTTTCAGCCGCCCGGCCGAAGCTCTCTTTCCGGGCACACACCTCCGGCACCACGGACTGCCACACGGATTCCCGGATAAAAAAATTAACAAATCCGGGGCCGGCGATTTCAACCTTATCATAAAGTTCGCTTGTCATTCCCATGACCGAGACGAGCTGCTCCGCCACCTGACGGGGATTGATTTTTCGGCCGCTTGCCTTTTTTTCCACCCCGCTGATCACCATGGCGGCATTGGTGGCAAAATCACCCTGACCTTCAAATTTCGGATATTCGACGGCATAGTTGCCGGCGGCAACCGCCGACCAGTAGCCCAACTCGACTCCCCGCTGGAAACACGCATCAATATATTTTTTCAACCGAGATTTGATCATAATGTAACGTTTTAAATTTCACTCCAGTAACAATTAACAGGCAACTGCATCACAAAAAGAAATGTAACTATCCAGCTGTTTAGACTGTAGACTGAAGGCTATAGGGCTGCCGGTACTGTCGTATTACATATTTTAGGCGCTTTTCCTTCAGTCTACAGCCTTCAGCCTATCTACCTGGATAGTTACAAAGAAATGTGCAATTTTTTATTATACTACTTTATAAACAGAGTTTGCAGAGAAATAAAGCCACTACTTGTGCTGATCGGCAATAAATTCAGACAACCTGATCCCGGCAGATTTTACTTTGACACCGGAATCGCGGTTCGAAAAAAGTGCCTGAAGTACTTAAAATGCCTAAAATACTTAAAGTGACGGTACCTTCTGATCAGTTAACACCTTACATTTTAGGCACTAAAACCGGCAACAGGCCGAAATCCGAAGTGGTGACATAACTTATTGAAATCATGTTACGACATCAGGAGTTCTGAAATTGCCCAATCTCCCCGAATGGCGGAACTCACTCGTGTGAGGACAAATAAACCCTTTTGTTTCTATTGCCGAACAGGCAAAGCACTTCGTAGTTGATGGTCCCCATCCATCCCGCCAGCTCATCGGCAGTGATCTCCCCGCCCTGCTGACACCCCATCAACGTTACCTCATCGCCGGGCACAACCCCGGGAATATGGGTGACATCAATAACCGTAACATTCATGCAGACCCGGCCGCGTTGCGGCGCGCGGCGGCCGCGCACCAGCACTTCCGCCTTGTTGGACAAGGAGCGGAGATATCCGTCATTGTAACCGACGGGCAGAACGGCAAGCAGGCTTTTGCCGGGGGTGACATAGGTACGGCCGTAGCTGACCCCGTATCCGGCCGGCACCTCTTTGACCTGCAGCACCCGTGTTTTAAACGACATAACCGGCCGCACGGACGCCTTCCGCGCCCACTCGTCATCCGCCGGACGACAGCCATAAAGGGAAAGCCCCGGACGCACCATATCCCAGTGCATATCCGGGAAACGCAGCAGGGCGGCGGAATTGGCGATGTGAAGCGCGGGTTTGTCCGGCCACAAGCCGTCAAAGGCGCTGACGGTTTCGGCAAAAAGCGTGTTCTGGGCGACTGCCGGCCCGGCATCGTCCCCATCTGCCAGGGGGCAATGACTCATGAACCCGACCGGGTAGACGTTTTTTGCCTGGCGCAGACAGGAAAGAAAAGCGGGAATCTCCCGGGGCAGGATGCCGATTCTGCCCATGCCGGTATCTATTTTCACATGAACCCCGATTTGGGCGCCGGATCGACAGGCAACACGGGATAACGCAGCCACCTGTTGTTTATCGAAAACAACGGGCTGCAGATTGTATTGCACGACATCGGCTATTTCGTCATTCGCCGCCCCGAGGAAAACGGCAATATCAGCCGTTATTCCATGCCGACGAAGCATGACCCCTTCGCCGACTTCCGCAACACCCAAGGCCGTTACCCCCTCCTCCGCCAGACAGCGGGCCGCGGGCAACATGCCGTGTCCGTACGCATCCGATTTCACCACGGCCATGACCCGGGTTGCATTGCCGAGACACCGCCGCAAGGAACGGAAGTTTTCCCGCAGGGCGGCAAGATCGATCTCCACCCACCGGGCATTCATGTTTCCAGCGTTCTCCACTGCCGCCAAACGGCAAGGCTCGCCAGAATAAGCCCCCATCCGACGGCAACAAGAACCAGACTGTAAATTGCCGGAGAAAGTCCGACAAGACGAAGAAAACGACCAAGAAAAATCATAACGAGAATGAGCGCCCATGCCTTAAAGGAGAAAACGGCTCCGAGGCAGGATCCTTCCTGCCTGGCAAGAATGCGGGCAATATTTTTTTCCGCACTCTTTTGAAACACCAGCAGCCCTTTTGCCGTGCCAAGCACGAAAGCCGCGCCAAACAGCAGGTAATGGCTTCCGGCAAGCAACACGCCGGCGCCGCGAACCAGCAGAACAATCCCCACCAGCGTCCAGAAGAAGGCTGCGGCAAACAAAAGGGTTTTCCGAGAGGCGGCAGGTTTGAAGCGGGAAAGCATGTATTTTCTCCGGAAAAAACCACCAAACCCAGCAAAGATGATTTCGTAAAAACTGAAAATCAACCACGGAGACCACGGAGCACGCAGAGGTAACATGCTGTAATTTAAAATATTTTCCCTGCGCCCTCTGTGCTCTCAGTGGTAAAAAAAGACTTTTTACGGGTTCATCAACAAAGGAGACTCAAAAAAAGATAGGCCCGTCTCCTTAAAGAAGACAGGCCTAATCAACAAGCAGAAAATCCTGCAAGATTACATCATATCTCGGTTACGGTGATGGCACCCTCGGGGCAGACCTCAACGCAGGTCTCACAACCCAGACACTCGTCAGCGTTCACAGGCTCGGCTTTGCCGTCTACCATCTCATAAACCTGAGCAGGGCAGGCGCTTACACATTCTTCATCACCAGCACATTTATCTTTATCAACTATTACTTCCCACATAATAACACCTCCTGTTCATTAAAATATTAGGGGGGAGACTTGTTCTACCCCGGCATCAACCCTCGTGCATTCGATGGCCACAATAATGTTGCTTTAGCCTGATCACAGCGGATGTTTTTTTATTCAGCGCCGCAAAATTGCGCTGAAAAGAGTCGCAACAGACCACCGAATCCTCTGCTTTTATAACAAAATGCAGCTCAAATCTGTTTTCCATTAAATCATAGCCTTCTATTTGTCAACACAATTTTTAAGCAGTTGACCTTCCCCTTTCAATATTTTAAATAGGGGTGAAATATCTTTTCCCGACCACAGGTTATCACGCTTTTAATTGAACGGAGCAGTCATGAAAATAAAGCAGAAATCAGCAAAAAAACAGGTGTCCGGCAAGCTTGCCGCGCAAAAATCAGAAGAGGCGATGATCGAAGGCATTCTCGAAGGAAGCCCGGAAGGAATCGGCGTCGCGGTTATCCGGCTGGACTGCGGCTGCAAAAAAATGGCAGCGGTGGACAAGAATGGCGACCCGGCCAGCAAGGTCATCATCTATCGTGATCTTGCCGACTCCATCTGTCCCAAGTGCAAGGAGGACAACGGCGCCTTTATGCGGGTCAAGGAGGAGTTTATCCACTGGGTTACCCCCGCCCCTGATGAGGCCACCATGCAGATGATCACGGAAAAGGTGCTCGGCACCCGATCAACCCATTAACTTCCCCCAGCAACCGGAATTTTGTCATGACTTCACCAAAAGTACTCTTTTTGCCCATGCTGTTTTGCCTTTCCTGTCTGTTCGTCATATCGCCAAAGGCGCATGGCGCGGACACCCCTCCGACTGACTTTATCAAGTCCGTGGTCGACAACGTCTTTCACACCCTGAATATGTATCCGGTGGCCGGGCCCCAGGAAAATCTGCCGAAGCGGCGGGCGAAAATAAAAGAAATTATTGACGAGAACTTTGACGCGGAGGAAATGGCAAAGCGCGCTTTAGGCAAATACTGGAAAGCACAACCGGTTGAAAAACAGCAGGAGTTCACCAAACTTTTTTACTGGCGTCTTTACAACTTTTATATCCTGCGAGTGGAGACCTATTCGGACGAAAAGGTCATGTATAAAAAAGAGCTGCTGAAAGGCGACATTGCCGGCGTTCATACCCTGATCAGCAGCAAAAAATATCCGGAGTTCGACATTGAATACCGGGTGAGAAAGGCGGACGAAAGCTGGAAAATTTATGACGTGGTGATTGAAGGGGTCAGCCTGGTGGCCAACTATCGCAGTCAGTTCGGCAATTTTCTCAGCAAGAAAACCTTTGATGAGCTCCTGCGGGAACTGCGGGCGAAAAATGAGGAAAACAATCTGCGTTAAGGTCGGCCTGATTGATTCGTAACAACTTTAAATCATAACGCAACGTCGCAAAGCCCCAACGAAAATCCCCCGGAAACACCGAGTTGTCTTTGCCGCTCCGTGCCTTTACGTTGAAAAATGACCAATTAAAGTGAAACGCCTTACCGGGATGCGGCATACTCCCTGGCCTTGGCCACCAGGGCGCGGGCCCATTCCGGGGTACCCACCGCGTGAACATGGGCATAGAGCGCCAGCACATTTTTATAAACCAGGCCGTCGCCGCCGGCGGCAAAACCCACTCCTCGTTTCATATCAAAGGCGAGATCGGCAACGCTCCCTTGCCAGTGCGCCACCCGGCTGTAACGAAACTCATGCCCCTTGATTTCCGTTCCGACCGGATAGAAGGGATTTCCCGCACGGGCGGTGAGCACCGTGTATCCATGGGCCTGGGGTTTTTTCTCAAGGGTAAAATGAACGGGAAAGATGCCGACCAGCGGATAATCGCGGCCATCCAGACATATTTTCTCCCCCAGATAAATCAAGCCGCCGCACTCGGCATAAACGGGCAGACCATGCTCCACCTCCTCGCGTATCGAGCTGCGAAATGAAACATTGGCGGCAAGCAGGCCGGCACTTGTTTCCGGAAAGCCGCCGCCGATGTAAAGGGCGTCAATTTTCGGCAACTTCTTTTCCGTCAGGGAATTGATATCCACCAATTCCGCTCCCAATTCCTGCAAAGCGAGAAGATTTTCCGGATAATAAAATTGAAACGCCGCATCGCGTACCACGCCGATGCGAACCTTGCCGGCAGCGTCGGCACAGACCGCGGTCTGTTTTTGCTTCGGCATGGGCGGCTTGGGCATGAGGCTTTTCACCGCGACAACATCAAGAGAGCGCGCCACCGTTTCCGCCAGCAGGCTGATCGCCTCCTCCGCGCCGTCATACTCCTGAAATGGAGTAACCCCGAGATGGCGCATGGGAAAGATATCGCGTTTTAAACGACGGATTGCTCCCACCACCGGCACACCGGCATATTTTTCCACCGCCTCGCGCACAACGCTTTCATGACGGGAGCTGCCGATCCTGTTCAGAACCACGCCGGCGATATCGACCCCCGGATCAAGCATTTTACAGCCCAGCACCAGGGCCGCCACCGTTCGGGTTGTTTTGGTGCAATCGACCACCAGCAGGATCGGCAGCCCGAGGCGGGAAGCCAATTCCGCCGTACTGTATGTCCCGCCGGCATCGACACCGTCATAAAGCCCCCGGTTTCCTTCAACAATAATAAAATCAGCGGATCGGCCGTGTTCGGCGAATGAGGCCAGCATGGCCTCTTCCTGCATCAGGTAGGGATCAAGATTGAAACACGGTCTGCCCGCGGCCAGGCTGAGCCAGCCCGCGTCAATATAATCCGGCCCCTTCTTGAAGGGCACCACATGATGCCCCTCACCGGCCAGAAGGGCCACGAGCCCGACAGACACGACACTCTTGCCCGATCCGCCGCCGAGCCCGGCAACGACAATTCCTTTCGGACTTTTCATCTTTCAGCTCACTCTTTGATATACGCTTAAAAAAAATGCGCCCCTGCCGGCAACGCAAAATACCCATTCCTTGTTTCTCACATTTTCCTTTTTCATGCCACCGACCTCCAGTCAAGTCAAGCACTCATTGGAATTTGAGAAATCTTTTCGCTTCCTGCTTCACGCACTTGAAATTCTCCATTAACATGGTTACAGTCATGAAACTTATGCAAAAATGACCGAAAAAGCATTTACTGGAGAGCGACGAAAGAAACCGGGAGCATTCTCATTGATTTTCCTGAAATTTTTTCCCGCCTCCGCTACTTCCTCTTTCGCAAGCAACGTGCTCTCACACAGAAAATTTCACTCTAATGATGAGGATATCCATGCCCGACAAACAACTCAGAGAAGATCTCCCGAAAGTCATTGCCGAGATGGAGCAGAAATGCCAGGAACATCCGGAATCCATCATGGCCCATCATCATCTTGCCCTTGTTTACCGCAAGGCGGGTCGCCACAATGATGCCATTCGTGAATTGAAAAAATGTATTGAAATAGACGATCATTCCGCCGAGGCGTATATTAATCTCGGCGCCGTCTACTTTGAACTGGGCCAACTCGATGAGGCCCTGCAGGCCAACAAAATGGCCCTCCTGTATGCACCGAATCCCGCCCAGGCCCATACCAACATCGGCCTCATCATGCAGCAGAAAGGCGAACAGGAAAAAGCCATTGACGCCTATACCAAGGCAACACTTGCCGATCCCGAACTGGGATTCGCCTGGGTGAACCTGGCATCGGCGCAAATCATGACCGGCAATTTCGATGCCGCGCTTTCATCCGCCAAAAAGGCGGTTGAGCATGATCCGCAGTTCGGCATGGCGCACAACAATCTGGCAGTGGCCTACTACTATGCCAAGGATTACAAGGCCGCCAAGAAATCCATGGATGAAGCAGCACGGCTCGGCTATTCCGTTGATCCGAATTTCGTCAAAGCCGTGGAACAAGAACTGTAACCATGGCGAAAAATCCCAACATCAAAGTCCGTCCCTGGTGTCCCTTCTGCGGCCAGGAAGTCAATCCGCCCACGGAACCGCTCAAACGTAAAATTGATGAGTTCAAGGTGGGCAATTGCCAGTGCGGCGCCGTCTACACCTCCGATCCCACCGGGTTTAATGTCGGCGCGGCAATGGTTGAATGCATGATCTACGCCTGCGACGAAAACCCTGATCTTGCCTGGGAACTGGTGGCGGATGATGATTTTCTTACCGGCCGTATCGACAATTACGACGAAGTGACCCATCAGGTTTACGAATTTAAAAACGTGGACGGACGCAGGGTGGCCGGCGTTCTCTACTTCATCCGTCTTACCCGCGATCTCGCCGATCTATCGAAACGGCTCAAACATCATAAGGAAAAAACGGATGAAGTCACCAGCAAACCAATGGCAAAACTGGTCGTTCCTCCCCTGGAACCTGAACGCGACCCCAAGAGGAAGAAAAAACGGGCAGACAAATCGAAAATCAAGGAACTTGTTTTCAGCGGCAATATCGACGCCTTGGTTGATTTCTGTTTCGACGATATGAAGACACTGCGCTTCATGCTGCGGCTGCTTTATGATCCGGACGAGGGAAAACGCTGGTACTGCGCCCAAGTCATCGGCCAGGTCTGCGCCCGTTTGTCCACACGAAAGCCGGGAGTGGTCAGCGACATGCTGCATCGGCTCTATGAATCCTGCACCGATTCCGCCTCCACCCACTGGGGGCTGCTTGAGGCAATCGGTTCCATTATTGCCGCACGACCTGACATTTTCGGCGGATTCGCCAGGCATCTCCTCATGTACCGTGGAGTGCCGACCAGCAGGGCGCTGGTTTTATGGGCCATGGGCACCATTGCTGAAACAAGCCCGGAGGTGGTTCGCAACACGCCGATTTACAGCGTTTTTTCATCCGTCAATGACCCTGACCCCCTGATTCGGGGCCAGGCAATCCGGCTGTTCGGAAGAATAAATGCCGTTGAGTTGAAAAGCAAAATCGAGGAACAGGTCAATGACAGTGCGCCGCTCACCGTTTATGAAAAAGGTCTGCCGGAGCATACCACTGTCGGCCGCTTGGCACATGAAGCGCTGGCCTTGATGACTGAATAGTAATTTTATTTTGCAAAGTTTTTTTGGAGAGAACAATGACAGCTTTACAACAGAACATACAAAAAGCGGAAGAGGAAAAAAGCCAGGCGCGTCTCGACTATGAGTCCGGCTTGGAATTCATGTCCAAGGGAGAGATGGCCCAGGCGGCCAACATGTTTCATAATGCCCTGGTCGGCTTTGAACAGGATAAGGATATTAACGGGATTGCCAACGCCACCGACAAGCTCGGAGATATCTGTTCGGATAGGAAAGATTTGAATAATGCCCTCGCCCACTACGACAAGGTAATTTCCATTTGCCAGGATCAGGGTGACAGCTTCAGTGTCTTTGCTGTTGACAAGAAAAAAGCCAGGCTCTTTGCCGCCTGCGGCAAATATGACGATGCAATCACCATGTATCTGAATATAGTGGATGAATACAATGCCATGCGCAACCCGCAGGGAACCGTCGACACCCTGGAAACCCTGGCCGAGGTCTATGTCGCAGCCGGCAACCGGGACAAGGCCGCGGATTGCTACCGCACCGCCGCTCGGATCCACGAGAAATACAAACACACCCGGCATGCAGCAACCCTCCTGCAAAAGGCGGAAGAAACACTCAAAGTTGCGTAGTGCCGTGTAAATCTTGAATTGTCCTGTAGGTCGGCATACCTATGCCGAGGCTATCTTGTCGGGAAAGGGTTCCCGACCTACAATAAAGCGTCAATCGAAACGTCTTCCAATAAAAAAAGCCGTCAATCCCATTTGGGGAGTGACGGCTTTTTTAACATTCTGAAAAAACAGACTACAACTTATTTTGCATCCTCGGCAGCGTCACGAGTTTCCTCGTTCTTGATCCTGGAAGGAAGGGCGTACATGGTCGTGCTGCCGCTTGACCAGAACATCAATTTTCCTTCTTTTACCAGATCATTGGCAATGTTTTTTATTTCACGCGGTTTCGCGTCGGGATCACAGGCGTAAAAGTCCTTCACATAGAGCTGCGGTTTGGGAGCTTTGGTTGCCTTGTC
The DNA here is from genome assembly GCA_001914235.1 of Desulfobulbaceae bacterium DB1. Taxonomy (NCBI): domain Bacteria; kingdom Pseudomonadati; phylum Thermodesulfobacteriota; class Desulfobulbia; order Desulfobulbales; family Desulfobulbaceae; species Desulfobulbaceae bacterium DB1. The sequence continues at coordinate 131,445 of MQUF01000003.1, forward strand.
GATCATTGCTGCCTTGAGTTCCTCTTTGCTCATCGCCATTTCATTTACTCCTTTTTATATTGAGTTCAGGTAAACTTCCATTTCCGCAGCGTTCTAAAACTGCAGCGACTGCAGGAACATGACGTTCCTGCAGTCATTAAGAAAGCCCCAACTGCTGAAAGGCAGTCAATTACTTAATATGGCTGGTGAACTTGAACTGGGTGGATGTTCTCCAGGTGTCGTAGGCCAGACGGTAATCGTCAACGGACTTGATGGTGAACGGTATTCCGGTCAGTTCGAAGAATTTCTCCCAGCCGATTCTCTCAGCCCACTCGCCGAGACGCTCGTATTTACGGGCATGCTTGGCGTAGGTCTCAAGAATATTCTTCACTGCGGCAACAGTCTCCGGCCAGCGGGGAGTGTTGTTGGGCAGGAAGGGGATAACCAGCTTGGAGAATTTCGGCATGGAACGGGAGTTGGAAACCTTACCGCCGACAAGAATGGCGATACCGTCACCTTCCGGATCAGCAAGCGGCATGGCCGGACACATGGTGTAGCAGTTACCGCAGAACATACAACGCTCAGCGGTTACCTTGACCGATTTTACTTCCTCGCCCTTGCTGTTGGTCTCTTTGGCGGGCTTGACAGCTCCAAGAGGACAGGCGGCGATGGCCAAGGGCAGCTCGCAGAGACCGGAGATGGCGTCATGGTCGATCATCGGCGGTTTCCGATGAATACCGAGGATAGCGATATCGGAAGCGTGTACGGCACCGCACATGTTCAAACAGCAGGCCAGCGCAACACGAACCTGCGCGGGCAGGGTCATGCTGGTGAAGTAGTCGAACAGTTCATCCATAACGGCCTTGACGACACCGGAAGCATCGGTTGCCGGGGTATGGCAGTGTACCCAGCCCTGGGTGTGAACGATGTTGGACACACTTGCGCCGGTGGCGCCCACCGGGAATTTATTGCCGCGGCTCTTCAAATCGTCCAGCAGGGGCTGCACTTTTGCCTTGGAATCTACCATGAACTCGACATTATTCCTGGTGGTCCAGCGGACACACCCGTTACAATGCTTGTCGGCTATTTCGCAAATCTCGCGAATATGCTCGATACTGATCAAGCGGGCAGCACCGACGCGAACCGTCCAGCACTCGTCGCCGCTCTCGGCCTTGTGCATGAGAACGCCCGGCTGGGCGATCTCATGATACAGCCATTTGCCGAAATTCTTTTTGATCACCGGCGGTAAAAACTGCTCATAATGTGGCGGACCAATATCTGTAATTCTGTCTACCATCGGATTTTGTGGATCGTAACCCATTGTATACCTCCTTCTCTATCAGTAAGTATAGTAACTTATATTTAGCGCAGGAACGAGCAACGCTTATTGAGCGTGACGAGCGCGGAACTCTCGGATGTCGCGCTCCCAACCGCCTTCAACCTCACTTTCTTCCCAGAAGATATAGGGGTTGGAGCGGGGCTCTCTCACATGCTGCGGAATCGGCTCAACTTCCATGACCTTCAGGAAGGTGGGCAATCCAACGCGCTGCATGGTCTCACCGACACGCTCGCGGTTCTTGCCGACTTCCATCCACCAATCCCAGATCTTCTCGATCTTCTCGACAACCTCTTCGTATTCACTCTCAGCATCGATGTTGACAAAGGGGAAAGTCATGGTGGCGAACTGGGCGCCGTCCAGAATCGGAGCCTTGGCGCCGATACAGATGGTCGCACCCTGCTCCAGGCCGGGACGAAGGGCGCGCGGCATGACGTTGATGCAGTGCATGCAGCGGGTACACTCTTTATTATCGATCTTCAGGGTATCGCCTTCCATCCACATACAGCCGGTGGGGCACAGGTCGATGACCTCTTTCTGAATATCGAACTTACCCCAGTCGCGACCGGCATGGGCGCCGCCGTTGGAGGGGTATTCACCCTTGATGTAACCTTTGACCGCAGCCTGATCGATGCGGATGTCATCACGCCAGGTGCCGATAACGGCAAAGTCGGAACGGGCGATGGCGGCAACGCAGTCATTGGGGCAGCCGGAAAATTTGAATTTAAATTTATACGGGAATGCCGGGCGGTGAATCTCATCCTGATAATGATTGGTCAGGAAGTGGCACAGGGCCTGGGTATCATAGCATGCCCACTCGCAGCGGGATTTACCGAGACAGCAAGCCGGAGTACGCAAGTTGGAGCCGGAACCGCCGAGATCCTGATTCAGATCATGGGTCAGCTCGTAGAACAGGGGCTCCAGATTCGGGGTGGTGGTACCCAGAAGTACCATGTCACCGGTTGAACCGTGCATGTTGGTCATACCTGATCCGTATTTCTGCCACAGATCACAGATTGCGCGCAGTTTTTCCGTGCTGTAATACATACCGGACGGCTGAGCGATACGGACGGTGTGGAAATGGGCGACGCCGGGGAACTGCTTCGGCACGTCGGAGTAGCGGCCGACGATACCACCGCCGTACCCGAATACACCGACGATACCACCATGCTTCCAGTGGGTAATCCGGTCTTTGTAAGACAACTCTACCTGACCCAGAATGTCGAAACACTCCGGTTTGGTCTCGGCCTGACGTTTGAGATCTGATACAAAGCTCGGCCAAGGTCCTTTTTCGAGTTCGTCCAATAAGGGCGTATCATGCTTTGGCATTTTCTCGTTTCCTCCTAAGGATCTGTTAAAATATGTAAGCCAATAACCTGCTCACCCGTCAGCTATTCCCATCATGACGCGCCTAAATACGCTCACTTTCCGCCTCGGAATGAACAAACACAATACTGAATAGTAATTCAGTTTTGACGAACTTATCCATCTCACATCGTTTTGTCAACAAAAAATCTTTATCTTTAAAAATGAAAATCACGGAATCGTCAAAATCGTTTTTCGTTTGTCATAACACAATGATAAATCAACACGATAGCACACGCATTCGCTTTCCTCTCCTTGTTCCCGCAGACTCGGAACACAGGCTTCGAGCTTTTCCCATTTTTCGCTCCGATTTGCCGAGCATCCGCGATCTTTTTTTCATCAAAAAAAAGATCGCGACAACCCAATTCCCACGAAAATGTTTCTCTTTTTTTGCACATTTTTTTTGCTTTCCATGGTTAAATGGAAAATGCAGGCTCATTCATCGAAACCATCAGGAAGAAGAAAGAAAAGTGCCACGACCGAAAAAAACTCGACTCTGTGAAGGCGGCATGTGCGGCCGGGCTTTCAAACCGACCGGCACCCCCATGCCGAAATTGCGCAAGATTGATCTGCTGCGCGATGAACTGGAAACACTGAAACTCTGCGATATGGAAGGTATGACCCAGGAGGAAGCGGGAAAGCGGATGGGAATATCCAGAGGAACGGTGCAGCGTATCCTGACCACTGCCCGAAAAAAAACGGCAGAGGCCCTGGTGACCGGCGCGGCTCTTGTTTTCCAGGGTGATTTCCCTGAAATAAAGCCGTTCCACCCCAAGGCCCCGGACCTGGATGCGACAGAGGACAGCTGAAAGAAATCAGCCGGTACGCCCTCCATGCCTTTTATCAATGATGGCAGTCACCCCCGCCCTGACAGGTGTGCTGGGGCTGCATCATCGGAAATCTGTCCTGCAGAAAGCCGGCAATGACCGCTTCCACGTCCTGGTAGTCATCCCGCTGGGCGAAATAAACATCAATCCCCACCTCATTAAAACCTATCAGGGGCCGGGCACCCATGCCGCCCACCACCAGGGCGTCGACATTGCGCTCCTTGAGCAGTTTGACCGGCACCATGCAGCCTCCCGCCTCATGGGCCACATTCTCAAGGGTCTCAATTTTGGCGATTTTTCCTTCCTCAATATCAATGACGGTGAAGAGGTCACAGTGACCGAAATGATCGGAACGGGTGGCCTTGATGCCACCGGGACTGTTCGTCGGCACGGCAAGTTTTAATGTTTTCATGTTGTTCTCCTTTCATCACGCCTCTTCGGGAGGCGGACCGAAAATTTTATCAGTGAATTTGACATACCAGGCAGCGGACCGCACCTGAATAATACAGGAAGCACCAAGCCGCCCCGCCACAGCGGCAGGACGTCATCGTCGCGCCGGGTGTTCCAGACACCGGACACCACATTCCTCCGCAACCTTGAAAATCGCCTTGAAAATCTTCACCATGCACCCTTTACTCAACTGTGGCCGGACCAAAAATTCTCGGCACCAGCTTGATATACCAGGCAGCGGACTGTATCTGAATGACATAAGCAAGGGCAATCAGCAGTGCAATGGTCATACCCTGTTCCTTGAAGGCAGTCATGGCAATGGCCAAGGCAATGGACAGATCGCGCATTACCACGCCGAACACCATGGCAATGGCATCATCGCGGGAAAACATCATCTTGCCTATCACGGTCAACATAATATACGAGAGAAGATAAAAAATAATCAGCGGAACCAGAATCACCATGATGTCAGCGGGATTGGCGATGATATTTTTTGCCTTGAGGGACATGGCCACAAAAGCTATCATCGTAACTCCCAAGGCGGAGATGGGCGGAAATTTCGGCTTATAAATCTCCATCCAGGCCTTCTTGCCATGTTTTTTGACCAGATAATTCTGGGTAAGAATCCCGGCGACCAACGGCACAAAAACGAAGATGCAGATCTCCTGAAACATAAACATCATATCCACATCAACGGTGGCCCCCATGAACACCTTGGTATAAACCGGGGCAGCCATGGCGCCGATGAGGAGTCCGAAGACGAGCATCTTGGTGGCCGCCTCTTTGTTCCCCTTGGCAAATCCGGTCCAGGATATGGTCATCCCCGAGGCGGGCAGAACCCCGATCAGAAACAGACCAACCGCCCACAGACCATATTTTTCCGCTTCGCCGGCAAAGAAAATTTTGCCGAGGGCAAAGACGATGATTGGGACAAGAATAAAATTAATGAGCTGCGTGGTGAGCTGCAACTTCGTATCCTTGCCCTGGAAAATCGATTTGACGTTAAGGGTCACCATCATGGGATAGACCATGACGAAGGTAATGGGAATAATGAGCTGCTTCAAAGGTTTGGCGTCAAAAAGATACCCGCCGCCGACAAGCCCGCAGATCATGGAAACAGGAATAGTATAAACAAGATTTTTTTGCAGAAATTTCAAAAAATTAAACATTGCATGCCTCCTCGAAAATGAACCAAGCGCAGAGCATATCAATCTCGCATTGTTTTTTTAGACAGCCCTACTTTGCCTCGTCGATCATCGAGCGTATCTTGGCAAAAGTCTGGGCCAGGGATTCAGGAAATTTCGGGTCATCAGGGACCAGAGCTGCAATATCCCCGGCACTGAAACTGAGATAACGGATCTGGGTTTTGTTGTTTTTGGAAAAAACATGGACAAATTTAGGCATCAGAATGGCACGCTCCGGATTACCGCTCAAACTCTTGTCCGCCTTCGTGGGCTTGCAGACCTGGATCATATGCAGATCAAAGTCTTCCGGAACCTCACCACCATGCTCCCGGAAAGTTTTTTTCATATCCATGGTGTCAAGATTATTCACCACAAATCCATTGGCCTTGACAATGGCGGCGAAGTCGGCAACAAAACGGCTTACACTCTTCGCGCTTTCGGTTACATAGAGATCTTCATTCCTGTTCATAGCCACTCCTCCATTCCTTTCCTTAAAATTTATGAAAACACAAAATGCCGCTTGAAATTATTATGTGCATATGCTCATATATACGGCGGTGAAAAAGGATTGTCAAGGGGAAGCTTAAGCATTTTCTAAAATTTCAATTATGCAAATTGACACTACTTGTTTTTCGTACTATAAAAATCATTCATGCATCTGTTCAACAAACGAAACAGCTCCCGGAAGCACTGAAGCACAAAGAAAAACGGAGAAAAAAAATGGGAAAAAAAATTGTCATCATCGGCGCTGTCGCCGCCGGGCCAAAGTCCGCCTGTCACGCGAAACGGCTTATGCCGGATGCGGAAATCACAATTCTTGACCAGGACAGCCTCATTTCCTATGGCGGCTGCGGTATCCCCTATTACGTCTCCGGCGACGTCAACGACGAAGACCAGTTGCGCAAAACAAGCTTTCACATGACCCGCGACGTCGCGTTTTTCGAAAATGCCAAGGGCGTCATGGTTCGCACCCGTACCCGGGCGCTGGCCATTGACCGACAAAAAAAATGCGTTGAGGTGCAAAATCTCGACAGCGGCAACAAAGAAGCGATCCCCTACGACAACCTGGTGATCGCCACCGGCAGCCGGCCCTTTGTCCTGCCCATCCCCGGCGCTGATCTGGACGGGGTTTACACCATCAGCGACCTGCACAAGGCCATTGCCATCAAGGAACGGCTGGCCAAGGGAATGATCGGCAAAGCGGTCATCATCGGCGGCGGCGCCATCGGCCTTGAAATGGCGGAGGCCTTTTGCGACCTCTGGGGTGTCGAGACCTCGCTGATCGAATTCATGCCCCAGGTTCTGCCCCGCATCATTGACGCCCCCTTTGCCGCCATGCTGCAGAACCATATGCGCCGGCACGGAGTTGCCATTTATACCGGGGAAGGCGCCCAGGCCATCGAAGCCGACGAAAACGGCAAGGCCTGCCGCGTGGTGACCGCAAAACGGACCATTGATACCGACATCGTCATCATGGCGGCCGGTGTCCGGCCCCGGACCGATCTGGCCCGCGACGCCGGACTCTTGGTTTCACCCCTGGGAATCGTGGTCAACAACCGGTTGCAGACCTCGGACCCCAATATTTATGCCGCCGGCGACTGCATTGAGACCATCAATCTCATCACCGGCAAGAAATTTTTCGCTCCCATGGGTTCCCTGGCCAATCGAGAAGGCCGGGTGGTCGGTGACAATCTGGCCGGTGTTCCCTCGACATTTCCCGGCGTTGTCGGCAGTTTCGTCATGAAGGCATTTGAAAGCTGCATCGGCGCCACCGGACTCAGCCTGGAAACGGCCCGCGCCGAAGGGTTTGACGCCGACGCCTCCATCAGCGCCCCGTCCGACCGGGCCCACTTTTTCCCCACGGAAAGCAAAATGCCCATGCAGCTGGTCTTTGACCGGAAAACACGCCGGGTGCTCGGCGTTCAGGCCTTCGGACCCATGAACGACGCGGTGCTGGCCCGCATCGATGCCGCGGCGGCCCTTATCTCCAAAGAGGGCACCATCGATGATTTCAGCCTGCTGGAAATGGCCTATGCCCCACCCTTTGCCACTGCCATTGACGCACTGAACGCCGCGGCCAACGTGGCGGACAACATGGCCTGCGGCCGCCAGCGCAATATCGCGGTCAACGACTTTCTCGCCTGGATTGACAATCCCGCCTCCCATGGCGACTGGCTTGCCCTGGACATCAGACACCCCAAGGAGGTTGAACCATTTGCCGAGAAATTCGGCCCCATCTGGCTCGGCATGCCCTATGCCGAGGTGCGCCGACGCGTTGCCGAACTGCCCAAGGACAAAACCCTGCTCATTATCTGCGATGCGGGCACCCGCTCCTATGAGATCCAGGTATTTCTCGACAGCCTCGGACGCACCAACAGCCTGGTGCTGGGCGGCGGATTTAATATTATTTCCCGGCTCGGCGTGGAATGGTGGCCGAAAAAAGCGGTTTAATATTTCACCCAGGGATTGCACATTGACATGACGGATTCACGCTGCCGGTTCATCATGCCGAAAATCGCGGCACAGGCAACATGTGCCATGCTGGTCATTTTATCCCTGTGCATGATCCGGTCGGAAACCGCCCTCGGGCTGACCGGCCGGATCGATCTCAATTCCGCCACCCAGGAACAACTGCGGGAACTGCCCTATATCGGGCAAAGCCGGGCCAGGGATATTATCAAATACAGGACCCTTCACGGCCCGTTCACCAGCCTTGACCAGCTTCTCGCGGTAACCGGCATCGGCCCTGATTCGCTTGATGCGATCAAGCCCTACCTGGCGATCGGCGGCACCGCAACCGATCCAATCGCCCTTGCCGATTTCCACAAAAAAATCACCACCCATGCCGGCGACATCATCATGCTGCCGGACGGAAAATACTACGACACCCTCGTCGACTTCATCCGTCGGGCGGACCATTCGATTGACATGGCCATGTTTCTGTTCAAAACCACGTCCTCGTTGCAGAACAAACCGGCCCTGCTGGTCAAGGAACTGGAAAAGGCCCGAAAAAAAGGAGTGGAAGTCCATATCCTGCTGGAGAATTCCGATTATGACGACTCCATCAACAAGGAAAACCAGAAGGTGGCGCGCGCCCTGCGCAAAAGCGGCATCAGCGTCGCCTTTGACGGGGCAAAAAACACCACCCATGCAAAAATCGTGGTCATTGACCGCCGCTATTGCTTTATCGGCAGCCACAATCTGACCCATTCGGCCATGAGTTTCAACCATGAGTTTTCCCTGCTCATCGACGACACAAACCTGGCCTCGGAACTTATCGAATACATGCAAGGTCTGCGTTCGTCGTAAGAGGGAGCTTTCCGCCCAGACCGCACGATCACTACCACTGCAAACGTTCCCTGGAGACGGAACGAAGGAGTATCAGCATTATGCCCATTGAAGCCGAAATAGCGGCCGCGCTTGAGCTGCAGCAACAAGGTCGGACCGAGGATGCCTTGTCCTGCTGCCTGCCCCTGCTGACACTTGACCTGGACGACTTCCGCGTCCATTTTCTGGTGGGAATGCTCTACCGGCAACTTGAAAAAAGCGCCCCCGCCATTTTCCATTTTTCAAAAGCCGTGGACCTTCAACCCGATCTGGCCAGCGCCCATTACAACCTGGGCGTCCTCCACTATGCCGAGGGCCGGATGACGGAGGCGGCGGCGTCCTACCAGCGTGCGGCGCAACTCCTGCCCGACGACCCCGATATTTTTTTCAATCTGGCCCTCACCTTTAAAAGCCTGGGCCGTTACTGCGAGGCAAAAAGCTGCTATGAGCAGGTGCTCGCCGTCAATCCGGACGATATTGACGCCCACTATAACCTCGGCGTGCTGCTGCGGGACATGCATGAAGCGGAAGAGGCGATCAGTTCTTTTGAAAAAGCGGCAGCACTTTCACCCGCCCATCTTCCTTCCCGCAAACACCTGGCTTCTCTTTTCCACCTGCTCGGCCACCGGGAAAAGGCCCTTGCCGCCTACCAGGCCATCCTGGCACTCGACCCGGACAATGAATCCGCCCTGCACATGGTCGCTGCCCTTGCCGGAGAAACACCTGAGGCCCCTCCTTTATCCTACGTCCGGGAACTTTTTGACCGGTTTTCCGAGCGCTATGACGAAACAATGGCGGAAAAACTCGAATGCAGCATTGAAAAACAGCTGCGGGACATGCTCGACAGCCGCTGCGGCGACATTCGATTTGCACGGGGGCTGGACATGGGATGCGGTACCGGACTGTCCGGACTGGCCCTGAAAGAGCGGGTGCGCCATTTCACCGGCATTGACCTGTCAGCCGGCATGCTGCGCCAGGCCAGGGAAAAAGGGGCCTATGACGAGGTGGTTCAAGGCGACATCATCACCTTTTTAAAGAAAACGGATAAACTCTATGATTTTTTCCTGGCGGCGGACGTCTTTGTTTACCTGGGCGACCTGAGACAGGTGTTCGATCTTGTCCGGCAAAAGGCCCATCCCGGCGCCTGCTTTGTTTTTTCCTCGGAGACCTGCGACGCAGGATTTCGCCTGCAGGAGTCAGGGCGCTATGCCCACGCGGAGAACTACGTCAGGGAGCTGGCGGCGCAATGCGGATTCCACTTTGATTGCTGCCGTCCGGCCAGGTTGCGCAAGGAAAAAGGTGAATGGATCAGGGGCAATCTCTATCTGTTGACGGTTGCATGCTGAATTGCAGGTTATCTGCCGCCATTATTACCTGTCAATTCTCAATTTTCAATTGCTGCCCTATCGTTTGACCCGGCGAATAACCACCTTCTTTTTCGTACTGCCGCCCGTCGGCGTGCTTGCTTTTTTGCGGCGGACGAGAATTTTTTTCTTTTTCTCCGGCAACGATTCCTCGCCGGCCGCATCGTTCCCTCCCTTACTATCAAAGGGCTGGGAATAACTGCAGCCCGCCTTGGGGCAGCGCAGCACCGTGAGACCAGACGCGGTCTTTTTTTCCACCAGAAAGGGCGAACCGCAGCCGGGGCACTCGACCGCATAGGGTTTGGACCAGGCCATGAACTCACAGTTCTCCGCTGAACACACATAGAGCTTTTTACCGGTGGGCGTCCGCTTGGCCCCAACCGATTCCTTGCCGCAGACCGGGCAAAGCAGAGCACCCTCCTCCTCAGCCTGGGCAAAGGCTTCGGAATGACGGCAGGCGGGATAACCGGCGCAGGCCCAGTATTGCCCGAATCGATCGCTTTTCAACACCAGCTGCCGCCCGCAGGCAGGGCATGATTTTTCCCCTTTTTCTCCCGCGGCCACGGGCTCCATCACTCTTTGCCCGACCGCAGGGGCTTCGGTCGACGGCGCGGTGAACAACGATTCGTGCTCCTCCGGCTCCAGCTCTTTCGTCTCGTCCGGCGGCCCGCCGACCGTCTCCATCTCCTCACCCGACTCCGGTGCAGGCAACACCTCGGACGCAATGATGGCTGCCGCGGCGCTTTCCCCTTCCTCTTCCGGCTGCGCGTCAAGGTCGGACCGCTCTTTTTCCCCTGCCTCCGGAAGCGGTTCGCAAACGTCGGCATCCGCTGACAGGACCGGAGATCCCTTCTCCGGAACCTGTTCTTCAATCGCACCCTCTCCGAGTCCGGCTTCAGTCTGGCCGGAAAGCTTAATGATCTTTTTGGAACGCTGCTGCTGCAACGACACCGTCCTCGGCACCTGAACCTTGACCAGCGGCACGCCATGCATGACAAAATTCTGGTCAAACTGTTTCAAGGCAAAATCAAGCGGTTTGCGACCGCTTATGACCTCATTGACCGTCTGCTCAAAGTAAGCGGACAGATTGATTCCCTTCATGGCCGGGAAAGCGCGGTTCAAAATGGCAACAACCTTGCCGCCGTTCTCCTCCAGGTGAAAAGAGCCGTTGGCATCAATGGCCAGATAGCCTTTATCGAGCATCTGCTGCATCATTATGACCATTGATGTTTCGGCCGGCAGGGAAAAATCGCGCAGATCATCAAAAAGGGTTTCAAAGGTATAGTATTCCAGCGCCACGCTTGACGCCTGTTCCGGAATAACTTGCTCCACCCGGATTTGCCGGCCCTCCGCCAAATCCGCCAGCGGACTTTCCCGCAGCAGATTCGGATCATAGCCGCCCTGAAAAACCTGCAAAAAGCCTTTCTCATGCAGAATCGGGCCTCTGCCGTGGAAGAGGCAGCCGCCGCTGCCGCACTCCACCAGCAGATGAAGGCCGCGGGCAGCATCCATCTGGCCGGCCAGGGCGCGGCAACGGATCAACTCATAAAGATTTTTTTCCTGCTCGGAAAAAAAATCCGGCAACTCGCTGCCGGCAAGACCGGGCAGAAGAGGGAGAATCACCCTTCCCTCGACCCCGCGCGCCACCAGCTCCTCCTCCCCGTAGCAGGCGACCACTTCTAATCTGATCCGCGCCATGGTTCTCTCATGATCCATCGAAGAACGGACAAAAGGGGTCGTCGTCAGGCCTGTATGCCTGCCGTTGATTTCCGCGCCGCCGTAAAACTTGTGCACGCTCCGAACTACCGCGGCAGGTCCCATGCCGAGCAGGGTGACGCCGTCATGCAGCAATTCCGCCAGGCTATAGGGCATGGGCGGTTCAATGACGAATTCCGTTTCCTCGATTTTTTTCACCAGGCAGGGCTGGTTCTCAAAAAGCGCCACCGCCTTTTTCGCCGCGGCGGCATCCCTGAAAAAGCCGTCGTCGGTAATTCCATAGGCCTCTTGCACATGTGCCGGGAAATCACCCCTGGGACCGGACAAACGAACATTGATCCGCCATTTTGCCGGGCCGGCAAAAGAGGCAATTTCAGCCTGCCGATCTTCCAAAAGAAACAAAGACGTCAAAAAAGAAAAATTAAGCAAGATCCCGCCGGGACCGCTGGCGGTACCGAGCAGCCGATTGATATGCCGGATGAGACAACCGTTGAAAAGCGACCGAATATACAGTGCGGCGGCCTTGCCGTCATCAACCGGTTCCACCATATGAAAAGAAGCGGCCAGCTCCTGTTCGGCAAAGCCGGAAACATGAATTCTACGAGCGGACTTCCGTCCTTTGGTCGCGGCGAAAAGAAATTTCCCCACCACCCAGCTCCACAACTCCCCTCGTTCTTCGCCGTCCAGCGCGAGATAGATATCTTTCTGCAGATTGGTCAGCAGATTTTTGGCAAATTCCTTTGCGTCATCGGCCGGAGCAAACTGAAACCCGACCGTGCCGCTATAGAGCTTCGGTTCTTTCGGATTATGAGTCACCTTCATCGGCATGGCGCGCAAAAGCAAGACATCATAGTCCCCGCCTGTTTGATCATGTAAGGATTTCGCCTTTGCTTCCGAATCAACAATCACCAATGATGCCATGCACGCTTCTCCTGCTTGAGAAAAGAATAATAACAAGTACGAATTGTATTGTAGCGATTGAATTGCAAAAAAGCAAAATATAGATTTTTTCCGTTCCCTTCTGTATTCTGAAAAAAAAGAGGTAGTTACAACCACCAGCCAATTTTCAGCCAAGACACGGCGCAGAGAACAGACATGGCATTTCTCACCCTAAGCGGCATCGATGAAGCCATTTCCCAGCTTAATATCAACCCTGACACCCTTAAAGGGCGTCTCATCGAACTGATTCGTTCCCATTTCACTGATGATGAAAGCCTGCAGACACGAGAATCCATTGACCCGGCGGAAATCATTCACGCTTTATGGGAAACAGTGGATCCGGAACAGATCCGGCAAAAAAAGAAAAATCTCTCCAGCCTCAAATCCGCGCTCAACAAAACACTGAAAGAGCTTGCCCTGGAAGGAAAAAACCCGGAAGGAATCATTCTCAACCGGGACAACATCTTTGCCATCTCAGATGAACACAAGGATTCGATCCTGCAGCAACTCGGCCTCAGCAGGTCAATGACGACGCAGGACCTGGTTGCGGCATTCCGTGAACTCCTGACCCACGCCCTGCAGACGGAAAATCCACGGGAGACGGCCGCCCAGCTTTTGCATGAGCTGGATATAACCAAAAAGATGGTCGCACAAACCGCGGGACTGACGGAACAGGGCGCAGGAACAGGAGCCGGAGAAAGAAACGATGGCGTCGAGGCATCTTCGAACACACAGGAACCGATTGAAATTGAAGAGGTGGAAATCGGCGAAGACGAAGATTTCGAAATACGAGAAGAATTTATTACAGAAACGGCTGATGCGATCACCGGCACCACGAACGAACATACAGCGGAGGAGGTATCGCAGACTATCATTTCCGACGAGGAAGAAGTTGCCGAAGCTGAAATCCTGGAAGACGACGAAACGGAAATTATCGAACTGGACCAGGAGGTCATACTTGAGGAGACCGACCAGGAAACAGGAACAGCGGACGGCGGCATACCCGAAGCTGAAACTCTGGAGGACGACGAGGAAACCGAGATTGTCGAGCTGGACCAGGAGGTCATCCTTGAAGAAACCGGCCAGGAATCAGGCGCGCAGGACGGCGACATACCCGAAGCCGAAACCCTGGAGGACGACGAGGAAACCGAGATTGTCGAGCTGGACCAGGAGGTTATCCTTGAAGAAACCGACGACGAAACAGGCGCGCCGGGCGGCGACATACCCGAAGCCGAAACCCTGGAGGACGACGAGGAAACCGAGATTGTCGAGCTGGACCAGGAGGTCATCCTTGAAGAGACCGACCAGGATTCAGGCGCGCCGGGCGGGGATTTGGACGCGGCCGGAGGAGAATTCACAGCAACGGAAAAGGGCTCAGATGGCCACGGAGGAGAAGGAGAGACTGCGCAGCAGTCCCGCGAGACTGGGCACCCGCTTGACTTGAGCCATTACATCGATGCGGATGAGGCTCTGGCCGCCCCACCAGACACCCTGGCGGAATCACACGATGAGTATATCGCCCAGATCCTTGAGCGCTTCATGCCCAAGTTTATCAAGATACCGGCAGGCCATTACATCATCGGCGCTCCCCATCCCAACCCCAATGAGCGAGCCGCGGACAAAGTACGGCTTGCCGGTTTTTACATCAGTCAGCTGCCGGTTACCAATGACCTCTTTGATTTCTTTGTCCGCGAGACCGGCTATGAAACGGATGCGGAACGGGCCGGATTCGGCAATGTCTGCAGCGGCCGCATCACCAGCCGTACCGACCCTGAAACCGGCCGTCATGTTGTGGCCATCAGTCGCGGTTCGTCCTCGCAAAGGGTGCAGGGCGCCAATTGGCGGCATCCGGCCGGACCGAACAGCTCACTGGAAAACAAGGCGAATCATCCCGTGGTGCAGGTCAGCCGCCGGGACGCCCTGGCCTTTGCCTCCTGGGCGGGGAAAAGACTGCCCACGGAAGATGAATGGGAAGCTGCCGCACGCGGCACGGAGGGGCTGCTTTTCCCTTGGGGAAACGAATGGCGAAACGGCATGGCAAACATCGAATCTTCTCTTGTCGGCGACACGACACCGGTCATCCGCCACGGCAAACAGTCAATGAGTCCCTTTGGGCTTTACGATCTGCTGGGCAACATCTTTGAGTGGACGGCAACGCTCCATCATCCTGCCGCATCGGGGCCTGGATCGACGTCCCCCATTTATATTCTCAAGGGAGGATGCTGGACATCAAAGGAGGGCATCACCTGCGCCGCACGGCTGCTGGAAAGAGATACCTGGTCCAATATTATCGGCTTCCGTTGCGCGGTATAAGGCCGCTCACCACTGACACAAATCGTATCATTGCCGGATGCTCGCGTGACGATCAATCATGACGACAATGCCGCATCAATCAATTCATCCGGCACATCATCGGTTATTGTAACTTTGCCTATGCAGGTGGGCAGGACAAAAAAAGGTTTGCCGGATACCGACTTTTTATCTGTTTTCAAAAACGATTTCATCAATTCCTTATCCAGCCCGCCGGGAATCGCCACCGGCAGTCGAAAGCCCGCAAGCAGCGCGCGGATTTCATCAGCCTCCTCCCGGGAAAGCAGCGATTTGGCCACGGCAAGCTTATTGACCGCCACCATTCCCATTGCCACCGCCATGCCGTGGGCAATGGTGAAATCAGACGCCGCCTCAACGGCATGACCAAGAGTGTGACCGTAATTCAGGATGCGCCGCAGATCCGCTTCCTTTTCATCAGCCGCAACCACGGCTGCCTTAATGGCGCAGCAGCGCATGATCACCTCTTCGAGAACCGGCAGGTCAAGGGCAAGAATGCGATCCCGATGGCGATCCAGGTAATGAAAAAAATCCCTGTCATAAATGACACCGTACTTAATCACCTCGGCCAGACCGTTCAACAGCTCTTCAAAGGGCAGGCTGCGCAGCACACGGCTGTCGACATAAACCGCTTTCGGCTGGTAAAACGCACCCACCAGGTTTTTTCCCTCAGGAATATCAACCCCGGTTTTCCCACCCACCGAGCTGTCCACTTGGGACAGCAAGGTAGTGGGCACCTGGACAAAGGCAATACCACGCATATAAATCGCGGCGACAAACCCGGTTATGTCGCCGGTGACCCCGCCGCCGAGGGCGATGAGACAATCCTTGCGATCGACGCCCATACGGGCCAGGGAACTGGTGAGCATGGTAATGGTGGCAAGATTCTTGTTGGCCTCGCCGTGGGGAAATGTGACGATATCGCATGCCAACCCAGGCGCCCGCAGGGAATGAAGCAGTTTTTCGCCATACAGTTTCCCCACCCGGTCATCGGTGATGACCACATATCGTTTGCCGCAAGGCCGATGCCGGAGAAAGTGGCCGATTTCCTCCAGCAATCCCTCTTTCACCGTAATCGGATACGATCTGTCGCCCAACCCCACATCTATTTTTTTTATTTTTGATTCATTACTCATTTCTTTTCGACTCCGGAATACATTCTACAGGCTGATATGGTAAGTTTGCTTGACAAGTGAAACAGGTCCAATAGACTATTACAAGAGAAACGATACGGATCTGATATTTTTTTCGCATGAGGAGGCACCATGAGCGCATCAAAGGAAGCAGAAAAGAAAAAAACCGACGACAATCAGTTAACCAAGGCAGGACGGGAGGTGGGCAAGGCTCTGGCCCGCTCCTCGTTTCAGGCGGAACAAACCGGCAGAAAAATAAAGAAAAAGGTCGGAGAAACAGTTTCCCGCATGACGGGGAAAGCTACAAAAATCAAATCCCCCTTTACCGAAAAAGGCGGCATTGCCGTTACTGAAACCATGGGTTTTTTGGCAGGAGAAATCTTTGATTACCTCTGCCAAAAAGGAGAAATGGGGACAGAGCAACTTGTTCATACCATTATGCACCGGCAGAACTCCAGTGCCATGGTTTACTGCGCCATCGGCTGGCTGGCGCGGGAGGGAAAAATCACCTTTTCATCGGATGGGTCTCTCATTTCCCTTTCCGAAGAATGTTGAAATAATTCGCATAAAAAGACCATCCCACAAGAAAAAGGAAGAGGAAATCACCATTCATCTTCATCTTGGAACTCGATGCACATTCCTTTGTCATTTCCCGAGAGAGCCAAACACAAAAAAAAAGGAGACGCCGAGAGGCGTCTCCTTTTTAATGTCGGAATCAGGAATAAACTTCCGAATTACATTGCCGATCCTGATGCAGCACCCTGCATTTTGACGGCAACTTTCTCGGTGAGGCCTTCATAGTACTCGCGCAGAATAACCAGAACTTCCTCACGGCCGAAATGATCCGGAATAACAGCGCCCTCGGAAAGAGCCTTCCGCAGCTTGGTACCGGAAAGGATAACACGATTTGACTTGTCATGCGGACAGGTGCGCAGAGAGGCCATGCCGTCGCACTTGGAGCAGTAGAAGGTCCAGTCGATCTTCATCGGGCGGCACAGCAGATCTTTGCTTGCATCACCGGTGGTGGGGATCTTGTCGAAGATTGTCTGCGCTTCGAACAGACCGTAGAAATCGCCGACGCCTGCATGGTCACGACCGATCAGCATGTTGTTGACGCCGTAGTTCTGGCGGAAGGTGGCATGCAGCAGACCTTCACGGGGACCAGCATAACGCATGTCCAGCGGATAACCGGCCTGGATGACGTTGTCTTTTACAAAGTGATGCTCAACCAGGGTGTCGATTGCCTTGACGCGCACGTTGGCAGGAATGTCACCGGGTTTCAGGTTGCCGATCAATGAGTGGATCAAAACGCCGTCACATACTTCGATGGCGATCTTGGCCAGGAACTCATGGGAACGATGCATGGGGTTACGAAGCTGCAGAGCGGCAACATTTGCCCAGCCTCTTTCCTCGAACATGGCGCGGGTCTCGGCCGGGGTCAGGTAAACACCTTTGTACTCGGCGGGGTACTCGCCCTCGGACAGAACTTTCACCGGGCCGGCAATGTTGACGGGCTTCTGGGCCATAACCATCTGAACGCCTGGATGATCTTCCATGGCAACTTTCCAGAATTTGTCATCGGCACTGTCGTCGCCTTCGCCCTTGAATACTTTCTCACATTCCCATTTCTTGTCGGCGTCGGTCATCTCGAATTTTTCGGTGACCTTCATGGTGGCCATCAGCTCGCCCTTGCAAACAAGTGCGATTTCCTCGCCGGCAGAGATGGCGTTTGCCTCGTCCTTGGAAATATCAAGGGTAATCGGCACGGGCCAGAAGGTACCGTCCGCCATCTGGAAATTCTCGCAAACGCCTTTCCAGTCGGCTTTGGTCATGAAGCCGCTCAGCGGACTGAAACCGCCGATACCCATCATGATCAGGTCGCCTTTGGCGCGGGCGCTAACCTCGATTTTTTTCATACCGGCAGCTCTGTCCTTCTCTGCCTGCCGCTCGCTGCCATGCAATAATGCACAAACAAGACCTTTCCCGCCATGAGGCGCAACTAATTTTGCCATTTGATTCCGTCTCCTTTAATGATAGTTAAAGTCAGATATGTCCTCTAACAGAAATGAACCCTTATTCATTTTTAGACACATTTATATAAAATGGGACTGTTTGGTTGTCAAGAAAAAAAAGGGGATAAAACGGATTAGACAAAAGAGACGGCTTCAGGAGAAACGGCGGGAAATGAACGTACGCCTAGTGATGGAAGAAGAAATAGCTCTTCTTCACGGACTGAAAATAAAAAAGAACACGAATCATTTACACTTTTTCGTCAAACAGCAACCCGATAAGATCCTGCAGTTTTTCCTTCAACTTCAACACCTCTTCCGAAGGAAACTGCTTGATGACCTCGTCTGTTTTTTTGTCCCGCAGCTGACTGACGATGCTTTTTGAGTCCAGGTCCTTGTGGAGCCCGAAACGAAACGTGCTGCCGATGGAATCAAGGCGCTCGTTAATTTCCTTGACGGCCTCTTCCAGGTCTTCCTTTGACAGCCCCTTGTCTTTTTTTTCTTCCTTGCCCGACTTGCCGTGCAGGGCCTGATCATTCAGCTTAACCGTCGCCCCGTCGCTGCTTTCAGGCACAGGCTGCACCTGAGGCTTGGTTGCGTCTTCGATCTCAACCGTCGACACGGCAGGAATGCCATACACTTTGACATCGGTAGTTACATTGACATCCATGACAACCTCCTGCTTGTTAATCTATGCTTTACTGCTCAGATATCTCGGCTTGGGACCTGCTCCATGATTCATGCTGTACCCTTTGAGCACGGTTTTCCCCCGCCGCAGTGTCCGCAGTTTTTCCTTTATTTTTCCCCGTTGATTTCGCACCTGCATGATGAGCACGCGCTCATCATCACGTATCTCAGCCATTATTTTCATGAGCTGCGCGGCAGTCTCGCTTTTGCCGTCCAGCGAAGCGGGATCAAACAGCTCAAGGCACTGTTGTAATCGCACAAAAGCACGTTCGCGCCTCCCCGTCCATTCCGCAAGAGTCTGCAACCGACCTTCGGCGACCAGGGAGGCATGCTCCCGCTGCATTGCGGCAAACTCGCGCAATGCAGCGGCAAGCTCATCCTGTATGTTTTTCGGCTGAGCCATAACCTTGTCGGCGTTTAAATGGAAAAAGACAATCCGCCCTGAACGGCAACCTTACGTTCGACTTCCAAAACCTCTCCTGTCGACCCGCCGTAAGACTCGAGCTTATTCTTTTCCTTTCTTTCAATTTCAGCCATGGCGGTTTCTTCCCATATCTCTTTTAAACGACGCATATACGATATGGTCTGGCGCACGACTTGTTTGTCGTTCTTAACCGCGGCCCCTGGCAGCTCCACCAGGATTGCATTGTAAAGGCCCCGCAGAAACGTGGCGGCCTCGGAATTGTCATCCTCTTTCACCGAGGCATTCAATTCGGCAATTATGGCAATGGCTTTGCCCAGATTTTCTCCCCTCAGTTGCGGATTATTATTTTCAATACCGATCAGTGCCATATCAAGATGAACCAAGGTCCTTTCATACATGAGATGGATGAGCTTTACCGGGTGAATTTTTGATTGGGCTTCGGACTGCCGATAGGCATTGCGGGCATGAGCTGAATTCATTCTTTTCTCCTTTATGGACAGACTTCCATTCTGCCATACTTTCGGCGTTTAGTGTTATTTGTCGGCACCGGCCCATGATTTGGCGATGCTGTCAAACTGGTTGGCAAGGTAACTTGAAAGCGATGTCATCTGGTTCATATATCGGTCTAATTCAATGAATTGTTTAGTCAATAATTCATATTTTTTATCCAGACGGTCATTTTCCTGCTCAATCTTCAATTCCAAGTCATCAATTCTTGCCTGCGCCGAATTTTCTTCGCCTTCAATCTGGCCTTCCGCGCCGGTTATGAAACGAAGCTGATTATTGACTTTATCGGCAAACCCTTCAATATCACGGGTGGCGTCGCCCAGGAAAAAGGCGCTGACACCATCGGGATTATCCGCAAGGGCCTGGTCAAGCATTTCTTCATTTAATGAAATTGATCCATCCCGGTTAAATTCCAGGCCAAGATCAAAAAGAGTACTGATATCTCCCCCCTCGTCCCCATACGCGGCGGATGTCATGAGACTCTGCAGGCTTTTCGGCAAATCGCGCACCGTGGTGCGGGCAAGGACCCCGAACTGTTCGGCTTCGCTGTCATAGCCGGTCGTCGCCTTCATTTCACTGACGGCGTCATTATACGCGGTAACGAGGCCCTGAATCATTTCCTTGATGGCGTCATTGTCTTTCGCGATGGTAATGGTTGCCGCACCTGCCCCTTCCAGGGTCAAGGTCAAACCGGAAACAACATCGGCAACGGAATTGGTCTGGCGCTGATAGTTGACGCCATCCACGGCGAACTGGGCATTGAGCGAGGCGCCGGCCGCGCCTTCCTGCTCCGCCATGGCCATATCGGAAAGCTGGGAAAGAAAGGTAATCCGGCCATCTTCGCCGGTGCTGCTTGAGCGAAGACTGAGGCGATACGGAGCCGTCGGATCACCGTCATTGATCACCTGAGCGGTGACCCCGGGATTGTCCGAGGCATCGTTAATCAGATCGGCGAGCCCGGCAAGTGTGGTATCCGCCGCAACCGTCACGGAAACCGTATCGCCGTCGCCGACTTTGTAAAAAAGGGTTTTGTCGGGCGCGGCAAAATCAAGATCCGCAAGATCTTCAGTGACCATGACCCGATTCTCTTCACCTGTGCCTGCGGCAAGATCGCTTCTGATGCGCAGAAAGGTTTCCCCGCTTTCGCTGTATGTTTCCGCGGTAACCAGGCGGCCGTTGTCGCCGGCGCCGACATTGTCGACATGACTGTTAACGGCGGTGACCAGCTCATCCATGGTCATGTCGGCGCCAATGGCCAGGGCAATATCAGTATCGCCGCCAAAGGTAATGGTCATTGTTTCCCCGGCATGGGCGACGATATCAACGGAGCTGTCCGCCACACCGGTGGTGGACTGCCGACTCACCGGCACATGGATGCTTGCGGTCGAATCCGCCATGCCCTGGGCCGACAACCAGGAACTCTGGGAGGCAAGCCGGGTGACATCAAGGGAAAGACTCTGGGCTGCCGCCCCGTCCACCACTGTCGCCCCGGCGACACTTTCATCGGAACTTGTCGCGCTTCTGCCCAGAAAAGACCCGGACAGAGACAGTTTCAGGGCAGCGCTTTTCACGGACAGCAACTTATTATTGACCGTGGTCAAGCCGGTCAGCTGGTTTTTAAACTTGGTAATTTCATTCTGCTTGCGGTCCACAACCTGCTGATCAATCTCGCGCAACTGCTCAAGCATGCCCTGCAGATCGATCCCGGATCCCACCCCAAGCGTTGTTATTGAACCTACCATTGCGTATTCTCCGATCAACCAAAACGTTATTCTGCTTTCAGTGTTATTCTAGATAATATATCGACATTTCACGAGACGGACTTGAATTTTTTTTATTTTCGTAGAAAAACCCAACAGGAAGGGGAGGAAACGGATCAGACGCAAAAAAAAGGGGACAACAGCCGTAAAGCCGTCGTCCCCTGTTGAGGTTTCTATCAACTCCCGTTGAAACGTTGCAGTGTTCAAACGTTTCAACGTTTTTTCAATCAGTCATTATCCCTGCAGCAGGCTCAGAACGTTCTGGGCGCTGGCATTGGCCTGGGCCATGGCAAAGGTGCTGGCCTGGGTCAAAATCTGCATCCTGGAGAAGTTGGCTGATTCCTCGGCAAAGTCAACGTCGCGGATTGACGATTCAGCGGCGGAGATATTAACCTTGGTAACGGAGATATTGGATATCGTCGAGGTCAGCTGGTTCTGAACGGAACCAAGGTCGGACCGTACTTTGTCGAGATCCTTCAAGGCCGAGTCGGCAACCGCGATGGCAATCTGCGCCCCTTCCTGAGTAAGAACGCTGACGTCAGCCAGACGGTTGGTGGTGGTATCGGCCATCTTTGTTCCCGATGAACCACCGGCGTTGGCCGCCAGGGTGGACCCGGACTGAATGACGGAATCCTTGGCAATGGTCATGTCCTGGGCCAGGGTCTGATTCCCGCTGGTGACATAATCACGCTCCAGGACCGTTCCCGCGCTGAGACTGACCGTCCCGGCACCCTCGACAAAATTCATGTCGTTGGTCAGGATGGTGCCCTGGGCCAAGGTGGTGCCGTCAAGGAGGATAGAACCGGCGGAGAGGCTCACCGCATTCTGGGCAGTCAAGGCACCATCGGCAACAACGCTGCCGCCAAGGGTGGAACCGGCGGCCAAGGTACTGGCCGTGGCAATGGTGGAACCTGACTCAACCGCCATGCTCTGGGTTGTGGTCAAGGCACCGGTAAGAGTGACGGTACCGCCAATCTCGCTACCGGCGAGCAGGGTTGAACCTGTTGCCTCGATCGTACTTCCCGCCTTCACGGTCATATCCTGAGTCAATGTCGTGTTACCGGCAGTGACGAGATCCACGCCGAAATAGGAACCGGTATTCAAGGTACTGGTGTTGTTCAGCACGGTACCATGGGCCACGATCATATCGGAGCTCAAGGTTACCGCAGAGAGGGCAAGGGTGGTATCCGCATTCAGGGTGGTTCCCGCCGCGATGGTGTCCCCGTTGGCATCAATCAGGTCCTGGGTGATAACCGTACCGGCGGCCAGGGTAGAGCCGCCGGCCAGGGTTGTACCGGCGGTCAACAGGGCCGCGCCGGTGGTGGTATACGTGGCTGCGGAGGTGGTGAATTTGCCGCCCAGCACGGAACCGGACTCAATGGTGGATGTACCGCCAATGGTGGAACCCGCCTTGATGGTGGAATCAAATGTGCCGACAATATTGGCGGCAAAGTTGGTATCACCGACAAGATTGCCGCCGATGGTGGTGCCGGCCGCAAGCGTACTTGCCGTGGCAATGGTGGAGCCCGCCGCCAGAGTGGAGTCGATGGTGGTGCTCATTGCACTGCCCGTGGTCACGTTTGTCGTAAAGTCCGTGGCGGAACCACCGGCCAGGTCGGTAACCAGCAGCTCGTTGGAGCCGGCCTGTTTGAGCTGCACATGACCGAAAGTCGACATCTGCGAACCGGCCAGTACCGCACCGGTGCCGCCGGTCACGCTGATGGCGCGGCCGTCGGACGAGGTCAGCTTCAGGATGCCGTCGGCGCCCACGCTGGCCGATATGCCGTGATCCGAGGTTTTATTGTTGATAGCCTTGACCAGGGCGCCGTCCGAATCATTGGCCACGGTGGTTACCGCGCCGATGGACACGCCGTTGATGGCGAAATCGGAACCGGTGGACCCGGCAGCCACTGCCGCGCTGCTCTTTGACTCAACCACCGCGGAGGCGGAAATACCAAGAACGTCGGAGAGCTTGTTGATGGCGTCAGCCAAGGCGCCCATGCCGTTTTCGGCACTGTTGTTGGCCTTGATGTCGACCGCCTGCAGGGTAAATTCCTTGCTCTGCAGATTACTGTAAATGGAAAGCTGCACCGTTCCGCCGGAAGCGTTGGTCAATGACAGATTACCAGAGGTCACATGACCGACTTTGGTTGATTCGGAACTGGCGATGGAGATATTAACGGTTTCACCGGAATAGGCACCGACCTGGAACTTCTTATCAGTAAAGTTACCGGAAAGCAGTTTCTGGTTATTGAATGCCGTAGTCTGGGCAATGGTGTCCAACTCCTCCAGAAGCTTGGTGATGTCGGACTGAATCGCCTTACGGGACTCTGTGGTCTGACCGTCCTGAGCTGCCTGGATGGCTTTGGTTTTGATGGTATTAACGATATTGATGGACTCTTCAAGCGCACCGTCCGCGGTCTGCACCATGGAAATACCGTCGTTGGCATTTCGAATCGCCTGACCAAGGCCAAGGGCCTGGGACTTCAACGAGTCGGCAATAGCCATACCGGAAGCATCATCGGCTGCCTTGTTGATACGAAGTCCTGATGACAATTTCTCCAACGAAGCCGAAAGAGCATTGTCGTTTTTGATCATGTTTTTGTGGGCGCTCAATGCAGCTACGTTGGTGTTAATTCTAAGGGCCATAATTTTTTCCTCCTTGATTTTAAAAATACGGGAATCCTTTCCCGCGCCAAAACAAAATAGAAATCAATACAAATTGTACAAACCGGAAACACACTTATTTTTGTTTCGAAACAGCAATCACCCCCCTTTCTTCCGTCATTCCATTATATTGTTGGGTTGGAAATGTTTCTTCAAAGTACTTATCGGCCCCCTCTTTCCCTACTTAAATATTTTTTTACGGCGGGTTCATCACCGGCAAAAACAGAGTTTTCTTCACCACGAAAAAAATGGTATGCTTTTTGCTAATAAATCCGGGCGGTGGATACCGGCCAATCGTTTTATCAAATAAGCTGAAGGGATTTTTCAAATGAGCACGAAAAAATCAGGCAGGACAAGAAAGGGCGCCAGCCCACAGGCACAGGAAAACCGTTCTGCCCAGGCCTGCCGGCAAAAACTGGAAAAGGCCGTCGCGCTTCACCATCAGGGAAAACTTGCCGAGGCGGGCAAAATTTACCGGGACGTACTGAAAACGGAGCCCAACAACCAGGACGCCCTCCACCTTACCGGCCTGATAGCCCTGAGTGATCAAAAATTTGACACTGCCAAGGAATTGATCACCAAGGCCATCGCCATCGCGCCCAATGTTTCTCTTTTTCACGCCAACCTGGGAAGGGCCCTCGCCGGGCTGCCCGACTATCCGGCAGCAATGAAAGCATATCTTACGGCCACACAACTTGATCCGGAAAATATCGAGGCGACATTTCACCTCGGCAATCTCTATAAAAACACCGGAAAATTCGCCGAAGCCGAATCATGCTACCAGAAAGTCCTGCGCCATACCCCGGATCATGTGGCCGCATTAAACAATCTCGGCAACATCTATAAGGACCAGGGGAAGTTTGAACTGGCCTTCGCCTGTTACGAAAAAGCCATTGCCGCTGACCCGTTGGTTGCGGATCTCTATATCAACATGGGCAATGCCTATAAAGACATGATGATGCCGCAGGAGGCCGTAAATTTTTACCGGAAGGCCATTGAAGTCCGTCCCGACTTCCCGGATCCATACAACAATATCGGCTATATATTGCAGCACACGGGGAAACTGAGCGATTCAATCATCTATTACCAAAAGGCGCTCGATATGGAGCCGGATCTGCCCGAGGTGTACCACAACCTCGGCAATGTCTACAAGGACATGGGTGAATTTCCGGAGTCGATTGCCGCATACCGCAAGGCTGTCGCGTTGCGACCCGACTTCGTCAATGCCCACACCAATATCCTGTTTGCCATGAACTATGATGAAAAAGCGACCCCTCCGGAAATGCTGGACGAGGCACGAAAGTGGTGGCAGCAGCAGGCCGCGCACCTGGCAGACCAATACAGGCTCATGAACAGCCCGGTCCCTGGCCGCAAGCTTCGCATCGGCTACGTTTCTCCTGACTTCTGCCTGCATTCGGTAAGTTTTTTCTTCCTGTCCCTGCTGGAAAAACACGACGCAAACCGGTTTGAGACATACTGCTATTCGGATGTGAAAAGGCCTGACGCCATGACGATCCGCCTCCAGGGACTTGCCGGTCACTGGCGTCAAATTACCGGAATGACAGACGAAGCGGTCGCCGACCTGATCCATTCGGACAAAATCGACATTCTCTTTGACCTGACCGGTCATACCGCCAACAACCGCTTGCTGGCCTTTGCGCGAAGACCGGCTCCGGTCCAGGTTTCCTGGTTGGGCTACCCGAACACCACCGGCGTTGCCACCATTCAATACCGGATTACCGATGCCGTTGCCGATCCGACCGGAACATCGGATTGCTTTTACACGGAAAAATTAATCCGCTTGCCCGGCTGTTTTCTCTGCTACTCGCCACCCGAAACCGCGCCCGATATCGGAGAACTGCCTGCCGGACAACAGGGGAAAATAACCTTTGGCTCTTTCAACAATATCACCAAAACCTCTGAATCGGTGATCAAGGTCTGGTGCGACATCCTCAAACAGGTGAAAAACTCCCGGATCATGCTGAAAAGCATTGTGTTCGAGGATCCCGCCGCCCAACGACGCTATCTGGATATGTTCCGGCGATACGGCATTGCGGCCGAGCGGGTTGTTCTGAAAAAACGCACCACCTCGACGGAAGAACACCTGGGCCTGTATAATGAAGTCGACATCGGACTTGATCCCTTTCCATACAACGGCACAACAACCACCTGCGAGGCTCTCTGGATGGGGGTTCCGGTTATCGCCCTCAGAGGGAATCTTCACTGCTCACGGGTAAGCGCCAGCATCCTCACCAACACCGGCCTTGATCAGTATGTCGCGGAAACACGGCAGGAATATGTGAACAAGGCAGTTGCCCTGGCCGGTGACATGAAACAACTCGAGCAATTCAGGGCCAGTGCCCGAACCCTGCTTTCACAATCAGTTCTCCTCAACAAAGCATTGTTTGCCGCGGAGATGGAAAAGGCGATCACAAAGATGTGGCACCACTGGTGCGCATCACACCAAGGACAACCAACAGCCATGACGGAAGGGGAAATGATGAACCGGCAAAGCGCAGACGATCTGAACAAAAAAGGCGAAGAACTTTTTGAGCAAGGACAGCTCACCGAGGCCGCGGACCTGTTCACCCTAGCCATTGAAAAAGAACCGCTGCATGCCGCGGCCCACAACAACCTGGGAGTCCTGCATTACCACCTCAACCAGTATGACGAGGCGCTGCGCTGCTTCCGCAAAACCCTGGAGATAAATCCGCAAGACCGGGTTGCCCTCGACAACATCGGCGATTTACTTACCGCCATGCTGCCTCCGTCATCCTCTCCGGAACGGATTGCCCCGGTGGCGGAAGATCGGGAATCCGTCATTGCCGCCATGAACTCCTTTCCCTTCTGGTATCACAAGATAAAACTTCCCGGCGGCATCGTCACCCCGGGATATGCCCCTATTCATGCCGATGCATACCGCATCCCCGCCGACCTTACCGGGAAACGGGTGCTTGACGTGGGGGCATGGGACGGTTACTGGAGCTTTGAAGCGCTCAAAAGGGGAGCAGACGAGGTTGTTGCCATTGATGATTTCAGCGACTACCTGGGCTCCCTTGAAAAACGCGACCGCAAGGCCTGGGAAACCTTTGACTTCTGCAAAAAACAACTCGGATACGGCGATAAACGCTGCAAACGCCTGGAACTGAATGTCTACGAAGCAAGCGAGGCCCGGCTCGGCAAGTTTGACGTTGTCTTCTTTTTCGGCACCCTTTATCATTTGCGTTACCCTCTCCTGGCTCTCGACAAGCTATCATCCCTTTGCGATGGGGAAATATTTGTCGAAACCGCCATTCTCGATGATTTCAGCCCTTACAAGGGAGGTTTTCAACAAGGATATCCCGGCCGGCAGATGGTGATGGAATTTTATCCGGGCAAGGAATACGGCAACAACGAAACCAACTGGTGGGCTCCCACCCTTTACTGCCTGATCAACATGGTAAGTGCCGCAGGTTTTCACAACTGCCGTGGCTGGAAACTGACGGACAACCCGCAGGAACTGCCCCACTGCCGGGGCTTTGCCTACGGCAATAAATTTACCGAAAATGAAGCCATTGCGTGAGCCAGCCTTTTTTCCCTGCCCACCGCACTCCTCACCTGCAAACCTGCTGAACCAGTCAAGAAAAAATTGACGCAGCCAAAAAGCAATGATACCTTCAGGAAAAATGATCATTCAGCGAACGAACAATAACCATTCAGAACCTTCGAGTCTCTGCAAGATGATTAATATCGACCGTTCCGCATTCCTGCTGCCGACCAAGGCATTCCGCCGCCTTACAATACTGTTGACGATCCACCATTCGCCAAGCATCAGTCAGCACAAAATCGCCCAGGAAACAAACCTGAGCAGTTCCATGGTGAACAACTACATTAAGCAGTTGACAACCCATGGCCTTGTTTCGGTTTCAAGCCGCAATAATCGGGACTGCAATTACCAGCTCACCAAAGAGGGAAAAAACGAACTCACCTCCCTGCTCATGGGCTATTCCGCTGAAATAGTTCAATTTTACGCGCAAACCAAAAACGAAATATCCAACCGCATCGCAGCTCTTCTCACCGGCAAGAAGCAACTTCGTTTTGTTCTTTACGGCGCCTCCGAAACGTGCGAACTGGTCATGAGGGCGCTGGAAAATTTTCCGCAGGTTACGATTGCAGCCATTGTCGACAGCTTGCCCCACAAGCAGGGGGAAGCATTCAACGGCTTTACGGTCCAAAAACCGGACGCAATAGCCGCCATCAAACCGGACTGCGTCTTGATAACCTCCTATGCCAAACAGGATGAAATATACGATGCGACAAAACATCTTGAAAAAAACGGCATAACCGTTCAACGACTGACCACGGTGTAAACGCCATGCAGACTCTTCAGATCGGCAGACATACCATCGGCGAGGACATGCCGACCTATATCGTGGCCGAAATCGGCATCAATCATAATGGTGATGAAAGCCGGGCGGCCGCGCTCATTGCCGAGGCCGCCCGGGCCGGGGTAAATGCGGTCAAGTTCCAGAAAAGGCATCTTCCCAGCCTCTACCCCGCGGAGCTGCTCAATACACCGGAGAAATTCGAACAGAACTTTCAGTACATGATTCCACTGCTCAAAGAGGTGGAGTTGCCCGATGAGGTATATCCGCGCCTCAAAAAACAATGCACTGAGCTGGGGATTGATTTTCTTTGCACCCCCTTTGATATAAAAAGCGCTGATTTTCTTCATGATCTCGGCATCAACGCCTATAAGATCGCCTCCGCCGACCTTACCAACCTGGAGCTTTTGGCACACGTGGCTGCCTTTGGCAAGCCGCTCATTGTTTCCACCGGCATGTCGCTCTGGGAGGAAATAGAGGCTGCTGTCGATTTTCTGCGCCGGCAACCTGCCCCCTTTGCCCTGTTGCATTGCCGCAGCGTCTACCCGGTCTGGCCGCGGGAGGTCAATCTGCGCATGATCAACAAGCTTAAAAAATTCGGCTGCCCGGTGGGCTATTCCGGTCATGAGGTCGGCATTGTCATCCCGCTGGTAGCTGCCTCCATGGGCGCCTGCATCATCGAAAAGCACATCACTCTGGACAAAACCATGCGCGGCCCGGACCACAAGGTGAGTCTCGACCCCTATGAGTTCAAACGTCTGGTGCGCGACATCCGGGTTGCCGACCAGGCTGTCGGCAAAAGCAAGCGCTATCTCCTCCGGGGGGAAGTGCTCAACCGGGAGCTTTTCGGTAAAAGCCTTGTAGCCTCTCGGGATATTCCCGCCGGCACCGCTATTTCCCGCGAGATGGTCATGACCAAAGGGCCCGGCAAGGGACTGAATCCCCTTAAAATAAATGAATTGCTCGGCACCACGGCCAAACGCCACATCCGGCAATTTGATTTTTTCAAACAATGCGATCTGGAAGACGCGGACAAGGCAGCAAACCTTGCAAGATCGTTTAAAAACGAGTGGGGCCTTATCGCCCGCTTCACCGATGCCGAAGCCATGCTGGCCCACCACCCCAAGGTGCTTGAGTTTCATCTGGCGGAAAAGGACTTCTCCCTCACCCCGCATCTCAACGGCGAATACCCCTGTAAACTCGTGGTGCATGCCCCGGAATACATGGGAGACGAACTGCACGATCTGGCCAGCCATAACGAAGGGGTCCGGCTGCGGTCCGTGGACCAGACAATCCGGGCAATCGAACTGACGAAAAAACTGGCCCCATTTTTCCCGGGCAAACCGAAATTCGTGACCCATCCCGGCGCCATGAGCCTGAATACCAAGCTGAATCCGCTGGAATTGGCAGCCAACCTCGGCAAATCCGTCCGCGAAATCATGCCCATGGCCGGTGACGATATCGAATTCCTACTGGAAAACCTTCCCCCCTATCCCTGGTATTTCGGGGGGCAATGGAAAGGCAACTATTTCATGGCAGCCGATGAAATTGCCGCTTTCTGCACCCGGCACGGGGTAAACATCTGTTTTGATCTTTCCCACGCCGCGCTTTACTGCAACGCCAAAGAGATGGATCTTGCCGACTACATACAAACCGTTCTCCCTTATATCCGGCATATCCATTTTGCCGATGCCTACGGCCTGGACGGCGAAGGCATGCAGATCGGCGAAGGCGATATTGATCTTAACCGCATCATGCCGCTGTTTGCCGACTATCACGGCACCTGGGTTCCCGAGGTCTGGCGCGGCCACCTGGAAAACGGGCAGGGATTCTTGACGGCGCTGGAACGGCTCAGGCCGTATCAGCTGTAACGGCGAAAAAAACATTTAACTATCAACCGATTCATGCCGAACAGCAACACATACCGTTCACTCATTAAACGATCTTTTTAAGGTAATTTTTCCCGATGAACATCCTGATGATCACAGCCAATGACCCGGCAGGCATGGGCATTGCCTTTACCAACGCCATCAACCGGTACAGCGGGCATCGATGCAGGCTTGTTACCAGTCAGGACCGTTATGGGATCGATTTCGGCAAGGACATCCATCTGCCGGATATCCACGATGATGATTTCGGCGAGGTGGAGCAGCTGCTGAAAGATGCCGACATCATTCATTTTCATATGCTGACGGACGAGAACTCGCATCTCGGCCCGCTGGTTATCCGTCACTATACGGAAGGAAAAAAGATCCTGCACCATCACCATGGCCATCCCGATTATCTGATCAACGTGGCGGCATACAACGAAAAATACCGCAGGCTCGGGCGCCGGGTTATCGTCTCCACCCCCGACCTTCTGCAGATTGCCGAGAATGCCACCTGGGTGCCGAACCTGGTGCCCATCAATGATACGCATTACCTGCCGCGCCTTGAAGAGAGTCTGCCCCCCGGACCGCTGAAGATCTGTCAGGCCCCGACCAGGAAATTCGATAAGCATACCGATGTGTTTTGCCGGGTTTTCCTCAGGCTCAGGATGGAGTACCCGCACATCGATCAGGTGATCCTGGAAAGGATGAACCACCTCGACTGCCTGAACAGCAAAAAAACATGCCATATCGTTTTCGACCATATGCGCGGCTGGTTCGGCATCTCGTCACTGGAGTCCCTCTGCCAGGGGAAACCGGTGATCGCAGGACTTGACGACTGGAACATCAAATGCATCAAGGAGTTCACCGGAACCGACGAACTCCCTTGGCAGGTGGCCCGCGATGAGGACTCCCTTTATCGAGTCCTGCACACATTGATAGCGGACCGGGAATTACGCGACGCGGTCGGCAGGAAGTCCCGGGAATTCATGGAACAGCACTGGACCGAGCAGCAGGCCCTGCAGGTGCTGCTTGCTGTTTACGCCGCTTTGTAAGGACACAATATGACGCTGAAGGCAAGCGACAACCCGCCCTCCTGCTTTCCGGATGATCTTTTTGGGCGGCCGGCTGCCGGCGACGAAACAGTGTGGTGGGTTGCCCGCACCAAAAGCAGGCAGGAAAAGGCCCTGGCCTGGGAGCTGAAGGCAAGAGGACTCGCCTATTATCTGCCGCTCACGGCAAAACCGCAGAAATGCCGGGGCAGGATGCGGACTTCGATTCTGCCGCTTTTTAACGGTTACCTGTTTTTCAAGGGTGACAGGCAGGGACGCTATGATGTCCTGTGCGGCGGCCGCATCGCCCAGCTCATCGAGGTGCCGGACCAGGAAAGAATTGCCCATGAACTGGCAAATCTGCACCGGGCCACCCAGGCCAGGATACATTTGACCCTCTGCGACTTTGCCAGAGAGGGCCAGCGGGTGCTGGTTATTGCCGGCCCCTTTACCGGCATGGAAGGCATAGTCCTGAAACAGAAAAATCAGACCCGCCTGATCCTGAACCTCGCAGCGATCAAACAGGCGGCAACTGTTGAAATTGCCCTGGACCACGTCCAGCCGATTTAACACAACTGGTTGATATCAGAAAGATTTTATCAAAAATTCGGGTGTACCCGAAAGGGACGAAGTGCGCCCGGCGTTTGTTACGGCGCCACTGGCCCTGCCACAAACAATGCGAAGCCATCCCGAATAACTCGCTCACCCAAAACAGACTATGGAATTAAAGTCCGGTAAAATACTGGTGACAGGAGCCGACGGTTTCATCGGCTCGCACCTTGTCGAATATCTTATTCGCATGGGATGCGATGTCAGGGCCTTTGTCATGTACAACTCATTTAACTCCTGGGGCTGGCTGGACAGCCTGGACAGGGACGTGAAGCGCGACCTGGACGTGTTTGCGGGTGACATTCGCGATCCAATTGGCACCAGGTCCGCCATGCAGGGTTGCCATACCGTCTTTCACCTGGCGGCACTTATCTCCATCCCCTTTTCCTATCATTCGCCGCAGGCATTCATCGATACCAACATCAAGGGAACACTGAATGTGGTACAGGCGGCCCGGGATCTTGGCGTTGCCAAGGTCGTGCATACATCCACCAGCGAGGTTTACGGAACGGCCATCTCTGTTCCCATGGATGAAAAACACCCCCTGCAGCCGCAATCGCCCTATTCAGCTTCCAAGATGAGTGGAGATCATGTCGCTCTCTCTTTTTTTCACGCCTTCGAGACGCCGGTGGCGGTAATCAGGCCCTTCAACACTTACGGCCCGCGTCAGTCAGCCCGGGCCGTCATTCCCACCATCATCTCCCAGGTGCTTTCCGGCGCCTTGGAAGTTCGCCTGGGCGCCATGCATCCGACGCGGGATTTCAATTTCATCTCCGATACCGTGGCGGGGTTCATTGCCGTGGCGCGATCGGATAAAACGGTCGGCGAAATAATCAATGTCGGCGGCGGCTGCGAGGTGGCCATCGGCCGTCTGGTGGAATTGATCCTGGATCAAATGGGCTCCACGGCGCAAATCATTACCGAAGAGAAACGACTGCGACCCAGCAACAGCGAGGTGGAAAGGCTTTGCTGCGACAACGCAAAGGCCCGGCAACTTACGGGATGGCGGCCCGAATACCATGGGGAAGAGGGCCTGCGGCGCGGTATCGCGGCAACGGTGGAGTGGTTCTCCCGTCCCGGCATTATGGACCTTTATAAAACGGATCGCTACAATGTCTAAGACCGCGGTGATACTTGCAGGAGGCAAGGGCAAACGGCTTCGCCCCTATACGACGGTTCTGCCAAAGCCTCTCATGCCGATCGGCGACTATCCCATTGTCGAGGTCATCATCCGACAGCTCGCCGCAGCGGGCATCGACCGTATCATCATGGCCGTCAATCACCAGGCGGACATCATCAAATCCTATTTCAATTCCGGCGGCAAGTGGGGGGTGAAAATCGAATATTCCCTTGAAAAACATCCATTGGGCACCATGGGGCCGCTCAGATTGCTCAACGGCAGGCTGCCAACCCATTTCATGGTCCTTAATGGCGATGTCCTCACCGACCTCGACTTCTCCGCCTTTTACGACCACCATGTCCAACAAAACAACCTTTTCACCGTGGCCGCCCAGCACCGCGAGGTACGCTCCGAGTTCGGCGTGCTCGAAACCAATGCCGAAGACAGGCTCATCGCCTTTCAGGAAAAACCCGTACAGAGGCATCTTGTCAGCATGGGCATCTATATGGTTGCCAGGGAAACGGTGGATTTCATCCAGACCGACAGGCTGTTCGGCTTTGATGATCTGATGCACGCCCTCTTAAAGGCGAATCGCGAGGTCAGCATCATGCGGCATGATGGACTCTGGCTGGATATCGGCAGACCCGACGACTACATGCGGGCCATCGACCTCTTCGAGGAACGACAGGAACAATTTTTAGGCAAAGGCTGGAAATAGCGGATGGAATGGCAAATCCCCCTTTTTGACCTCAACCTGGGACAGGAAGAACGGTTGGCGTTAATGGGCGTCCTCGACTCCGGCTGGTTGACCATGGGCAGAGAGACTGCCGGCTTCGAGGAGGAATTCAGCGTCCATGCCAAAGTACCCCATGCCATAGCCGTGACAAACGGCACCGCGGCGCTCCATCTCTGCCTGAAGGCCTTCGACATCGGTCCGGGTGATGAAGTCATCTGTCCGTCCCTGAATTTTTGCGCCGGTCCCAATGTCATCGTTGCCGTGGGGGCCGAGGTGATTTTCGCGGACATTACCTCCCGGGACGATCTCTGCCTTTCTCCCATGGACGTGGCTGCCAGGATCACGCCGCGCACCAAAGCCATCATGGCGATGCATTATGCCGGATACCCCTGTGACATGGCGCATCTCAACGACATCGCCCGCAACCACGGCCTGCACCTCATCGAAGACGCGGCCCACGCCTTGGGCGCCGAGCTGGCTGGGACCAGGTGCGGCGCCCTCGCCGATGCAGGATGCTTCAGTTTCTACTCCAACAAAAACATGACCACCGGCGAGGGCGGCATGATCACCACCTCCCACCCGGAACTCGCGCAACGCCTCCGCCTGCTGCGTTCCCACGGCATGAGCGTGCCCACCCTGGACCGCCATAAAGGCCATGCATTCAGTTATAATGTGATTGAGCCCGGTTTCAACTACCGCATGGACGAATTGCGGGCGGCCCTGGGGCGGGTCCAGCTCAAACGGCTCGACGCGGGGAACGCCGGTCGTCGCGAGCTGGCACAACGTTACCGCGACAATCTTGCGGGAGAATTCGTGACCTTTCCTTTCTCCAGTCCGCGCGGCCAGAGCGCGCATCACATTCAGCCGGTTCTCCTGCCGCCGGGCACGGACCGCGGAGACTTCATGCAATTTCTTAAAAGCCGGGGAATCCAGACCTCCATCCACTATCCGCCGACCCATCTCTTCGATTGGTATCGCGGCAGATACCCAGGGGTGAGCCTGCCGGTCACCGAGGAGGCGTTCCCCCGTCTTGTCACCCTGCCCCTTTTCGCCTCCATGCGCCAGGAACAGGTTGATCGTGTCTGCGAGGCGGTTTGCGATTATTTCTCCAGCCAAACAAGGAGGACCGCATGAACGTTCTTGGCGTCGGTGCCCATTTCGACGATCTCGAGCTGGGCTGCGGCGGTACGCTGATCAACCACGCCAGGGCGGGTGACAGGGTAACCATGCTGGTCATCACCCACTCCGGGTATGTCGATCCCGACGGCAATGTCATCCGCAAAAGAGAAACTGCCCTGGCTGAAGGGCTCAAAGCGGCAGGGATCATCGGTGCCGATTTGATCTGTCTGGAATATCCCACCCTCGAGATTTCCTTCGATGAAGCGCTGACCAAACGCATTCAGCAGATAATCGAAGGGCGGCAAATAGACACCATTTACAGCCACTGGGAGGGAGACCTGCACCGTGATCACAAGCTCACCGCCCAAAGCACCCTCATGGCGGGCAGACACGCGCCGCGCTTTCTGATGTATCGCAGCAACTACTATGTAACCGGTCAACCCTTCGGCGGGAATTTTTATGTCAACATCTCCGATGTTATTGAAGAAAAACGCGAAGCCATCCGGGCGCATGCCTCGGAAATGGAGCGGGTCAACTACAGCTGGCTCGACTTTGTGGAGAGACAGGACGCCAATCATGGCCTCATCATCGGGGTGCGGTACGCGGAGCAGTTCAAGGTAGTTCGCTATCTGCTGTAAGCGGCAAACCATGATCGTGACCATTCATCAACCCGACTTCGCACCCTGGCTGGGCTTCTTTGACCGCTGGCAGAAGAGCGATCTCTTTATCGTGCTGGACGACGTGCAGTTTCTGCGCCGGGGCTGGCATCACCGCGACCGGGTCAAAACCGCCGCCGGTCCCCGCTGGCTGACCGTGCCGGTGAAAAAGAAAGGGCGCTTCGCCCAGCGGATCAATGAAACCGAAATCGACAATGCCATTGACTGGCGGACAAAACATCTGGACACCATTGCCGCGGCTTACGGAAAAACGCCGGGATTCAGGACGGTTTTTCCGCTTCTTGCCCGTACATACGGCGAGCGGCACACCCTGCTCGTTGAATTCAACCTTGCGCTTCTCGCCCTCTTCGCCGGGCTGCTGGGGATCGGCACGCCAATGGCTTTCGCCTCGGCCCACCCCTCCACCAGCCGGGCCGGCGAACGACTGGCCGAACTGACCGCAATCCATGGCGGCACGGTCTACCATACAGGGACGGGTTCCCGCAGTTATCTCGACGAGAATATTTTCGCCGCGCGCGGCATTGCGGTCCTCTGGCAGGAGTTCGGCCATCCCCACTATCCGCAGCCGCACGGCGATTTCGCGGCCGGCATGTCAGTGATCGATTTTCTGATGTGCCAATCCCCCGCAAATGCCAAAGGATACCATGCCTAACATATCCGGCCCCAGGCATCGAACGCTTGACTGGGATTCAGAAATACTCGGCATAAGTTGCGGCCAAGTGTTCCCGCCCTCGGTCGAGGCTGATGGCGACGCTCTTGCTCGCGATATTCTCGCGGCCATTCCTCCCGGTGAATCGCTCACCTTGTGCAAGCTTCCGGCATCCTGTCCGCGCACGGCGACCGCATTGCTGCGGCGCGGCGGCAGGTTCGTGGATTCCGAGATGGTTTTCCACTTTCATGACAGCGAAAAGCTGCCGCAAAACACCATTGAGGTCAACGCTGTTTCTTCCGTCGCCCCCGGTCCGTTTCTTCCTCTCGCCGCCGAAATAACCCATAGCCGTTTTTTCCTCGACCCCGGCATAGGACGGGACAAGGCAATAACCCTTTGGCGCGAATCCATCCGCAACCTCTGCGCCGGCCGTGCGGACCAACTCATCGTGGCCCGGCTTGATGAAAGCCCCGCCGGGCTTGCCGCGGTCTTTAACGAACAAGACGGACGGAACATTTTCCTGGTCGGGGTATTACCGAATATGCGCCGCAAAGGGGCAGGCCGGGCCATGCTCCACTATCTTGCCGTCCAGAACCTCGGACCATTACGCGTCCAGGTTCTGGCCTCAAACACGGCCGCCCTGAAATTCTACGGCGACTCCGGCTTCAGACTGGAATCGGTTCGCCATATCCTGCATCTTCATGCAGGAGAAATGACCGAAGCACCAGAGCCTCTCC
This sequence comes from Desulfobulbaceae bacterium DB1, assembly GCA_001914235.1. Lineage (NCBI taxonomy): Bacteria > Pseudomonadati > Thermodesulfobacteriota > Desulfobulbia > Desulfobulbales > Desulfobulbaceae > Desulfobulbaceae bacterium DB1. The sequence goes on from MQUF01000003.1 coordinate 168,378, forward strand.
ATTATGCAAAACGAATTTGACCATGTTACAGGTACATTACGACAAGCAGCGACATGAACTTTTCTTTCCGCTGGACCAAACGCTTCCAGCGGAACTCTCGGGACATGAAGCCCTTGACGATTTTCTGAAACTTTTCAGGGCATTCGGGGGGGAACCCCATATGTCCGGGGATGACGATGCGCTTGTTTCGCTGTCCATCGGCATCGACAACTGGCGCAAGCTGCTCAACGCCGCCTTGCCGCCTCGCGAAGCGCGCTTCCACGCAGATGCGCTCCAGGGAATTCTGTCTTCGGACACAAGGGAACCAGTTGACGGCCTGCAGGTAAATTTCCACCAGAAATCCTTCGACACTCCGGCACGATACTGGAACTTCCTTTTGCAGCAGGGCCATTTCACCCGTTATTTTTTCAACCGGGTGGGGTGGATTTCCGGGCCCGAACATCGTATTGTCAGCCCGTTTCCCCTGCATGTGGATATTGAGACCGCCAGCACCTGCAACATGAACTGTCCCATGTGTTACCGCCGCATGCTCAAAGAGACCGGGCAGATGGACCCAGCGCTTTTCCGCAGGATCGTGGACGAATGCGCGGAACAAGATGTTTATTCGGTCCGGCTTTCCTGGCGCGGCGAGGCCCTGACGCATCCACACATCAAAGAACTCGTGGCCTACGCCTGCAAACGCATACCGAACGTCTCGTTTCTGACCAACGCCTTCTTCGTCGACGAGTCCATGGCCCACTGTTTCATTGAAAATGGCGTCAGTTACGTGGCGGTGAGCTTCGACGGCATCGGCGAAACCTATGAAAAAATCCGCGCCCCCGCAAAATTCGAGGAAAACCGCACCAGGCTGGCGAAACTGCGGGAACTGCGAGAAGCGGCGGGTGCAGGCCGGCCCCAGGTACGTCTGTGCACTGTCTGGCCAGCCATAAAGGATGAGCCGGAGGCTTATTATGAGGCCATGAGCCCTGTTTCGGACTACATCGTTTATAACCCCTACATCAACTTCACAGGACCGATGGAAATAAAGCCGGCTTTCATCTGCCAATACCCGTGGGAACGTCTTGTCGTCGCCTTTAACGGCGATACCCAGTGCTGCACAGGCTGGAATGCGAGGGACATCATCCTTGGCAACGCAACGGATCGCAGCCTCAAGGAAATGTGGCACAGTCCGAAGATGAACCGGATTCGCGACATCCACGCCTCCGGCTGCAGAATGACTCTGGAATCCTGCGCCGCATGCCGGCACGGCTCCAAGGGAGATGAGGATGCCGGTATCGACGAAATCCTTGCGCGCCGCTGGTAACACCGCACCGTTGCGGGTGGCGCTCATGGCCTGCTGGGGCATTGGCCTTGAAATTCTCCAGGCCTTGAAAGCTGACCAACGCATCTCGATTGTCCTGGTATTGAGCCGGCCGCCATGTGCCGACGATCCCTGGGCCGGCAGAGTCACGGAACGGGCGATCGAGCTTGGCATCCCCACGATTTCTTTTATAAACATGAACGTTAACGACCTGCTCAAGACGCTGGACGGAAGGAGTGTCGACCTGCTCCTTGTCCATGCCTATCCATACAAACTTCCGCGTGAAGTATTCAGCCGGCCCCCTCTGGGAACAATCAACATCCACCCCTCGCTGCTGCCCCGTTACCGAGGCCCTCAGCCGACACGCGAGGTCCTGGCCGACGGCGGGAAAGAGACCGGCCTCACGGCCCATTTCATGGATGAAGATTATGACACGGGCGATATTATTCATCAGGAACGCATTCCTGTTTTTGCCGCCGATACCGTCGAAAGCGTGATCGAACGTCTTAAGACCGTGGTGCCGGCACTGATGCAAGAGACGGTTTCCCGTCTCCTTGATCCGCGCTTCAATCCCCTGCCGCAAGGCGGTATGCTCTCGAAAGCGGGAGTCAGCGAGCAAACGATATTATGAAAAAATCGGAAACCCTGGTCCAGTTCAGCTGCGAAAACTGGCTTGAATACCTGCGCAATGAATGGCGGCGAAGCAGGGGAAAATCATTATCCTACCTGGTCAATCGTTACCAGTGGAAAAAATATCCCTGTAAAAAGGTTCCCCGCTTCCCGTTGAACGTTGATATCGAGGTGAGCAGCCGCTGCCAGATCAAATGCGCCCACTGTTTTCGCCAACAGGTAAATATCGGCGAAAATGACCTCATGGACTTCGAACTGTACAGAAAGATCGTCGCCGAATGCGGCAGGCAGGGACTCTTCACCCTCAAGTTCTCCATGCGGGGCGAACCGCTGCTGCATCCGGACATCGTCGAGATGGTCGATTTCGCCAAACATTCCGGCGTCAAAGAGGTCTGGATCAACACCAATGGCGGCCTGCTCAGCGAAGAACTGGCCGAAGGGCTGATGCGGGCCGGGGCCGACTGGATCACCATGAGTTTCGACGGCCTGCGGGCCGAGTACGAAAAAGTCCGCTTCCCCCTCAACTACGAAGAGTCGCTGGCCAAACTCCGCATGCTGCGCCGCGTCCGGGACAAGATCGGGGCCAACACCCTGCTCAACGTGCAGAGCATCTGGTCGGCGATCAAGGACTACCCCCGGGAATACATCGGCCTGATGAAGTCAATCGTCGACCGGGTGGCCTACAACCCTGACATGAATTTCAAAGATGTCCTCCTCACCCCGGATCCAGCCTTTATCTGTCCGCGCCTGTGGCAGAGGATCTGTATTACCAGCAGGGGAAACTATCTGAAATGCCCCTCGGACTTCCGCATGGAAGAAATCCTGGGCAACGCCGCAGAGATGAGCGTCACCAAGGCCTGGGAAACGGTGCAGGAAGAACAGCGCCGGCTGCACCTTGCCGGCCGTCGGCTGGCAAGTCCGGTCTGCGCGCGGTGTCACCATGGCGCGCAAAAAAAGAAAATCGCCCGGCCGATCAACGAGGAAATGCGCGAGGACTTCACCTACGACTTCAAAGAGGAATTCGCGGGCTGGGGGGCGGCAAACCGTCCGGACCCCGACCGCCGCACCAAGGAGAGTTGACCGATGCCGCAAACGAAGCCGTCCGCAGCCGAGGATTACTGGGGCAAATTCCTCGGTATCGAAACCTACAAGCTGGAGTGGCATGCCAAACGGCTGCTGTACTCGCTCTTCGGCATCACCCTGCCCAAGCTCAGGGACCAGCGCCATTACTGGCAGCGGCGCGGCGAGGTCTACCTCGACGAGATCACCTCCTCGGGCTACCTGGACCGGGAGATCTTCTTCCAGAACATGCTGATCGATTTTCTGGGCCGGGTGCCATTCTCCAGTTTCTTCGAAGCCGGCTGCGGCTTCGGCTGGAACATCGGCCGCGTCAAACGCGAGTTTCCCAACGCCTTTGTCGGCGGCGTGGATTTCAGCCGCAGCCAGCTGACCAATGCGCGGCGCTATCTTCAGGGAGCGGAGATCCCGCTGGTCAACGGCGACGCCTGTGCCATGGCCTTAAAGGACAAGGCCTTTGAGGTGGGTTTCTCCCTCGGCGTCTTCATGAACATCCATCCGGCCAGGATACGCGCAGCCCTTGCCGAGATGCTCAGGGTCTGCTCCCGCTGCGTGGTGCACATCGAGTACGACGAGAACAACACCACCCCGGCGCTGCGCGAAAAACGCGCCTTCAAGACCAATATCGTCAGCCACGATTACCGTGGACTGTATCGCGAACTCGGCGCAAAAGTTGTCGAATTCCGTACCCATGCGGACTTTGGCGAGGCTTTTCGCGCCCATGCCCGGACAACTACCAGCCGCCTCGATCGCTGGGAAGGATTCGAAGGACCGGAAAAGTACATCTTTCTTGTCGTCGAGCCCTGAACACCAGCCAGACCGACAGGACAAAAACGACGTACGAAAAATGAAAACGATGAAAACAAACCACCGTCCTTACCTCATTGCCGAGATCGGTTTCAACCACGAAGGAAGCATGGAGACGGCCAGGCGCATGATCCAAGCGGCCTCCCGGGCGGGGGCCGATGCCGTCAAGTTCCAGACCTTCCGGGCCGACGACCTCGCCCTGCCCTCCGCCCCCCACTACGAAATGATCAAACCGGCGGAGATGACGCGCGACGAGCTGCGCCGGCTGAAGGCCTGGGCTGATGAAGCGGCAGTGGACTTCCTGTCCACCCCGTTTTCGCGCGAGGCCGTGGAGTGGCTTGCGGGGTTAGGGGTAGCCGCCATCAAGGTGGCCTCGATGGACTGCACCAACACCCATCTGCTCGGCGCCATCGCCGCCACGGGATGCAGGATCCTGCTCTCCACCGGCATGGCCGGTCTCGACGAAATCGGCCGTACCCTCGACTTCCTGGACGCCCGGAAGAGCGGCGAGGTGGTGCTGCTGCACTGCATTTCCAACTATCCGGCCGCGCGCCATGAGCTGAACCTGGCCGCCATCCCTCTGCTGCGGCGGACCTTTGGCCGGCCGGTCGGTTATTCCGACCACCATCCCGACCCAAAGGCCTGTCTCACGGCCGCCATCCTGGGCGCCGAGGTCATCGAAACCCATTTCACCCTCGAACCCAACCGCCAGGACGGTGACCATGCCCACTCCCTGGGGCCGGATGCCCTGCAACGCCTCGGCGCCGACATCGCGGCAGCCGTGGAAATGCTCGGCAGCGAAGAAGCCTTCCTGACGCGACCCGACCGGCACAATGCGGCCACCTTCCGGCGGGGACTTTACGCCGCCCGCCCGCTGCATAAAGGCGAACGCCTGGCGGAACAGGACCTGCTGCTCTGCCGTCCCGCTTCGGAGTTCTCCCCCGCGGACCTCGCCTGGCTGACCGGCAAGGTACTGCGGCAGGAGGTGGCCCAGTACGTGGCGATCCGCCGCAACGACCTGATGATGGACGATGTCTGATTCCGACACAAAACAGGACATCCTGATCGTCGTGCAGTGCCGCTACAACTCGCGGCGCCTGCCCGGCAAGGCCTTGCTGGAACTGGCGGGGCGGCCCATGCTCGAGTTCCTGTTGCGCCGCTTAGGCCCGGCGGCCGCCCGGCCAGGGACCCTGCTGCTCCTGGCCACCACCGAGCAGAGGGCGGACGATGCGGTCACGGCAGTGGGCCGCGCCCTCGACGTTCCCGTGATTCGCGGCGCGACCGACGACCTGCTGGCCAGATACCGGCAATGCCTGGCGGCGTATCCAGCCAGGCAGGTGGTGCGGGTGACGGCCGACAACCCCTTGACCTGCCCGGCGATGCTCACCGCCTGCCTCGACTGGCTGCGGGACCACGATCCCGACTACCTGGCGGTTGACGGCATGCCGTACGGCACCGCCACCGACGTCTTCGCGGCCCGTACCATTGCCTGGATGTGCGAGCACGTTACCGAGGCGGCCGAGCGTGAACACATCAACCTGCATATCCTGAGAAATCCGGACAAATTTACCATACAGCAGCTGAAGGCACCAAAGGAGATATGCCGGCCCGAGCTGCGCCTGACAGTGGATACCGCCGAGGACTATGCGCACCTCGTCTCCCTTTTTGTCCCAGCCGACCCCTCGCCCTGGGCAATGCCGCTGACCGAGGCCATGCGCCGTCTGCAAATCCTGCATGCGCGGACGGAGATGGCAGGAGCCCAGCCATGATCTATCCGGCCATGAACACCCTGTGGTTCTGGTTCGACAAGGCGACGCGCCGTGCCCTGCATGGCGCGCCCGTTGATTGCGAACGGAAATTCGAGATACTGGTTGCCAAAGTCGGCTGGCAGGGCCTGGAAATATTCCTGACCCCGGCCCGATTGCATCCCCATCAGGGCTTCTCGCGCAACTTCGTCCGCGCCTTCCGCGCACTCGACTACCGCTCCGTGCATATCGGCGATGCGGACCCGGACTTCCTGGACGGCCGGCAGGCGGCCAGGGACCTGCAGCGGCTGCACGTCGTGCTGCAGGAACTGGAGACCCCCCGCATCATCCTGCATGCCCATCACCTGGAAAAAAACCGCGGCCGACGCGTCGCCCTGCTGCGGTATTGCCTGCCCGGCACCACCATCCTGATTGAAAACAACGGCTTCGACGCCGGCTGGGGCTATCGTCCAGAGGATTTGCTCGAACTTTTCCGCTCCTGTCCCGAGTTCGGCCTCTGCCTCGACATTACCCACGTGGCCGACTTTCAGGAGCTCTGCCTGGCGGCCTTTCTTGCGCACCCGCCCCTTGCCGGCCGCATCCAGGAGATGCACGTCAGCTACTCCACCCATTTGCTGGAGCAGGACCCTTATGCTGCAAGGGGCTATATGGGCTACAGCCCCTTCCACGCCCTGTTCTCCGTTATAGACGAGGCGCCCCCGCGGGAAGCTGTGGAACTGGCGCAAAGGGTTCCGGTAATACTCGAAGGCATTGTCCCTAAAGAAGATACGGATTGTATCTTCCTGGCCAGGGAGAAAGCCCTTTTCGCGGATCAAGGAGAAATACAATGAATGGGCCCCGCTTTCCTGTGTGGCGGCCTTTGCGCACCTGGATCGACGAGCCCTTCGGCGGCCATGTTCCCGGACAAGTTGCCATCCGAGTGGATGGAGCACGCCGTCCGGGCCTGTCCTTCGGCCATGTTGCCCGTTGCGTTATTTTAGCCGAGGCAATTCGAGCACGAGGGGGCGAATCGACCTTTCTGATGGCCGAGGATGAGGAGGGCATGCTGTTTGTGCGGCAGCGGGGATTTACGGTCCTGCCCTTGACCGGCCCGGCCAACCGCCTGGAAAACACGGCCCGCCTAGTCGACGACCTTGGCGCGCGATGGATAATCGTGGACCTGCCTTACCCGGAACTTGACATCCATGCCCTGGAGGCATGGAACGACTCCGGCGCCAGGGTGATTTTCATTGATGATGCCCGCTTTGTCTTCCCCCGAGTGACGGCCGTGCTGAACAGCAGCGTGCGGGCAGCGGCGGCGGCCCGCCTTGCGCCGGGCAATGGCGTACGGCTTTTTCTCGGCCCCGAGCACTTCATCCTGGGCAATGTGCCCGTGGCTCGCGGCCCGCGGGCTGCCGGCGATCCGAGTATCCTGCTGACCTTCGGCGGCTCGGATCCCACCCGATTGACCCCCCGAGTGGTCGCCGCGCTGGCCGCAGGGAACTGGGGCCTGGCCCGTTTCACGGTCGTGCTCGGCCCCGGCTACGGTGAGGCCGGCGAACTGTTGCGACTGACCGCCGGTGATGAGCGCTTCGATTTCGTCAGGGCGCCGGCCTGCCTGCTTACGGAAATGTTGCGCCATGATCTGCTGGTCTGTGCCGGGGGCAGGACCATGCAGGAATGCCTGGCCCTGGGGATGCCTTTTCTGCCCGTAGCCTCAACCCACAGCGAGGCGGAGGAAATCGCGGCTCTGGCCGAGCTGGGATGGGTGCAGCGCGGCCTCGGCATCTGGAACGCCGAGGCATTCACCGCAACGCTGGCCGGCTTCATTCTGGATGCGTACCCTTGTCGCGAACACTACCCTGCAGAACCTTGACCCATGCAATCCAAAACGATGACAACAACTCACATTGACATCAACGGTATCCGGATCGGCCCGGGCGAGCCCCCGTATTTTGTCGCGGAACTGGGCATCTGTCACGGAGGCGACCTGGAAGTGGCCCTGCAATTGGCCCGCCAGGCTGCGGCCGCTGGGGCGCCTTGCGTGAAAACCGAAACATTTCAAGCTGATCGGTTGGTCGGCGACCCTGCCCTGACCACGTCTTACGTCATAAACGGAGAAACGCGAACTGAACTCCTTGCCGAACACATGAGCAGATTTCAGCTGAGTTTCAACCAGCACCACGCGATCAAAAAGGAGTGCGACCGGCTGGGAGTAAGTTTCATGGCCACGGCCCACGATGCGGAGTCCGTCGAATTTCTCAAAGATATCGGCGCCGCCGCAGTCAAGGCGGCTTCACCCGATCTCATCCATATTCCCCTGTTGCGCTGCATGGCCGCTTCGGGCCTGGCCGTTTTTCTCGACACGGGCAGCGCCCATCTGCACGAGATAGTGCAGGCCGTTTCGACCTTGCGCGGCGCCGGGGCGCAGCGGATCGTGGTCAACCACAACCCGGCCGGCCACCCGGCAGCGGCGCACCGGCACGATTTGCGACAGATCCCGCGCCTCATGCAGATCCTGGGGGTGCCGGTGGGCATATCGGACCACTATGAAGGCTACGACATGCTGCCGGCAGCCACCGCGCTCGGCGCCTGCGCGCTCGAAAAACCGATTTCCGAGGATCGGTTCGTGCAGGAGCCGGAACGCAACTGGTCCATCTCCATTGCCGATCTGCCCGAGCAATTGCAACGTATCCGGGAGGTCTATCTGGCCCTGCAGCCCATGGACACACTGCATTTGACGCCGGAACAGGAACAGTACCGGCTCCGCAACCGGATGTCTCTGGTGGCGGCAAAAGACCTTGCGCCGGGAGATCCGATCGACCTGCAGCACGTGGACTTTGCCCGGCCCCGCCAAGGCATCGGCGTGGAGCACTGGGATGCCGTGCACGGACGACTGCTGCGCAGGGCTAAACCCGCCAGGTCTTTTATCGACTGGAGTGATCTGGAGTAAGCCCATGCCGGAAAACTGTCTGTGCGTCATCGGCGCCCGCGCCAACTCCCAAAGGCTTCCGGGAAAGAACAAACGAAAGCTTAGCGGCAAACCGCTTTACGCCATAACCATTGAGGCGGCCCTGGCCTCCGGTGTTTTCAGCCGGGTACTCTGCAGCACCGACGACGCGGAGATCATCGCCGGTCTCAAGGACTATCCGGTCCAGATCCACCCCCGGCCGGATGACCTGGCGCGCGGCGACGTCATTTTTACCGAGGTGCTCGGCAGCATTCTCCGCCACCCGCAATACGGCGGCAACGAGGCAGCGGTCTGCGTCCTTACGCCATGCCATCCCTTTCGCGGAGCAAACCATATCCGCGAGGCATATACCCTCTTCCGGCAACGGAGGGTCGCCTCCCTGGCGAGCCTGACCCGTTATCCCTGCCCGCCCTCCCTGGCAATGACCTTGCAGGACGGTCTTATCGTCAATCCTCCAGAGGGACGGATAGAAAAAGGCACGTCAGGACCGGCCTATTATCCCGACGGCGCCATTATCTTTGTCGACCGGCAACGATTCCTGGCCGCAAATCGCTTTTACATGCGGGAAACGGCGGGCTACGTCCTGGCTTGGCCTTACGGTCTGGACATCGACGAGGCCGAAGACCTGGCATTGGCCAGACGGCTGGCCGGCTGCTTTCCGGCCCGACCATGAACGCTGCCGGCATCCAATCACCAAACGAAACGGCGATGGACGGTAATGCCGCAGGCGCCCTGCTCCGCCAAGTCTGGGACCTCAACTGCCAGAAGGTGGCCAGGCTGCACGGAAGCGCGCTTATGGTGCGGACGGCCGAGGGACACTACGTTCTCAAACGTCATGCCGAGCACTGCACCCCCAACCGCGATGGTCTGGCAAGAATCTATGCAGCCGTCAGTGCCGCCGGCCTTTCCCCAGCCATGGTTACCTTGCCGAACGGCGGTGTCTTCTGGGAAGGGGGCGGTTGCCTATACTCGCTTCAGGTGCATGGCGTTTCATGCGCAAAGGCGCCGACCCCTGCGGCAACGGGAGAGTGGCTTGCGCGGTTGCATGACTGTCTGGCCGCGGTTGAGGGGGCGCCGGTTGCCAATCACCTGGATCGACTTGTACCCGATGTACCGCAAGGCGCTGACGAATACTGCCTCACCGAGGCGACCCCCTTTCTCGGGGAGGCGGAATCCTTGCACAGACACCGCCAACCGGTTCATGGCGATCTGCACCGCGGCAACCTGCTGTTCACCGCAAAAGCCCCTTTGGCCATCGACTTCGACTCCGCAACCGGCAGCCACCCCGCGCTGGACGTGGGATTTGCCGCCTACCGCCTGTTCGGCGCCGACCCCGATGCCTTCCGCGGCGTTGCCCTGGCATACACAAAGAGCAGGCCGGAAGCGGGAGTCTCGCCCAGAACCGCTGCGCTGATGCTGCTGCACGCCGTGGTGCAACGGATTGTGTTCATTCTTCGCACTGCCGCGAAAGGGGATGGTCAATGGCTCTACGACCTGGACAGGCAGCAACGGTATCATCGGGACGCCCTGAGTCTCGTCAACCACTCGCAACGCTGCAGCATGTAATCGCTTTCAAAAAACAGTAATGACAAAAAAAACCCGGATAGTTTTCTGCCAGGGGCCGATACAGCTTCTCAACTGCATCGCGCTGCTGGAATGCCGTAAAACGCTCTGCCCCGCGGAGGCGCATACCGATTATCTTCTGCTTGGCGGTATGTGCTCGCAGGACAAAACGGCCGGCATCGTCCACGCGGCCCAAAGCATTGCCACGCTCTGGCCCTGGGAAAAAATCGTCGATCTCTCTGCTGACGAAACTTCGATCTGCCAACAGTATCGAAACGCGCCACGCAAGGCGGAAGGGATGCTGCGGGAGATATGCGGTTTGCCCGGCGCTGACGAGGTCTTCACGCAACGTAACTGGCAGCCCGTCAACGAGGTTCTCCTCAACGCCTACCGGGATGCTTATCACGTTTGCACAGGCGACGGCCTCGGCATCGTCGATTTTTCTTTTACCGACTATTTCGTGCCGTACCACGAAGTCAACACCTTCCTCTCCATTTTCCACAACAACTTCCGGGAAAATACCGCTAAAACAGGGAAAAAACCGCTGCTCCGGATATTCGACAGGCAACACCTGCTTGCCGCAATCGACAGGTATATCGCGGTCTCCGCCGAATACCGAGGAACGCTCCCCACCACCCGTCCGGAGGCAGCGATACTGCTGCTTACCAGCAACTTAAGCGAGGCGGAATTTGCGCCCCTTGCGAGCGAAATCGACCTGTACGTCAACCTCGTTGCCGCCGTGTACCGGGGCGAGGAGGTTGTCGTCAAGCCGCACCCCAGGGAACGGAGCGACAAGGCCGACATGGTGGCCAACGCGCTTAGGGAGCGGCTGGGCGCCCAGGTGCACTGCATCGAACATCCCCTGCTTCGTTCGCTGCCGGTGGAAATACTTTTACGGCAGTATCGTTTCAGGCACTTTCTGGGGCTGCAGACGAGCGCCATGCGCAACGCCCTTTTCTTATACGGCAAGGAGCCGGATCGATTCTGCTTCTCGCGGGAAATACTGCCTTTCTATTACCCAGGGGTCCGTAATTATCTCGGAAATCTTTTCCGCATGGAAAAAATCATCCAGAAAAGGATCGCCACCTGGGACGGCAAGAGCATCCTGTTCGACACCCGGATAGACAAACGCAGCCGCGCCGATTACCAGATATTCCTGCAGGGGGAGCGGCTGGCACGGCAAGGGAAGCGCAAGGAGGCCTCCGAATGTTTTCGAAAAGCGAACGAAATCGACTCGAATTTCGCATTGCCCTACTTCGGACAGGGGCTCCTCGACCTGGAGGAGGGCGAACCCGGCCAAGCAATACGCAATCTGCGGAAGGCATACGAGTGCAATCCGAGCAATGCCGGCCTGGTCTTCGACCTTTACCATACCATGGTCAAGGCGGCAGGAAACGAGGAGGCGGAAACCATGCTCGACGATTTCTTTGCCAGTCCGCACCCCGCCATCGATGCCCCGAATATCTTCCTGCGCCTTTTTACGGAAGCGACTCCTTCCTTGCAAGATGCGGCCACTGAAGCGCGCCTGGACACGGATTGCCTCTTCGACCTCTTGGAATCCTGGGCCGAAAAGAACATTTCGGCGGAACAACCGGAAGGACGCTTTCTCCGGCAATTGATGGGGACCGCCATCGGTTCTGCGCTCCGACGTCGCTTCCACCATCTCCGTCCCACCTGTAAAGAGTTCCCCGGCAACCACGTTGTCATTCTCTCGGATGGCTCGGTGACCACCTGCTGCATGGATTGGCGCGGCAGCAACACCTTTGCCTCCCTCTACGAAAAACCGCTGGAAAAGATATGGAAGGAGGAGGTGCGGGCCGCGCTTCGCGGCGATCTGTACGATTTCGAATTGTGCTCCCAATGCGTCGGCTCGGCCCGCACGCCGCAGCTGACCGCCGACACGGCCACACGGCAGGCATGGCGCCGGACGGAGGAAGGCTTTCCCGATTCCCTGACCATCGAGGTGATGGGGGCGTGCAATTACGCCTGCTGCCCGGCCCGGGAGGTCGGCACGCTGCGGCCGGTAAAACCGGATCTGGGCCTGATATTCGCACATATCGAGAGCATGCTGCCCGGAATTCGCCGTCTGCGTCTTTTCAACTGGGGAGAGCCGTTACTCCATGACGGTCTGGCCGACTTCATAACCCAATGCCGCAAAGCGAGCCCAAAGATCGTCCTTCTCGTTTCTTCCAACGGCATCTTGCTCGACGAGGCCATGGCCAGATGTTTCGTCAACAACCGGGTTGAGCACCTGGTCATCTCGGCGCACGGCGCGCCCGGCACGGAAAGCATGCTCAGGTATTCGAAAAAAAATGCCGATTACGACAAAGTGCTCGGCAATGTCCGCCGCTTGCTCGATATCCGCAACAAGTCGAATGCCGTCTATCCCAAGGTATCCCTGCGGGCCATCCTTTTTTCGTGGAACGACTCCGAGGAGGCCATGGGGCGGTTCAGAAGGGACGCGGCGAGCCTCGGCCTCTCCGCTGCAAACGGCCACCCCGACCACGACAATTATCACTGGATTCTCGACAGCGGCGGTCTGGGCAAAAACGCGTCCAAACGTTTTTATCGAGGTTCCGGGGAACTGGAACGGTTAATAAACGATAAAGAATTTTTTGCTCCCAAGGCATCGTAAGCCGTCGCATGCACTACCGAGCTGAAATGCCGCCCATGGCCCCCCAAGTGTGTATATCCAACACCAACCATAGGAAATAGCATGAAAATCGGAGCTCTCGTGCCGGCCCGGCTCAACTCATTGCGTTTGCCGCGCAAGAACATACTGCCGCTTGCCGGAAAACCTCTCGTCAATTGGACCATCGATGTCCTGCTGGAAAGCGACTGTTTCGCGGATATCACGCTCTCCACCGAAAGCGAAGAGATCGCCGATGTGGTCAGGAGCCATTATCCGGAGAGCGCCGTAAAAATTCTCTTTCGCCCCGAAGGGCTTGCCCGGCACGACAGCCCGATGCGGGAAGTGATCAGGCATTATCTGCAAAATCGGCCGGCAATCGACTGGCTGGGTATTTTTCTGCCGACTTTCCCCTTCCGCACGGCGGCGCAGATCCGGAAAGCAAGCAACGCCATTCATACCCTGGCCCCCATCCGCGTCACCTCGGTGACCAGAGAGGAGACCTTTTCCCGTGATTTTTATTACGAGAGCAAGGAGGGCTTCCGCCATTTTTTCCGCGATCACGGCATATTCTGTCGCCACAGTTCGGGATGTTACACCTTCCACCACCGTGACTTTACGGACGGCGAATGGAGCCGGTACAACCTGGCGATGAACGAAAGAAACTATCGCCTGCAGGTCGACGCCAGAGAGAATACCGATGTCGATACCCAGGAAGACTTCGAGCTGTCCAAACGCCTTACGTCGGTGCGTGAAATCGAGCCACGGCCACTTGTGCTCCACGAAGCCGGGCCATGGTTCGTCTCCCTGCCAAAGGGAGTCCCGCTCGAAGACTTTCTGGCCTTTATAGGCCCCGCCCGGCTCGCCGACCCCGGCCAACCGCTCCTGATCCTCGAAAAAGCGCCACAGCCGGTTTTTCAGTTCCGGTTTTACGAATCCTCGCCAATGCGAAAATATCTTGCCTGCCAAACGGCGGAACGTCTTATGCGCCCAAGCGAATTAGTCGTCAAAACACAAAACATGCAACTTCTGCCAACGACTTACAGGCAGAACGAATCGTACAGACTGACCGCGAAAGCCCCGAACGGAGCCACGCAGATCGAACCCGTATCCAAGGAAGCCATGCTGCACATTCCCGCCACGGACACGGAAGAGGCCATTGCCCATGATCGCGTCATCTTCATGGAAGAGCTGAGGAAACAGCAATTTTATCTGGATCCCTTTCTCTTGACGTAAGATGCCCCTCATCAATATCTATCATTGCTGTATCCAAAAAAGCGCGAGTCAATGGTTCCTGCAACTGCTGCGGGACGACAGCGTCAAGCGCGCCTGCTCCCTGGAGGTTTTCTCGCCGCACCTGGATTTCACCATAACCACCGAAAATCGCGAACTTTTGAGGCGCGGATTTCCCGGCAATGCGATCGTCTCGCCGCTCTACATCCCATACGAAGAGTTCCTGATCTTGCCAAAACCGCCTGAATGGAAGGCCTTCTATGTTGTTCGGGACCCAAGGGATATCCTGATATCCTGGTATTTTTCAGTAAAATGTTCGCATGTCCTGAACAATGCCTTTCTCCGTGAAACGAATCGACTCCTGCGGGCGCTCTCGCTCCGGCAGGGATTGGACTATATGATCGCCAACATCGAAGGGTTGCACCGGGAAATGTATGCCGCCATGCACGGATGGCTGGCCGCCGGCGAAAACGAAAAAGTGCTGCTGGTCAGGTATGAGGACGCCACCGGCGACGCGCAGTTGGAGACAATGGAGCGGCTCTTCGATCATCTGGGTATCGGGTTGTCGCGAGCAAGCCTCACTTCCCTTTTGCGGAAATACTCCTTCGCGCGAATGAGCCGGGGCCGGGAAAGAGGCGACGAGGATGCGGGTTCCCATTACCGCAAGGGGCTGCCCGGTGACTGGAAAAAATATCTGCACGCTTCGCAGCAGCAGGCAGTGCGGGGAAAGCTACAGGGCATCTTGACCGGCTATGGTTACGAATACAGTGCTGATAACGGGCTCTAACGGTTTTATCGGCAGCAGCCTGCTTGCGAGATTCGGCAAACTGGGCAAAACGGTAGCTCTGGACTGCGGACCGGTCGATATGACAGGCCTTGCCGCCCATTACGTTTCGATGCGTCTTCCTCATCCGGGGATAAAGCAAGTGATGGCGCATTTCAAACCGCGGACGATCGTCCACTGCGCCGGCACGGCCTCCGTCCCCCAGGCCATCGCCCATCCGGACGCCGACTTCCGTTCCGGCCCAGAAACCGTCTTTCAGTTACTTGACGCCATACGCCAAAGCGGCATAGAAACCACCTTCATCTTTCCTTCCAGCGCCGCTGTGTACGGCAACCCACGGCAACTGCCGATAGAGGAAGATGCCGCCACCGCTCCCATTTCCCCGTACGGATACCACAAACTGATCTGCGAAAAGATCATTGAAGAGCACCAGCAACTCTACAACATTTCTGCCGTTATCCTCCGGATTTTCTCCTGTTACGGCGAAGGATTGCAAAAACAACTGCTGTGGGACCTGTGCCGCAAGATGCACACCGGCAAACTCGAACTTTTCGGCACCGGTGAGGAAACGCGCGACTTCGTCCACATCCGCGACCTTGTCCGTGTCATCGAGCTGGTTACGGAAAGAACCGAAAAAAATCTTATCCTGAATGTCGCGAGCGGCCGGCAAAGCTCCATACGCCAAGTCGTTGACCTTGTCCTGCGCGCTTTCGGCAGCGACGTCCAGCCCGTTTTCAACAATATCGCACGGGCCGGCGACCCGACTCACTGGGCAGCCGATATCACCAGACTGACGGAACTCGGTTTTCGGGCCGAGGTTACCCTACCGGACGGCATTTCCCAATACGTCCGATGGTTCAAAAAGGCCCATGCTCCCGCCTGAACGGATGCGCATAGGCTTTCCCGTCGTCGGCGACCGCAGCTGGATCGGCGGGGTCAACTACATCCTCCACCTTATCAAGGCGGTCTCGTCGCTTCCTGCGGCCGAGAAGCCGGAAAGTTATCTCATGTTCCGCAAGTGTTTCGCGACCTCGGAGACGATAGCGCTGTACCGGGAGGTCTTCCCGCATCTGAGGGGTTTACTTTATTACGGGCCGGAGCCGGAGCTCGGCCGCTTGCTCGGCAGTCAGGTCCATGTCCGCCCCGACATCGAGAGCGCCTTCGATCTTATCGATTTCGTTTTTCCGGTCATCTACGACGCCGCGGACTATCCCTCGGCATCATGGATTCCCGATTTTCAACACAAGTTCATGCCGGAACTCTTTACCACCGGGGAAATAGCCTACCGTGACGGCTGTTTTGCGAAAATCGCGGCCCATGCATCCTTCGCGGTCTTCAGCAGCCGCGCCGCGGCAAAGGATTTCAGACATTTTTACCCGGATTCCGCAGCCGTAAGCCAGGTCCTCCACTTTCGCTCCCTGCCCGAAGAGAAGTGGTTCGACGAAAATCCCCGCTCAGTTTGCGCGAAATACGGTCTGCCGTCGCAGTTTATCATGTGCTGCAATCAATTTTGGGCCCACAAGGATCACCATACCCTTTTCAGCGCCCTGGCCAGAATGAAAGCGCAGGGCCATCCGGTGTCGCTTGTCTGCACCGGCCCGACGGTTGACCACCGCCAAAAGGCCACGGCATATTTCGCGGAGTTACAGCAAACAGTCGAGGAGTTACAAATCAGCGATCAGGTCAGGATCCTGGGGCTTATCGACCGTTTCGAGCAGATCCAGCTGTTAAGGGCCAGCCGGGCGGTCGTGCAGCCATCTCTCTTCGAGGGGTGGAGTTCGGTCGTAGAGGATTGCCGCGCACTCGGCAAATGCATTTTTCTCTCGGACATCGAGGTGCATTGTGAGCAGCAGCCGCAACCGGCCTTTTTCTTCCGGGCCGGCGATGCTGCCGATCTTGCGGGGCTCCTGGCCAGGGAGCTGCCCGGATTAACGCCCTCGCTCTGCCACCAGCTGGAGGAAAAGGCCCTCAAGGGACTTGCGGATGAGCGGGAAAAATTGGGCCGCGCCATCGTACGTCTTGCAAAAGAAGGTATCGGCATCCATACGCGAACGAAAGGGCAGAGCCCCACTGCGGCATCGCCTTCATGAAAATCTTCACCAGCCTGGCGCCACACAACCTTCCCAGACAGCAGCTCGCGGTACACAGTTGGCTTCGAGCCGGCTTCATTCCTTACTCGCTGAACATCGGAGAGGAAATCAGGCTGCTGGAAGACAGCTTCCGGGATGTGCGGTTCCTTGAGGTGCACGACGAACAGACCACTATCGCCTACCTGGGGAAGGCGTTTGTCAATATCGACGCGTTTTTTGCCCATATTCTTCGTCATGGCGAAAACGAGGTGTGCGGCATCGTCAACGCCGACATAATCATCGACCCTCCCTTCGACCTCCACGATATTCTCATCAAGGAGGCCGCTGGCGGGCTCGTTTTCGGCAACCGCATCGACATTCATGCCCCGGAAGAGAGAAATGGCGAACTCTTCGGGCTTGGCTTCGACTACTTCTTCCTGGACAGCAATCTGGCCGCCTGCTATCCGGCCTCGAAATTCAGCATGGGCAAGCCCTTCTGGGATTATTGGCTGCCGATTGTGCCCTTACGAAAAAAACTTGGACAAGTAAAGTGGTTACGCACACCGATAGCCTTTCACCAAAACCACCCGACGTGCTGGAACAGGGAAGATTACATCTTTTTTTGCTTTGAAATGGCGAAGTCGCTCCAGATGGCGGATTTTGCCGGCGCGACGCCGGGAAATCGACAGGCTGCAGACGCGGAAACGCTTCGGAGATGCAGCGCCGCGGCGGATAAGCTGCTCGAAGAGATCCGGCTGTCGGCCCTTTCCCTGTCCGCAGCGCCTGCTCAGTCCGATTTTTTCACGGCAAAGGCGACCCCATAGCCTAAATCCGAAAACTCATAGGAGGAAAAATTCGCGAGCGATTTCACTTCTCTTTGCCAGACCGCGCGGAGATAGGCATGGGCAGGATGAACAATATCGTCGAACACCACCACGCCGCCGATGCGGAGTCTTGGCAGCACAACCTGCAGGTCTTGCGCGGCGCCCTCTTCGGAATGGTCGCCATCGACGGTTATCATATCGAAATAGGCCTCGGCATTGTCCGTAAAAAACCGGGGCACCGCCTGATGCGAATCCCCCGAGACAAGGGTGAGTTTCCCTGAAAATCCGACCCTGGCGAGTTCGGCGGCAACAAAATCCGGCCCGGGATTTTCCATGCCGGCATAGTCCTTCTGCCACAGGTCGAACCCGACTAACGAGGCCTGCGGTCTGGCGGCGGCAACCATGGCCATGCTTCTTCCCCTGCGCACGCCGATTTCGAGATAATCGCGCAGTTCAAAAAGTTCCGCAAGACTGAAAAGCACAGTGCAGATGTCGGCGTACTTCCATCTCGCCCCGTACCGATCCATGCCTCTGGCGAGGAAATCGACAAGAAACAGGGAATACGCGTCGGGAGAAAGCCGTTTCAGGGTCTCGCCCACCGTGAGGTACACCTTGGCATCGAAAATGTACTCCGTCAAGGTCTGGGCGCCCGCCAGGGCGGGTTGGTAAAATTGCTGTCCGGTATACCCGGATACATTGCAGGGAACGACTCTGTTTTCTTTCATCGTGTTTATTTTCGGAAAAGTGTCTACGGGAGAAGACAGCGCCGCATGCGCGTCTAAGATACCTTTTTGTCCATCAGCGAGGAAAAAACGTTTCCAATAAACGTACTCGAAAAATGAAGCGAACGAAACACATCAAAAAGATTCTGTGCATTATCAAGCCGTAAAAGTGCTCCAGAAAAGAACATAAATGAAGCTGCAAAATACCAAAAGCCCAATAATTAATGCCGTCCAGAAATTTCTGTGATGGAGGCATAGGTTGATGTTTGCGCATCTATTTATGGCATTGTGTCGGTATCCGATTACCCCAGAAATTCAGCCTGAATACGTGAGCGCGGCCCTGCATATCGACAAATTGGCTAAAGAGTGGCGGAAATCCCCTTTTTGCTTCTTTTTTTTGATTAGTTATCACTCGAAATCAATGTACATTTCTCTTTTATCATGTTTTCATCCCCTTTAGCGCATCCATTAGTCACCATCGTCA
Organism: Desulfobulbaceae bacterium DB1; assembly: GCA_001914235.1. Lineage (NCBI taxonomy): Bacteria > Pseudomonadati > Thermodesulfobacteriota > Desulfobulbia > Desulfobulbales > Desulfobulbaceae > Desulfobulbaceae bacterium DB1. The sequence continues at coordinate 187,216 of MQUF01000003.1, forward strand.
TCCCCACCTTCAACCAGGCCCGCTATCTGCCGGCCTGTGTGGATCACTGCCTCTTTCAGAGCTACCCGGACCTGGAAATCATCATTGTGGACGGCGGCTCAAACGACGGCACCAAAGAGTATCTGGCCGGCCTCAAAAACAAAATCGCCTCCCAGCAGATGGAGCCGGTGAGCCACCTCGCTGAAAATGACGAAATCATCCGGACGCCTGTTCGTGTCTATCCCCAGAACAGAAAACTGGAAATTATCACCTTTGCAAAGGACATCGGCGCCACGCGAACGTATAACGAAGGGTTGGGCAAAGCGACGGGAAAATACTGCACCTATGTGGTCGGGGACGACCTCCCCCACCCGCACATGATTGAAGAGATGGCGCACATCCTCGAAAACCATGACACGGATTTTGTGTACTCGGACATGAACCTGGTCGACGACAGCGGCTGCATTGTCCGCCAGATGCGGCAACCCGACTATGACTTCAGGAGATGCCTGGCCGACTGGTTTCATCTCGGGGTGAGCAAGCTCTACCGGACCGAACTACATGAAAAGGTGGGGCTGATGGACGAAGGCTACACAGCGGCCAACGACTACGATCATTATCTGCGTTTTGCCATGGCCGGCTGCCGTTTTTACCACCTTCCCAGGGTGCTTTATTCCATCCGCTGGCATGGTCCGGAAAGAAAAACCGGCCAGCACAGCCCGAGCCGTTATGAAATCCTGCTGGAAGAGTCCAGACAGTGCGCCGGAAGGGCACGAACCTTTCTTCAAGAACATCGGCCGGCTCCGGAGCGGTAAACGTGTCAGTCAACATCCCTCTTTTCATTCTCGGCCATCCCCGCTCCGGCACCACCGCCCTGGCGCAACTGCTCAACACGGTGCCGGAAGTTGCCTGTTTATACCAGGAGGGAAATCTGCTCTATCGACTCTGGCAGACCCTGCAGCGGATCGACGTGCTGAACGAGCCCGTCTGCGACCTGCTCATGGATTTCAGCGTAACCGCCCGGCACAACCTGGTAAACCGGGTCCCCAAAAAGGACGCCCGAAAACTTCTTTTCCCGCAAGACGCCATTGAACAGCTTGAGCAAACCTACCGGCACGGACTTCAAACATCACATGACCCGCAAGAGATATACGCCCAAGTCTCCACGGCGTTTTTTACGCTCTTTGCGCGAAACGCCAAGGCCAGAATCGTCGGTGACAAGGTGCCTGATTTCATCCTTATTCCCGAGCACATTACCGCCCCGCACCCCGACAGCCGGGTTATTTTCATTGCCAGGGATCCCAGGGCGGTCGTACATTCGACCCTTCGGTTCAACAAGCAGTGTCTTCACCTTTTTGCCGCGCCAAGCGCCTTTGCCATGGCCGTGTCCTTTTGCCTCAAGCAAAAGGGCCTCAACCGTTTTTTTGCCGATTTTGCCGGCGACAGACTTCTTTGCCTCGATCAGGAAGAACTTCGCACCTCACCGCAGGCTGTTGCCCGCAAAGCAGCCGCCTTTCTGTCAACCCCCGTTCCGCCAGGCAAAACCAGCGGAATTCCTGCCCCAGAAACAAAAAACCGGCAAACAGAGATGGCGCCGAAAGATAAACAGGCCGTAACCGCCGTGGCTTGCGCCTTCGGCGTTTTGGACGCGAAACGGAAAACTCCGGGAAAATGGCGGGAAAAGGCCGAAGGCATGCATGAGCTCTCCTGCTGCCCCGCTCAGAGTATTCCGCAATGTGTCCGGCAGGCGGCAACATTTTTCCGCGAATCAGCTGCCGAAAAAAATGAGCTTGGCCATACCCTGGTCCAACTTGCCGATTACTCGCATAAACGTGCCGATTTTCACCGGGCGTCATCACTTTTCCGGCAGGCCGTTGCCGTTATACCGCAAGATCCCGTGGCCTGGTATAAGTACGGCACCCTCTGTTATGATATGAAACAATACGACAAGGCCCTGTTCTGCGCGGAACAAAGCGGCAAACATTGCCCCAACACCGCATATTATGGCTTTCTGCAAGCCAAAAACCATTATTTGGCCGGTATGACGGAACGACTCATGGGCAGCACCCAAAAGGCTGAACGTGCCTTTCGCGCCGCCCTCAAGACCAAGCCGGACTTCAGCCTGCCCTTGAAAATGCTGGACATCCTTCAATCTCAAAAGGCCAACCCACTATGAACGAGGCACATCCGACTCTTCTACAGCACAATATCTCCCTGCTGCAGCAACACAGGCCTGAGTTGCTTGCTCTTGCCGTTCCCGTCGACCAGTCCGCCGGTTTTACCGTTATCGTGTCTGACGACGGCAAGCCGAATATTGAGGCCCCCCATCCGCTGACCCATGTTGCGGACCTTGTGCATGACCCCCTTCATGTTGCGAAGAGTTTCAGCAGTCTGCTTGAACTTCTTGCAAAAGAACAAGACGCTCTTGTTTTTCTGGTGGGCATGGGCCTTGGCTACGAGGCAACGCTGCTGGTAAGCAGCTATCCTCATTTCCGTTTCGTCATACTTGAGCCGAACGCGGAACTTTTCTCCGCTGCCCTCAAAGCGGCTGACCTCGCTCCGGTACTGGCAAATCCCCATGTTGCCCTGCGGGTGGGAAATAAAATAAACATCCCCCAGCTTCTTCGAGAGCAAGACGATGCCCTGCGCGCCCTGCCCATGCACCTGGTTGGTCATCGGAAACTGCTGGAGCTTTTTCCCGGCACATACAACCCGATCTACTCCAGGTTGCAGGCTGAGCTGCTCAACTTCAAGGGAAAACTGCAGACCATTGTCAAACAGGGGCCCCTTCTTTTTCACAACACCGTGGCAAATGTGCCCCGGTTGAGCGAGTCGGTGCATGTGCTGGCCCTGAAAAATATCGCCCAGGGGTTGCCCGCGGTCTGCGTGGCCGCTGGGCCCTCGCTGACAAAAAACGTATCCCTGCTTCACGGGCAGGAAAACCGGGTCTTTATTATCGCCGTTGACAGCGCCGCCAAGATTTTGCTCGATCACGGCATCACCCCCCACCTCATCGTGACCATCGATCCCATTCCGGCCGGCATGACCAAACTGCGGCATGTTATCGCCGGTCATGGGAACATCCCGCTGGCCTATACGCCGGAGGCATTTCCGGAAACGGTACAGGGCTTTCAAAACGGGCCCAAATTTGTGATTCCCGGAGTCAATGATCTTTTCCGCCTCTATCTGGCGCCGCTTCTTGATCAGGACGAAACTTTTCCTCACATGATTTCCGTCATGCACGCAGCCACCCAGCTTGCAACGGTTGCTGGTTGCAACCCCTTCATTTTCATCGGTCTCGACCTGGCCTTGGCAGACGGGCAAGACCATGCGCAAGGTTGCCCGGTTTCCTGGAAAAATTTTACCCGGGAAGAAAAGATCAAAATCCCCGGCTGGCATGGAGGGGAGGTCGAGACCGTTGCCGTTCTCAAGAACCAGCTCCTCGCCCTGCAGGACATTATCAGCCGGAACAGTGAGAGCCGCTTTATCGACGCTACCGAAGGCGGTGCCTTGATTCCAGGAACCGAAATTATGACCCTGCACGAAGCCCTTGGCAAATATGCCGACAAGCAGATGTCCTTTGCCGTGGTCATTGAAAATATCTTTCGAAAGGCGGTGAAACCGTCTTGGGAGGCAACGGAATATGCGCTGCGCGATCTGCTCAAAGCGGTGAAATCAAGCCGGAAAACTGCACAAAACGGCCTGCGAAGCGGCCAGGAGGCGACGAAAGAATGGAAGTTTTCCAAAATCCCGAACAAAAGAAGCCTGGCCTTAAAGAAATTCAAAAAAAACGTTATTGCCTCTGGCGCGTCATTTGACAAACTGACGGGATCGTCCGAGATCATCAACGCCCTTTATCCACTCCGTGCCGAAGCGCACCATGAATTCATCTATGCCCGGGAAAAATTCACCGAATCGGCCCCGAAAAAAACCCCGGAACAGCGTGTCCTTGAGGAACTTGAACACAACATTGCATATTTTTCCTCCTGGTTTGCCACAACAAAGGATGCCGAAACAATAATCACCCCCGTCCTGAAAGAACTGGCCGCTCACGGCGCCAAGGGAGAAAAAACAAACACATGACACGCGGATCCCAACGAAAAAGAGCTTTTATCACCGGGATTACCGGTCAGGACGGCAGCTATCTGGCCGAGCTTCTTCTCGCCAAGGGCTACACGGTTTACGGGCTTGTTCGCCGGGTGGCCTTCGAGGATGCGGCCCATAGAATGCACAGGATCGCCCACCTGCTTGAGCGGATGGAACTCATCCCCGGCTCCCTGGAAAGCTTTCCCAGTCTCTATAACGCCATTCGAAAAACCAAGCCGGATGAAGTATACCATCTGGCAGCGCAGAGTTACGTCAGCGCCAGTTTTGAAGATGAATTTTCCACAATGAACGCCAATATCAACGGCACCCACAATATACTGGCCGCCTGCCGTGACCTGGTACCGCAGGCCCGCTTCTACTTTGCCGGTTCCAGCGAAATGTTCGGACGTCCCACCCAGGTTCCCCAAAACGAGAACACCCCTTTTGATCCGCGCTCGGCCTACGGCATTTCCAAGGTTGCGGGCTTTCATCTCACCAAAAATTATCGTGAAACGTATAATTTTTTTGCTTGCAGCGGTATTCTCTATAACCACGAATCACCGCGCCGCGGATTTGAATTCGTCACTCGCAAAATCACTTCCCATGTGGCCAAGATAAAAAAAGGTCTGACGGACAGATTGGAACTTGGCAATCTTGATTCCCGGCGCGATTGGGGGCATGCCCGAAAATATATGGAAGCCGTGTGGTTGATGCTGCAGCAACCCGAACCGAAAGATTACGTCATCTGTTCCGGCAAAACTCACACCGTACGGGAATTCTGCAAAATCGCCTTTGATTATGTTGGTCTCGATTACCGCGATTATGTCCATTCGGTACAGAAATTTTACCGGGCGGATTCCGGGGGAAAAATACTTATCGGTGACCCGGGCCAGGCAGAAAATCATTTAGGCTGGCGCTATGATTTCCCTTTGGAAAAACTGGTCCATGAAATGGTAGACCACGATCTTTCCATTGTCCGGCCAAGAGAAGGAGACAAGGCGGTTGAGCGATTTCTTCCCTTATGACGTCACTCCGCGGCAACAATGGAGACCCTGAAAACACAACTTGTTGTTATCGGCGCCGGGTTGGCCGGGATTACGGCGGCACTGACGTCACAAAATAAAATTAAGGATATTGTCCTTATCAACAAAGGCGAAATTTTCGCCAGCGGTTCTACCTTTCGTAACCGCAATCATTGCTGGGGTATTACCTATGCCGGCAATGACGGGGAGAAAGATATCCTGTATGATACGATCAGGAAAATCAGCAAAGGGACAAACACGGCCCGGCTGAGCCGCATTCTGGTTGAAGAATCCCAGCAGGCCTTTCAGCTTTTAACGGACTGGGGAACATCTTTTCGGCGCGACGCAAAAGGGTCGATCAACCGGATACGTCCTTGCTTCTGCGAGCAGCCGCTTGCGGCAATTATTACCTCAACGGAAAAATTCGCCCACCGTCTGGCAAAACGTCTGGCAACGAGCAAAATTCGTGCTCTGGGAAAAACCGTAGCCAGCCAATTACTTCTGGAACACGACAGAATCACGAGCCTTATTGCGGAATCAGCAGGGCGCGAGATAAAAATTTCCTGCCGGGCGATTATCCTGGCATGCGGGGGAGGAGCAGCCTCTTTTCACCCGAACATCGTCGATCCCGGCCTTACCGGTGACGGATACACACTCCTCCGGCAGCTCGGCGTCAAACTTCACAACATGCAGTTTGTGCAAGCAGTATGGGAAGATGTTTCCCCTGAAGCGCCACGTTTCCAGCTTGGCTGTTTTGCCGACGGAAACCATGTTTTTTTTGATCGGCACAACAAAGAAATTCCCCTTCCCCCGCCTGCCACGCAACTCAGCAAATCCCGTCTTGGTCACGTGTCGATCAGTAATCTCCAGGCCGATCATCAATTTGATGCGCCTCTTCTGACCGCCGCCGAAAAATCCCCCATAAAAGTGGTTCGGATTACAACAAACGAGACCATCAACACTCTTCTCCCCCACATACAGGTATGTAACGGCGGGGTGCTCGTCACGGAGCATGGAGAAACAGGCGTAAACGGTCTTTTCGCGGCCGGAGAAATAACCACCGGCATGCATGGCGGTGACAGGATTGGCGGTATAATGATAGCGAATTGCCTCGTCTTCGGCAAACGAGCGGCTGATGCCGCCATCCGCTATCTGTCATGAGAGACGGCCTTCCCCCTTCTTGTCGTCGACAACCAAAGATATATCGGCAGCAACATGTTATTCCGCCGCATCGTCGGCGGTTGCTTCCTCCGAGTCAATCTTTCTGCCGAATATCCAGACCGCAACAATGCTGATCTCATAAAGAATAACCAGCGGCACGGCCATGAGCAGCTGATTGACCACATCCGGCGTCGGGGTGAGGATGGCGGCGATAACAAAGGAGAGGAGAAAGGCGTATTTTCTGTTGCGGTTCAGGAAAGGCCGGTCAACAATGCCCAGTTTGGCCAGCAGCACCATGAACACCGGCAATTCGAAAACAACCCCGAAGGCGATGAGCAGACGCAGGCTCAGGGCAAAATACTCCTTGACCGTGGGCAGGGCGGAAAGAAAATCAGTGGTGTAGCCCATGAGAAAACGGAAGGCCGGCGGGAAGACGACATAATAACCGAAAGCGGCGCCGCCGAGGAAACAAACCGAGGAAAGCAGGGTAAAGGGGATAATCACCCGTTTTTCATGCTGATACAGACCGGGGGCGACAAAGGCCCATAGCTGCCAGAAAATAACCGGGCTGGCCAGGAGAATGCCGCTCACCAGGGCTAATTTCAGATAAAAAAAAAGCCCTCCTGGTACGAAGTGAAGATGAGGCTTGAATTTTCCGGCAACACCTCAAAAAGAGGCCGGACAAACCAGGCGCCGATATCCTGAACAAAGGCATAGGAGACGGCGAAACCGACAAAAATGCCGATAACCGACCGGATCAGGCTGCTGCGCAGATCACGCAGATGCTCGGTCAGCGCCTGTTTTTCAAATGTATCCATTGGAACCTGCCGATAAAAGAAATGGTTACGGAATTGACGACGCAAATTTTCCAAACGCCACTATAGCCCCAGGGAACAGGGTGGTCAAGAAAACATCCGCGGCAGGAGTTGAAATCAAAACAAAAAAACGGTATGTAAGACCATGCTGACCCCACAACAACAAGAACTCTGCCGCTCCGGCCTGGAGCGGCTGCACAGGCCGATCCTTCCCCTGGTGCGCCTTGCCGGCATGCTTTATCTGACCGGCCCCTTTGCCGATCTCGAAGCGCTGCTTGCCGAACTGGCAGAACCCGTGGAAACCGGCGGCGTCTTTTATCAGGATCCGCGCAGCCTGCTTGCGCCCTACCTTGAGGCAATGCGTCCTTTTGAACGCCTGAAGAATCCCCGGGAGCCCGCCCGGATCATTGTCGATGCCAACCTGCAGGCCGCCGATCAATTCACCGCACTCGACGGCTGGGTGAGCCAGAATGTGCTGACCCGGGAACTGGAAGAAATCAACAGTCTGCTCTGCGGTCCCTGCAAGTGCACCCTTTGCTGCACCGGGCCGGCGCCAGGCGCTGCTCAGGATTTTTTCGAGATCCCGGTCACGGAAGACGAGATCTCGCTTTTTCCCCTGGACAGGATTGACACCCCGGAAAGCCGCCGGGCAGCCCCGGAGGAGGAACCTCCCCTGGAAAACGATGGTACGCCCTTTTACCGGCAACCAATCGCGCTCTATCACTGGCATACGGGCTGGAGCATGATCCTGCCCCGGCAGAGCCGGTGCCCCCATCTTGATCCCGCAAGCGGCGGTTGCCGTATTTATCCGCGACGGCCCGATGTCTGCCGCAGACCGCAGATTTTCCCCTACATGCTTGAACGAAACCCTGAGCTTGACCGGGAATACGACGACCGCCTGCTTCCCGCCTTTGTCATGCGCGGCAAACTCCTGGCGGTCTGGGACTGCCCCTATGTCCGGCAGTTTCAGCAAGAGATCGGCACCTATGCGCAACGATGCGGACTGGAGCCGATATTTAAAGAAAATAAAGCATAATGGTGTGGCTGAAAATCCCTACCGCCCCCGATTTTTCCGGAAATCTCAATTCGTGTTGGCAGCCAGTTTGTCCACTTTCTCACCCAGCCGCTTCATTAATCCCGCATATTGCTCATTGCGAATAATATTTTTAAATTGGCTGCGGTAATTCTGCACCAAACTGACCCCCTCAATCACCACATCATAAACAAGCCATTGACCATCTTTCCGGACAAGCTTATACTGAATCGGAATTTCCAGATTATTCCGCTTGATCACCGTGGGAACGATGGATTTATCCCCCCGCGCCCTGTCTTTCTGAAAAATGATTTCCTCACCGGAATACGCTTCAATCTTATCGATGTACGAATTCTCGATCAGTCGGGAAAATGAATCGACAAACCTTTCCTGCTCGCTTTCGTTGATCTGTTTCCATTCAGCGCCCAGGGTGAGTTGCGACATCTCGGCAAAATCGAAATGATGCCGGACAACGGTGAGAATCAACGACCGGCGCACATTCATTTTTTCCGGGGTTTTCAACTCCTCGTTCTGCAAAATCGCCATTATTTCTTCCACGGCACGCTGCATGCTTTCGCGTGCGCCGGGACTCTCGGCCCCGCCGGCACTGCCCACAAGCAACAAAAAACAACAAAAAAAGGAGAAAACGACCCTGACACTATTTTTTTTTCTGCGTGAATGCATGATGACGTATTACCTTTGAAGACCGGAAAGGGGTTCCCGTCCGCCGTTCCCCGCCCAAAGCCACCAGAGCGGGGTTATTTTACGAATTTTCCTTTCAGCCAGATACTCCCAGAAGATGCGTGCAGGGGACAGGGGAGCATCCGCCGGAAGAAATACTTTTTCTTCCGTGACAATCATATGAACGGGCACGTCCCAGCAGGACATGGGCAACGGCTCATCCACCACCTGCTCGCGGCCGACCAGGGTGACCACCTTGGCGTCGGATGCCAAACACTCCAAGGCGGCAAGAATTGCATGACTCAGGTCGAAAAAACCTTGCCCATCGCCGATTCTCCCCCCGCAGGCGTCTGCCGAGAGTGAGCCGGTAACCAGCAAAGAGATCCGCAGCCCGGCAAAATCCGCGCGCGACATTTTCCCGGCAAACTTCGTCAGTCCCTTCATGCTGACGGCATGCGGCAGATCACGGAAAGCAATGGTATTGGGGAAAAAGCGGTAAAAACCTTCCTTGAGACCGGGACCCGGCATTATCAACTGTTTCCCGTCAAGCAGACAATTGATGCGGACCTGAAGCAACTGGGGCGAAGGATCAACGAAAATCAGGCCGGCAGCCTGATACCAAGGTTCCCGCCGCAACAGTTCAGCGGCTTTCCCGCCCTTGCGCCAATCAGAGGAAATGATTCCCTGAAGGGCGCAGCGATCCCGCACAGCCTGTTTGCGCCGTTGCAGTTCGTCTCTTGCGGAACACATTACCGGGGGGCCTGAAGTTTTTATAAGTGCGGCTGTTTTTTGGTTCCGTGCAGAACCTGAAGGGAATTATTCTTAAAAGGCTGAGTGACTGAACTCATGGCGATTTTTCCGGCAGAACCCGAGTTATTGTCCATGGCGGCCATTTGTGCCTTGCGGGCAAAGCCGTATTCAACCAGATGGCTGATATCATTCCACATGGTTTCACTGCCCATGATGGCCACCACGATTTCGTTGTCCCCCCGGCTGAATTTGCCGACATAGGTCTGCCGGGCAGCGTTCGTATAGCCGGTTTTCCCGCCGACAGCTCCCTGGACCCGCCACAATGCCTTGTTGTGGCTGTGCAGCACCTGCCCAAAACGGGTTTTCACCTTGGTCCGCCGCATGCGCTCGGCAAACTCCCTGTCGCGCATGGCCTTGTCAAAGACAACAGCCAGATCGCGCGCCGTTGACATCTGACCCGGCGCGGTCAAGCCGCTGGCGGTTTTGCAAACCGTATTCGTCGCGCCGAGGGATCGTGCCTTGCTGGTCATCAACTTGGCAAAACTCTGCTCGGAACCGGCCACTTTTTCCGCCACAGCCACGCTGGCATCATTGGCGGAAGCAAGCAGAACGGCATTAATCATATCATCAGCCACATAGGACTTGCCGGGTTGAATATAAATCTTGGATCGGGGCATGCCGGCCGCATGCCGGCTTGGTTTGACGATATCGGTATCGCGCAGGGATTGAATGGCGATAAGCCCGGTCAGCACCTTCAAGGTGCTGGCAGGCTGAGCCGGGCGGTCCGGTTCATGGGCATAAAGAACCGCGCCGCTGCCGGAGTCCATGATGATGGCGCTGCGGGCAGAGAGTTTCCGACGGAACTTATTGGTCGACTCAGCCCGTTTGGCCTGGACAGTGGTCGGTTTTTGCTTTTTCTCCGCGGAAGGACTGAGAAGGACTGCGCCGTCCTCGGGACTCTGCAGCTTGATTGCGACAGGAGCTGCCTGTGTCTTCTTGGCGGCGAATTTATGCGTCGTCTGAAGAATAAAGGAACTGGAAGTATTTTTGGCCCCAACCTCCGACCCGCCCCAGAAAAAGAGCAGCAGAAAGCAGAGTGCGGAAATATAAACACGGGACAGGAATTTTGATAAAACGGTCGCAGGGGTCATCATAAGCACGGAGCCGGTTAATTGAGCCGAACATTCAGCGGGAATTATGAAAAACAAATCAGCAGCAAGTAAAATGTCGTTCAATTACCCCGCACCCGGCAGGGATTGCAAGGATAATTGCACAACCATATTTCCACCTTATAGAAGAGATTTTGGAAAATCAAGACTTTTTCTTCAACAAAAAATCGCCATCCCATTGTTTTCATGGCATAATCATGTCAATTCAAGCCTGTTGCCGGAGAGCGACGAACCACCTGGCACATCAATTTTATCCTAAAATATCAATATGATAAACGAATTTCCCATCGTCAGCCAAACTGTTTCCACTTCTTCATTTTTTTTCTTTACCCTCAGCCGGAACGGCAGGGTGATCCATCTCACTTTTGCACAGGAAAAACATCGCCGGGCATGCCTTTTTTTACAAAAATCCGGCGCCATTGTTTCCTCGCCCCCGACAGAGCTGTCTCGCGCGGATCTCCTGACGCTTCTCCAGCGGACACCATGCCTGACGGAGTTCAGCGCAACCACGTTTATCGAGCAGGCCACCTCTTTTCAACGGCGAGTCTGGCGGCTTATCTGTGAAATCGGCTTCGGCTCGACACGAACATACGGGGAACTTGCGGAAATGCTCGGCAATAAAGGACTGGCGCGGGCAGTTGGCCGGGCATGCAATGCAAACCCGATCGCGCTTTTCATCCCCTGTCATCGGGTGGTGGGGAGCGCGGAGATCGGCGGATTTTCCGGCGGAATGGAAGTGAAACAAAAACTGCTGGAGCTGGAAAAAGTCAAACCATGTCGAGCATCACCTGACTGATCTGATCAAGCGGCACCACCCGGTCGACACCACCGGCGGCAATCGCCTCCTTGGGCATGCCGAACACGACGCAGCTCGCTTCATCCTGGGCAATGGTCTTTGCCCCGGCCTCGTGCATCTTCAACATGCCCTGGGCGCCGTCCTTGCCCATGCCGGTGAGAATAACGCCGATGGCATTCGCCCCGCCATAGGCGGCAACGGAATTAAAAAGCACATCCACCGCCGGTCGCTGATGGCAGACCAGGGGGCCAGTTTTGACATTGACATAATAGCGCGCACCGCTGCGCCGCATAACCATATGGTAGTTTCCCGGCGCCACCAGCGCCTGTCCCGGCAACACGGCATCCCCATCCTCTGCCTCCTTGACCCGAATTTTACATAAACCGTCGAGACGCTGGGCAAAACTGAAAGTGAAATTGGCCGGCATGTGCTGGACAATCATGATACCAGGAGCTGTGGGAGGCAAACGGATGAGCACCTCCTTCAAGGCCTCGGTTCCCCCGGTGGACGAGCCGATGGCAATGACCTTATGGGTCGATTCCGTAAGAGAGCGCTTATAGCTTGCAGGAGTTCTGCTGATGTCTGCGCCGCAACTCTTTTGCAGATCCGCCGGCCGAACCCTGGCCGCGGCCCGAATCTTATCGGCGAGCTGCACGCTCATATCCCCCACCGAATAAGCCTCGCCCGGCTTGGAAACGACATCCACCGCTCCTGACTCAATGGCCTCCAGGGCCAAGGCGCCGCCTTCACGGGTCAAGGAGCTGACAATGATCACCGGCAGGGGATAATGCTTCATCAGCTTGCGCAGAAAAGTCAGCCCGTCCATGCGGGGCATCTCGATGTCCAGGGTGATCACATCGGGCTGCAAATGGACAATCTTGTCCCGCGCCACATAGGGATCGGGAGCCGCGCCGATGACCTCGATATCCGGCTGCCTGGAAAGCTCTTCCGTAAACACCTTGCGGACCACGGCGGAATCATCGACCACCAGTACCTTTATCTTTCCCATAATTACAAACTCAACAGTTCCTCGGCCCGATCGAGCTCGGCAATCAGATCCACCATACACTTCTGCACCGTTTCCATGGAAATGGAAAATCGGGCAAGCCCATCCCCCCGCAGCTCCGATGCCAAACCGTCGACACCGACACCGATGCCGAGCGAGATAACCAGACTGTTACTCAAGGCGACAAGGGCGGTCAGCGGGGCTTGCTGCAAGGCATCGGCGTTATGGTGACAGCGGACCGCATCAATCAGGGGCCGGTCGAATTCCCATTTTTTCAGAATCATCCCTCCCAGCTCGGCATGATCAATACCGAGAATCTCTTTCTCCGCCTCGACAAAAGAACACCCTTCCAGCTCCACCTTGGCGTTGATTCTCCGTAAATCATCGGCGACAAAGCCGCTTAAAAAGCGCTTGCCGATATCATGCAGAATGCCGGCGGTAAAGGCGCTTCCCGAGTCAACGTCTTTTATGTGTCGTACCAGGATTTTGGCCGTTATGCCGCAGGCGATGGAATGCTTCCACATGTCCCCCGGGTCCAGCCCATAGCCCGCGCCCGCCGCTCCCTGGTAAAACCGGGCGCTGCTGCTGGTGATAATGATATCCTTGAGGATGTCGTGACCAATGACCACCAGCCCTTCGTCCAGGGAGTTCACCTTGCGGGGCAGGCCGAAGTAAGCGGCATTGCAGATTTTAAGAACGTTGGCGGTAATGACCGGGTCATACTGGATCACCTCGGCTAACCGGTGGGCAGTCACGTCGGGATCCTTGACAAGTTCCATCACCCTTTCCGCAACTTTGGGAAAAGGAGGCACATGGCGGATTAATGCCACAATTTCTTCAACACGGCTCATAACTCAAATTCTCCCCGCCCTGAAACCTTTAAAAGCACCCGTCCCGAACCGATCTCCAAACTCACGGTTCGATTGACTGAACCGCCGATATCCTCTTTGGCGATGGAAATATTATTTTTTTTAAACAGTTGTCGCAGCAGCAGATAATTCCTCTTGCCGATACTAAACAGCCCGGTGGGATCAAGAATCTGCGCCCCGCCGACGACCTTGACGACCAGGCGGCTCTTGATTGCCCCCAGCAGATAGGCCTCCTTGAACAGGCAAGGAATGCCCGTATCGGCGAACATGTACGGATTTTTTCGCGCCCGCTCCCGGTCAAGTTTTGACTCGGGCAGCATATAGTGAAGCAGGCCGCCCACCTTGACTGCCGGGTCCCAGATGACAAGACCGATGCACGAGCCCAGAGAATAGGTAATCAAGGTCTCTTTCGCGTTGTTGCTGACCTTCATGTCTGAAATGCCGACAATGACTTTCATAATCCGTTATTTAATTTTCCGGTAAACGGTTGTCGCCGCCTGACGGAATCGATTGGTGATACTTGTCAGACTTTCCGAATGACCGATAAAAAGATAGCCACCCGGCGCCAGGCAATGATAAAATTTCTCCACCAGCTCCATCTGGGTTTCCCGGGTGAAATAGATCATCACGTTGCGACAGAAAATCACATCCATTTCTCCCTTCCAGGGAAAGTCGTCCATCAGGTTGAAGCGCCTGAAGGTGACAAACCGTGACAATTCATCCTTTGCCTTGACATAGCCCGCACACTTTCCCACCCCTTTCTGGAAAAACCTCTTCAGATATTCCTGGGGCACCTTGTCCATTTTATCCATGGAATAAATCCCCTTTTCCGCCACGGACAGAACCTTGGTGGAAATATCCGTGGCCAGGAGGGAAAAACGGAAGGCAGGATTGGCGGTCATGAACATGGAAAGCGCCATGGCCAGGGTATACGGCTCCTCCCCGGATGAACATGCCGCGGACCAGACCTTCATGCCGGAGGACGCCCGACCGCTCTCCACAAACTGGGGAAGAACGGTGGATTCGAGAAAATCAAAATGAGCTTTTTCCCTGAAAAAACTGGTAAAATTAGTGGAAACGCAGTTGATGAGATGAACGAGTTCACTGCCGCTCGCATCGTGGACAACCAGATCGTAATAATCGGCAAATGAAGTGATGCCGCAGGCCCTGAGTCTTTTCCCCAGGCGCGCATTGAGCAGTTCCTTTTTTTCCGGCTTCAGGTAGATGCCTGTTTTCGAAAAGATAAGCGTGCTGAACTTTTTGAAGTCGTCATCGGTCAAACGACTCTGTTGAAAAGAGATATCCATCCGCTACTTCCGAAGTCAGGCAACAGGCCGCTATATTGCGGCCGACCTCAAGCCTGCTTCGCCGATAACTTCATCAACATCAAGAAGGATTTTCACCCGGCCCTTGATTTTTGCCATGCCGAGAAAATTTCCCGTTTCCAAGTCTCCGCCGAATGAAGGCGGAGGCTCAATCTCTGATTCGACGATATTAAGCACCTCCGATACGGAATCAACAATCATGCCGACCAGGAGAACGCCGGACTCGCCCTGTACCTCAACGACAATGATGCAGGTCCGTTCATTATACTCCTGGGAGTCCATGTTGAATTTCAGGCGCAGATCAAGCACGGGAATAACGCTGCCCCGCAGGTTGATCACTCCCTTGATGTAACGGGGAGTATGGGGCACGGCGGTGATCTCCATCAGGCCGATGATTTCCCGCACCTTGAGAATGCCGATGCCATACTCTTCACGGCCCAGGTCAAATGTCAGATACTTGCCGGCCAAGTCCTTTACGTTCTGTTTTGTTCCCGCCTGTGCGTTTTCAAGATGTGCCATACTTTCTTCTCCAATAAAAAAGTCTTGTTGCGAGATTACACTTTTCACCCTGCCGGCTTGCCGGATCCCAGCTGATCGCTGAGATTGATCAGGCCGGCGAGATCAAGAATCAGGCCGACTCGTCCATCGCCCAGGATGGTGCCGCCTGCCACTCCCCTGACATCTTTCATATAGCCGCCGAGGCTTTTGATAACCACCTCCTGCTTGCCGAGCAGTTCATCCACCAGCAGGGCCCGTTGTCGTCCTTCGTTTTCAATGACCACAACGATTCCGTCACCGATCTCGGTGCATGCATCCGCCACGCCGAACAATCGGTAAAGGCGTATCACCGGAATCAGCGTATCCCGAACCAACAGGGTTTCACCCTTGTTCTGCACCGTGTTGTAATGATCCATCTGCGGCCGCATCGACTCCCGGATGGCAATGGTCGGGATAATATAGCGTTCCTCGCCGACCCGCACGACAATGCCGTCGATAA
Source organism: Desulfobulbaceae bacterium DB1 (assembly GCA_001914235.1). Classification (NCBI taxonomy): domain Bacteria; kingdom Pseudomonadati; phylum Thermodesulfobacteriota; class Desulfobulbia; order Desulfobulbales; family Desulfobulbaceae; species Desulfobulbaceae bacterium DB1. The sequence goes on from MQUF01000003.1 coordinate 202,905, forward strand.
TCGCCAGGGTCAGCGGAAGATACATGAGAAAAAGGGATCCTTCCCCCGGCGTGCTCTGCAGCTCCACCTTGCCCCGCAGTTTTTCCACTCCCTTTTTCACCACATCCATGCCGACCCCGCGGCCGGACACATCGGTTATCTTGTCGGCGGTGGAAAAACCGGGCAGAAAAATCAGATTGTTTATATCGTGATCGCTCAAATCGTCATTTTCACTGATCAAACCGCGTTCAATCGCCTTTTTCCTGATTTTCCCCGTATTGACCCCTTCCCCGTCATCGGCGATTTCGATGATGATGTTGCCGCCTTTCTGATAGGCGCTCAACCGCACCGTTCCCGATTCCGGTTTGCCGGACCTGATCCGCGCCTCCGGGGCCTGAACCCCGTGATCCACGGAATTACGGATCATGTGCACCAGGGGATCATAAATGGAATCGACCATGTTGCGGTCAATCTCGGTTTCTTCCCCCTCCATGAAAAGTTCCACTTTCTTCCCTGTTTTCTTCGACAGGTCGCGGACAAGACGGGTCATTTTCTGGAAGGTCTGGCGGATGGGCACCATGCGCATGGACATGGCGGTTTTCTGCAATTCAGTGGTGATCCTGGTCAGTTGGGCAAAATCCTTGTTGAGCTTTGGGTCGGAAAGCCCCTCGATGACCGGGTTGTGGCGCACCATGGCCTGCATGATGACCAGTTCGCCCACCGCGTTCACCAGCCCGTCAAGCTTCGTGACATCAACCTTGATGGAGGCTTCGACAGCCTTCTTCTGCCCGGCGGGCGAGGATGCAGAGCTGGTTTCCGTTTTCGGCGGATCAGGGGCCGCCGGAGTCACGGGCAATGATGCGGCAGCCTTTTCCCCCGGTGCCTTTGACTCTTCGGCAACCGCGGGCGCGGCAACCGCCGTCTTCTTCCGGCTGGTTTCCGGGACAACCTCTGCCGCGCCGCCTCGCTGGCAGATCTTTATCCGCTCAAGAAAATCGGCTATGTCATAACGCTGATAAACAGAGGGGCCTTTTTCCAGAACATCGCTGACATTCTGTATCATGGTGCGGAGAAAATCACCGACCCCGAGGACGATATCAATGATATCCGAGTTCATTGAAAGCCGGCCATTGCGCACATCATCAAGCAAATTTTCCGTGGCATGGGCAAGTTTGTTTATCGTCATCAGGTTGAGAAAACCGGAAACGCCCTTAATGGTATGAAAGGGGCGGAAAATATTGTTGATAATTTCCAGATCTTCCGGATTCTGTTCAAGCTCCAGCACATTCAGTTCAATGGATTCCAGATGTTCGAAGGCCTCGGTGATAAAACCACTGATCAGATCGCTGTCCTTCAAAAAATCAGGCACCTCGCCCTGGGCAAGAAGAGAAGCCTCCTGCCCGCCTGGTTCCCGACTCTGGGCGGCGACCTCGGTCTGCTCTCCCTTCTCCATTATCCGGGTGACCAGCTCAAGGGACTCCTTGACAACGGCCCGCCGGTCCCTGCTCGTATCTTGCCCCGCATCCATTCCGGCCTGCCCGGGAACGACGCCTTTTTTCCGCTCCATAAGTGCCGTGATCAGCCCCAGCTGATGATGAATATCGGGAGCATTGTAGGCAACACCGTTTTCATAGACATCCTGGACATGGGCAATCATGATTTTCAGGGTGTCGGCAACCCCGAGCACCACCTCGATGACGTCGCCGTCCATGGCCATCGTGCCGCTCCGCACTTCGTGCAGTAGACTTTCCGTGGCATGGGCAAGCGTACTGACGGCATCCAGCGCCAGGCTTCCCGCTGTGCCCTTGATGGTATGGAAGGCCCGGAAAGCCGAATGAATCGCCTCCTGATTATCCGGCTCTTTTTCCAACGACAGCACAGTGGTTTCAATTGTCGTGAGATACTCGGCGGTTTCATCGAGAAAACACTCGAGCAGTTCCCGATCCTTGAGAAATGCGGCGTCATCGTCCGGCATGCCTGATGCGGCCCCTTCCCCGCCGAAAAGAGCGCCTTGGTCTACCTTGCAGCCGATACTGTTCAGATGTGCGCAAAAAGCATTCAAAACAGCATTGTCGCCGCTTCCCCGGGCCACCTCCTGCATCCGGGAAATACAGTCGCCAAGGCGTGCGTAACTTTCGGCGGAATCCGGCAGCTCGCCCATAATCAATTGCTGCAGGGCCTGTTGAAAGGCGGCGGCCATGCGCAACAGGGGAGACGGAGAGGCAATCTCGCCACCGGCGCGCAACTGCTCCAGCAGCTCCAGCAGCTCTCCCACCAACGAGAGATCTCCCGGCTCAACCACCATTATTTTAACCGCCATCTCGTCAAGCAGATCCCTGACGCCTTGTAACTCACCGGCCATATAACCCCTCCGACTTATCGGAAATAAAAAATCTCCACTCGTGCGCGAACTGCGCTTGTTTTCCTCTTTCTATTTGCCCAAATCACAAAGTTTTTTTCAAGTCTTTATCAAGCAACCACCCTTTTTCACCCATTCTTCATTGTTCGAGCAGCCCGGGATTCAATCTTGCCAGCTGTTCTTCAATGGCCTGCAGGTTCTGTTTCACCTTGTCAATAATCTCCGCCTGCGGATATTTTTCCGTAACCTGCACAAGCAACCTCCGAGACTCCATCAGCAGTTTTCCTTTCTGCTCAGGATTCTGAACATTGCGCGATTTCACGAAAAATGCCGCCGCTTCCTTGCGTAATTCCGCCGCGGCAAGAGTCGATGCCTCAACAATCTTGGCCTGGGCCTTCAGGCGATATGCCTCGTTGTCGGCGAGCTGCTCAAAAAGGGTGATGGCCTGATCAAACTGCAGCTGATCGAGCATGGCAACCGCGTCATTCCATTGGCCTTCAAGGGCCCCCATGCGCAACGTTTCCAGGTTTGCCGCGACATCGGCATCAGGCGGCCTGATCTCGGCGGCCACCTCTTCTGCCGCTGCCGGCGCCTCATCCCCGCCACTTTCCACCTTGCCGGATAATCCATCCAGCAGCGATCTTGCCGCACCGGCATAATTTGACCCGGGAAACTCCTCTTCCAGCAGGCGAACCCCCTCCACCAGGGGGGAGGGCACATTTTGCCCGTCAAAGGTCATCCAGCCGAACAGTGAGCGGCGAAAGAGATCAAGCTCCCGATCATGCGTCCCTTGACCTTCAAGCAGCGCCAGCCTTGCCGCGATGTCCTTTTGCGCCTTTTCCACGGAGCTGAAAAGCCCGGCAACATGCTCATACTCACGCCGCGCCTTTGCAAATTCGCCCAGGGCAAAAAATATCTCCGCGGACTGCACCCGTAACGGCCATCCCTCCAGATCATTCATCGCACCGGCCACGTCGAGAAAAACAGCGGCCGACTCCGCCAGACGGCCCTCCTCTTGTAAGGCCTGACCGTAAACGCGACGCGCTTCGATACTGGGAACGGCGTCGGGATGGGCCGCCCGCAGATTTTCATAGGCGCTGATCACTCCCGCGGAATCTCCTTGCTGCGCGCGGTAACGGAGAACATCTTCTCCCTGGCGACTGACGACATCCCGGTATTTGTCCAGTTGGCCGGGAAGAGCTCCTGCTGCAACGGCAAAAACCGCCCGGCAGTCTTTTTCATAAAAATCGATGTCCTGCTGGAAAACCACAAAGGGCAAGGAGGGAATTTGCTCCAGTCCCACGCCTTCCTCATCCAGCAGGGCGTTTAATTTTTCATAGCCTTCAACAATCCCGCTCAACAATCCGGAGCATTCACGCCACCGTTCTTTTTCCGGCATGGGATAATCATACATGGCGAAGCTGTCGGCCAGCTCGCGCCATTGCTGCGCCTGCTCGCCATAAACGTCTTTCCGTCCGGCGAGAAAAGCCCGGTCCGGCAGGATTTCCCGCAGGGAATACACGGGCGACCGCGGTTGCACGGGAATGACGGACTCCGGCGACATGACGTCCTCCGACGCCGGCAAACCAGCGGACTCAGGAACCTGTCCGGAACCTTTCACTTCCTCATAGGGGGGCACCTTTTTTTTCGGGGACATCGCCTCCCAGGATGATTTCGCCGCCCCGCAACCGGCAAGCAGGGACAGCATGCAGGCCATGCCCAGCAACTGCCCCGCCGTATTTCCTTTTTTCTTATGCTCGATCACACGATTACCTCTTCTTCACTGATCACTGTTTCGCCAGAATGGCCGGAAAGAACGCTCGGCCACAACCTCGCCACCGGCAGAAAATTTTCCAAATGTTACAACAGAAGCCTTTTGCTGATTATCAGCCGACACCGGCAGGCCTCCGTTGCCGTCACTGACCGCCACCTCGACCTGTCCCAAATCAGGATAGACAAGGGGCACCTCGTTTTGCCCGGAAAAGGCCAGGTCAACGACATCGAGCATGCCGGCGTAATTTTTAGCAAGAACGACACTGGCCGCAACCTTGGACCATGCCGGCAGCGCCCCGCTTGAACCGGCAATGCGGGTCGAATTGCGGGTCATCGGCCTGTTGTCGTCAAATCCCACGTAGGCGGCAACGGTGAAGCCCTTTTGGCCGACGGTCAACCCGTCTCCCGTGGCGCGGACCTCCGGTACCACCCCGGCAAACGAGGCATTGGTAAAACGGTTCGATGTCCCGGTTTTCCCCAGCACCGGCACCCGCAGGTCAAGCTGGGCCAACTGCGCCTCCACCACCGGGTCGCTGCTGTGCAGAAAAATATTGTCAGCGGCATAGCGACCGGTACCGAACCGCACCACATTGCGAAGAATATCGCTCACCGCCAGCGCGGTCTTTTCATCGAGCAGACGCCGACTGCCGACCTTTGCTTCATAAATGACATCCCCATCGGCGGACTCGATCCTGCTTATCAAGGAAAGCCCGGGATTTGCATCCTGGCCGCTGCGAAAGGCGATACCGGTTGTCAAGGCTTCATAGACACGGGCCAGCTCGAACAAACTCATGACATTCGAGCCGAGGGGGAAGGACAGCACCGGCTCAAGGCTGCTGACAACTCCCATTTCCCGACTCAGCCGGATGAGATAGCGCAAACCGGCCAGCACCCGAAAATCGCGGATGGAATGAAGCACCTCGTCCCCATAGGACGGCAGAGATGATAATTTCTGCAGTGCGGTGCGCATATTCTCGGCAAGCAGGTCGATCGTTGCCAGGCTGAGCTGATCATCCATGCGGACATTTGCCAAAAAGTCTCTTTTTTCCCCTTCCGACAGCGCGCCGAGCAGCTCAAACAGCGCCCGGCGTTCCACCGGGCGCCAACCGGGGCCGGGATTCCCATCCGTATAGCTAAAGCGCTCGCTTCCCGCAAATGCCGTCCCCTGCCCCCATCCTCCATCCGCAGCGGGAGACGAACGGACGTAGAGGCCGGAAACAAAAGCGGAACTCCCGGGGGACATCTCCAATTCCGCCAGGAATTGACGCTGCAATTTTCGATAGCGAATATAATTACGGCCGACAATCCGCGCCCGAACCTCACCTTCGGCGGGGGACACATCATCGGTAAGTTCATCCAGCTCATCCTCAAACTGGTCGCTGAAATGAATAAAGGCGAGATTGTTCACATCCTCCTGGCGACCGTCAAAAATAAGATCCGCCTCACTTGCCGCCATCGCCTGTTCAAACGCGGCCTGTTCCAGGGCTGTTTTTTCAACCAGAATCCCCATTTCGTCCCGCACCCGGCGCAGGTAATCCTGGTAGGATTCCCCTTTCTCACGCGCCATTCCGACATGGGCAAGAACCTCCTTGAACTGGGCGGGCGTCAGCTTGTCGCAAAGATGATACAGCAGCCAGACCGAGGCGACATTTTCAGAATGGACCCCTGCCCAGTTCATGGAAACCCATTTATGGGGACTGTCGTGATCAGGGCGGGGAATATAGGCCTGTCGATGATAGACGAACATGTTGCGCGCATTATTAAGCGGATCAAGGGAATTCCAGCCGAGCTGCATGGCCGCGGCGTAAAGCAGCGGTTTGACGACCGAGCCCATGGGCCTTTTCCCGGCAATGGCCCGGTTATAGAAAAAATTATCCATCCCGCCGACCAGGGCCTCCAGCCGGCCTTGCTGCAAGACAAGCGCCGCGCCCTGCAGTTCAGGGTATTTCTCCAGATCAAACAGGTATTCCCCCGGCTCCTTGCCGGTTTCGCGGACGGACACATAAACGAGATCATTCGGCTTGATCTCCTGGAACAACTGAGGAACATCCTTTTTCGAGGCAACACTCCAGCGTTGTCCCTTGTACTGAATCAGGGAGGAAAGAAGCGGCAGAAGCCCCTTTTCATCAATCATTCCCTGTTGCACCGCGTCATGGCCGTTGGTCGAAAAGGAAACCAGGATGCCGGCCGGCGGCCCCTTCCTGATTTCCAGAACCCGGGCAACGAGAAACTGCCCGACGGAGAGGTTCCTCCCTCCGCCGAATACCATATCAGCATACAGCTTCTGCAGTTGCTGCCGGTCATAGCCGTTCAACCTCACGTCAAGCCGGCTCAATTCACTCTGGACGGCAAAAAGGGTACCATCCTGCAGTTTCTTGTCAATGGTGGTGAAAATCCGCACCCCGGACGTTGCCACGTTATCGATTCCATACTCCTCGAGAGCCGCCTCAATCTCCGCATCATCCAGCCCATCCTTGACAAGATCCATCAGGGTGTTGAGACGAAACTGCATCTTGCCCTTGTTAAAGGGGATCTCACTGCTTGTCGCCTGCTGGTATTCGTCCGCGGAAATCATGCCGAGCTTCTCCATCTGCCCCAACACGTATCCCGTGCGTATCCTGGCATTCTCCCTTGCCTTGTTGATGTCTTCTTCGGTTTTTTTGATAAACGGATTGTAATAGTTGGGCCGCTTGACGCTGCCGGCGATGAAAGCGGCTTCCAGCAGATTCAGCTCATGGGCTTCCTTGTCGAAATAGTAGCGGGCGGCAACACCGAGACCAAGCCCGTTGCCGCTTACATAAAACTGGTTGGCATAAAATTCGAGTATCTTTTCCTTCGGATAATGATATTCAAGCCGCAGGGCAAAAAGCAATTCCGTCAACTTTGCCTTGACGGACCGGCCTTTTCTTTCAAATAGATTTTTTGCGGTCTGCTGGGTAATGGTGCTGCCCCCCTGGACGACCCTGCCGGCCCGCAGATTGGCGAACATGGCCCGGGCAAAGCCGGGCAGGTCGATGCCGTGATGTTGAAAGAACTGGTGATCTTCCGCGGCAACAATGGCCTTGATAAAACTTTCCGGCAGCTCGTCGTAGGAGAGATACTGCCGATGGGCATCCTGAAAGAAAACGCCGATTTTGGTCACCCCGTCGGCATAATAGGCCGGGCTTTCCATGGCTAATTTCTTTTCAATGTTTTCCTGACGGATCGCCTCGCCGGGGGAAACAACGACGAGCCATTGAAAAAAACCGGCAGCGGCAAGCACGGCCGCAAACGACAAAGCAACAAAAATATATAGAATTTTTTTTCCCATTCGCTTACAACTATAAAAATGAATTAAGGTTCATAAAATCTTGCGGCGGCAAAACCGGCCGGGGCGGCATCATTGCCTGATTTTGTTCAATTTCAGCCGACAGAGCGTCATCGCCGCAAAGACGGCCGACTAAAGACTATTTAATTGCATTTCACGGCCGTGTCATGTAAGAAATCTTTATTTTTTTTGGTACGGATATTGATTGCTTGCAAAGAGCCGCCCAAAAAAACCGGGGAAGGGGAATTTCTCACCGAGTTCACGCCTCAAACAAAGACCCCTTTTTTTATGCAGGACTCAATCCTGTCAGCCCCGACGCCGATAAACGGTGCTGGATCAATTATAGACGCCTCTCTCTGAGAATGAACCATAAAGCGTCTGCCAACAATACTTTTTAGAAAAATGCAAAATAAATCACCATACCTATTTCCTTTCTTTCTTTTTTTTCTGTTGACCTTTCTCTGGGGCTGCGCCGCAACCGACACCACCCGGCAACTGGCTTCCATTGACGATGACTCCGCGAAGATTGAAGAAAATGCGGCAGCAGAGTTTGAAGAAAACGCGGCAACGGACGACTCAACATTCTCCGAACCGGAGTCCACCATGGCCGAGGAGCTGAAAGAACTGCAAAACCTCGGGGTCTGGATGCCGAAAAACCAGTATCAGCTTGAAGAAGAAACCAGTTATGATTTTCCGGTCACCATGAATAAAGAGGTGGAGTTTTATCTGGATTTTTTCCAGAACAAGCAAAGAAAATTATTCACCACCTGGCTTGAACGCTCCACCCGCTATCTGCCGATGATCAAGGAAGAACTGCGCGAAGCCGGACTCCCGGAAGATCTTGCCTACCTGCCGATGATTGAAAGCGGGTACAGCCTCACCGCCTTCTCCACCGCCAAGGCAGTCGGCCCCTGGCAGTTCATGAGCCCCACCGCCCGTGATTACGGCCTTGAAATCAACAAATATGTTGATGAACGGCGCGATCCCGAAAAATCAACCAAAGCGGCGGTCGCCTACCTTTCCAACCTTTATAACATGTTCGAAGACTGGCAGCTTGCCGTGGCGGCCTATAACGCCGGCGAGGGCACGATTAAAAAAGGCATCAAGAACTGCAATGCCGGCGATTTCTGGGAACTTGCCCAGCAGCAGTATTTGAACAATGAAACCAAAAGATACGTGCCCAAACTCATCGCCGCCATCATGATTGCAAAAAATCCGGAAAAATACGGATTCACCAATATCAATTACGCGCCGCCCCTGGAATACGAGACAGTGGATGTGCCGCCCGGCACATCGCTGCGCGCCGTGGAAGTCGCCTGCGAAACAAATCTCGAGGACCTGCGGAATCTGAACCGCCAGCTGCCGCAACTGATGACACCGCCGGGCGAAAAGGAATATACGCTGAAGGTTCCGGTGGGCAAGAAGGAATCCGTTGCCAAAAACCTTCCCAATGTCAAGGCAACCGCTGGTATCGAATACAAAACCCACGTGGTGGCCGGCCGCAGAGAAACCCTGACAAAAATATGCTCCCTTTACAATATCAGCAAAACCACCCTGCTGAAGGCAAACAATCTCCGCCAGTCAAAACTGACTCCGGGACAGCGCCTGAGAATTCCCCAGAGAACCATCAACTATGTCCTGTGGGACCAGAATTCGCCCAAGCATGCGGAGGGCACGACACAGCAGCACATGGTGCTGCACAAGGTGAAGCCCGGCGAAACCCTTTCCAGCATCTGCCGCCGCTACAACGTGCCGGCCGAACTCATTGTCTCCTGGAATGACCTGAAGAATGCCAACTCCATCAAGGCCGGCCAGCAGCTGGCCCTTTATGTGTCCGATGCCGCCGGAATGGAGAATGTCGTGGCCGAGGCCGTGACCGGAAACCAGACCGCCGCCCTGCCTGCTGACGATCCTGCCTCTTACAAGGTGCGCAAAGGCGATACCCTGTGGGCGATTTCCCGACGCTTTCAAGTGACGCCGCAACAAATAAAGAAATGGAACAACATCAAAGGCAACGTCATTCAGCCCGGCACCATCCTGCGGCTGAGCGAGTCGAATGAAATTGACGTCCTGTCCATGCTTCCTTCCAAAAAGGCAGCCCTTTAATCACCCCTGAAATCATGGAAATTTCCGGCAAAACAGCGCTGGTTCTCGGTGCGGGCAAAGGCATCGGCAAATATATCGCCCTGGCCCTGGGCGGAGCCGGGGCACGGCTTGTCATTACCCATTTCGACTGGCAGGAAGAGACCAAGGAAACACTGGAGGAATTCCGCCAAAAGGGCTTTGATTATCTGGCCGTCAAAACGGATCTGCGGCAGCCGGGACAGATAGACCGCCTTTTTACCGAAATCGGAAAGAAATACGGCAGGCTCGACATCCTTATCAACAATATAGAACGAGGCGGCATGCCGGTGCTCCACGGCCCCTACACCTCGGAACAGTGGGATCTGGAGCTTGAAACCACCCTGAAGGCCAAATGGTTTGTCATGGACCGGGCCCTTCCCCTGCTGAAGGCCTCGGGCAACGGGGTTGCCCTCATCTTTTCATCCATCTCCGGCCTCGTCGGCCGGACCGGGCCGGCCGGACTGATCTTTAACGACGGCTACAGCGCCGCCAACCGGGCGATCTCCTCTTTCACCGAAACCTGGGCACGTTTGGGCGCTCCCCAGGCCAGGGTCAATGAGCTGATGCTCGGATTCTTTGAAACCCGTCATGCCGAAGGAACACGGGGGTGGCCCCTGCTGACCGAAGAAGAGCGACAAGCGATCCTTGACCATACCCTGCTCGGCCGTACCGGAAAAATCGACGATATTATCAAGGCGGTCTTTTTTCTCATCAAGGACGCGCCCTTCATGACCGGCACCACCATCAGGCTCGACGGCGGATACCCCCTGGGCGCATCCGCCGTGCCGCCCATGCCCAAGGGAATCATCTAATCGACGCGCTGCAATCAATCGGAACAGTTACATTTGCCCGCTTTCTGCGCCTCCAGCCTTTTCAGCACATCCTCCACGGCCCATACCGGGATTTGCCGCATGATAACCTCGACCGCGGCCTGCTTGATCGAATCCGGATTTTTCGGATTTTCAGGCTTTGCCTCGGCAAGAACATCTTCCGCGTCATACCAGCAAAGCTCCTTGCCCTGCTTGTCATAAACAGTCAGGATGCGCCGGTTGTTTTCGTGGATATGTTCTTCCTCGATCACATTGCCGACAATCTGTAACGCCACTTCATAGGGAACGAATTTTACCTCTTCACTCATTGCTACCTCCTGAATTTATAGCTCCATTTCAAAATATCAGGCCAGCGACTTCGGCCAGAAAATCCGCTGATACATGTTCTGGGCATAACGGTCGGTCATGCTGGCGATAAAATCGCAGACCCTTCTTTCCGGTGAGGTGCTGGCGGCAAAGCTGCCGATCTCTTTTTCCAGAAAATCCCGGTTATGCAGCAGATATCCATACAATTCCCGCAACAGCTTGCTCGCCTTGACAAACTCATTGTGCACCTGGGGCGACTGATAAACGTTTGCATACAAAAACCGGCGTAACTGCTGCATGGCCAGCCCCACCCCCTCTTCCACCCCGAAAACCAGCTTTTCATCTTGCGGGTGGGTTTCGGAAAGCACGGCTTCGATCATGGTGACAATCCGCTTTGCATGCTCCTCCCCCAATGCTTTTTTGCACTCACGGGGGATGTCATCCTGCCGGATGACCGAACTGCGGATGGCATCATCAAGATCATGGCTCAAATAAGCGATGATATCGGCGTAGCGGACAACACATCCTTCCGCCGTAATCGGCAGATCCCGCCGGTTATCAGGCAGCACCTGCCCATAGCCCTTGGAATGCTTCATAATGCCGTCCCGTACCTCATAGGTGAGATTCAAACCGAGTCCGTCATTTTCCAGCACGTCAACAACGCGCAAACTCTGCCTGAAATGTGAAAAACCACCGGGAACGAGCTCATTCAACACACTTTCCCCGGCATGGCCAAAAGGAGTATGCCCCAGGTCATGGCCCAGGGAAATGGCCTCCACCAGATCTTCATTCAGGGACAGCGCCCGGGCAATGGTCCGGGCAATCTCGGAAACCTCCAGGGTGTGGGTCAACCGGGTCCGGCAATGGTCACCGGTGGGCGCCAGAAAAACCTGGGTTTTATGCTTCAGCCGTCGAAACGCTTTTGAATATACGATACTGTCCCGATCGCACTGAAAGGCGCTGCGGATCGGACATTTCTCAATCGGCACGGCTCGGCCGCGGCTTTCAGCGCTCAAACAGGCATAAGGGGAAAGATGCGCCCGTTCCCGCTCCTCGATTTCCTGACGAATAGTCACCACTGACACCTCAAGCGTCGCTCACCAACACGACTCCATTCTCATATCGGCAACACAGTGAGAGCCGCAACGCGGCAATCACAAAAAAATCACGCTCTTGCACAACAGCCCCTCAGCCTTTGAAAAAATATCTCGGCCACAGCACGCAGCGACGGCAATACGGAGACGCAACGCAATGCTCGATGCCGCAGAGGTTATGTCGTAACGGCTGCTAATTTCTTTGACGCAACCGAAAACAGCCGTTATGGTACGGTTTCCGTCGCGTGCGCATCACCCATGCAGCATACTGTTCCCGCAGGGAAAGAACAAAGGAATACCCATGAACCACAACCACGAACATTTCATGCTCCAGGCCCTGGAGGAAGCGCAACAAGCTCTGCGGAGCAAGGAATTCCCGGTGGGCTGTGTTCTTGTCCATGACAATCGGGTTGTCGCCCGGGGCAGACGCATTCACAGCGGTTCATCCGGAAGAAACGAACTCGACCATGCGGAAATCGTCGCCCTGCGTCATCTCATCACCACCCATCCGGATATCAACCCCGAACACATTACCGCATACTGCACCATGGAGCCATGTCTGATGTGTTATGCGGCCCTGTTGCTCAGCCGCATCGGCACCATCGTCTACGCCTATGAAGATGTCATGGGCGGCGGCACCGGGCTGCGGCTGGCCGGGATGCCCCCTCTCTACCGCGAGGCAAAAATCGAAATCATCTCCCATGTTCTGCGACAGGAAAGCCTGCAGCTTTTCCGGCAGTTCTTCCAGGATCCGGCCAACAACTACTGGCAAGGCAGTTATCTGGCGGAGTACACCGTCAGCCAACCCTGATCTCCACATAGAAAAACCGGACATGCCTGATGGGGGGCTCACGTCCGGTTATGTGCAGTTTTCCCGGCAAACTGCGCGCCGCTGCTTTCCCTGCGCAATCTTACAGAGTGGCAATCACAGCGATCATGATAAACATGCATATCATGAAAATTCCGACTTTCATTGGAACAGAGCTGTCTTCTTCGTGATGATGTCCGTGTCCGCCCATAGTTTCCTCCTCCAGAAGCATGTATGAAAAGTAGCCTTTTTGCAGAAATTGCAATGTACCTTATTCAACGGAAATAGCAACTGCAAAGCACCCCCCCTTTTGCACGACGAATTATCCGCGCCCGATATCTGTTGAAAATACCGGCCATTGGGGTTAACTGGACCATGACCCCAGACGATAAGCCGTTGTAGGAAAATAACATGGCCGGAGAAATGCGCCCCAACGGCATAAGGAGCCGTAACGAAATTGAAAAAAATGGCCATGTTATTTCGGTACGGCTCCTAAACAGCGAAGGAGACTCCATGCACAGCCTGACCCCCCGGACAGTGGGCTTCAAGCCCCGAGAAAGAAATATTTTTTTCCATATCCTTACCGCCTGTAACCTCTCCTGCCGGCACTGCTACATCAACACCGAACAGCACGGCAGCGGGACGCTTTCCCGGGAAACCATGGATGCGTGGCTGGCGCTTTTTCATGATCCGCAAAAAAAATCAAATCTCATTTTTCTGGGCGGTGAACCCACCATGCATCCGGATCTGGCCCAGGCGATAAAAACCGCAAAAAAAATCGGATACGACAGCATCACCGTTGACAGCAACGGTTTCCTCTTCCACGACCTGCTGACCAAAATCACCCCGGCGGACGCCGTGATCAGCTTCAGCCTGGACGGCCCAACTCCGGCAATCAATGATCCGATCCGCGGCCAGGGGGTCTTTGCCGTCTGCACCGCAAATATCAAAAAAGCCGTTGCCCTCGGCTTTGACACCAGTCTCATCTATACGGTCAGCAAAATGAACATCGAGCACCTGGCCCAAATGCCGGTTCTCCTTCAACAGCTTGGCATAAAACGATTTTTTATCCAGGTTATCGGCATCCGGGGAAAATCAGCGGGCAAGGAAAAAGACCGGCTGCAACTCACCCCGGAAGAATGGCTGGCCGCTGTTCCAAAAGTGGCGCAAGAGGCAGCGCAACGAGGCATCCACGTTATCTTTCCCAAGGTGTTTCTTGCAAAAGGAGAAAAATTCGAATGCGCCGGCCGGGTGGCGGAGAACTATTTCATCTTCCCCAACGGCCGGGTTTACCAATGCCCGCTGTGTGAAGATTTCCCGGTTCACGCCTTCACCATTGTCGACAACGGGCTGGTCCACAATACCGGGCTTACGGAAGACAGATTCTTCACCCTGGACATTGCCGAGGGCTGCGTCATGAACAAACTCCTGCAACCGGGCAATATCAGCTATGACGAGCAAGGAACCCCTTTGCACCGCATCTCCTGCTGTCTGCTGAAGCAGGAAATCGGCAACGACTGACATCTTTGCCGCATGCAGGCGTAACGCCTCTGTTACTTGAAGACCAGCATGATCAGAAGGGCCAATTCATAAAGGACAAAAAGCGGCAAGGCAAGCAGGACGGTGGAAACAACATCTCCGGCGGCAAGAAGAAAAGAAAGCAGGACAATGGCCAGGTAAAAATATTTCCGCTGCCGGACGAAATAAACGCGGGTTGCCAGTCCGGTCTTGCCGGCCGCCACCATCAGGAACGGGATCTCAAAGGCAAGGCCGAAGGCCAGGGAAGAGCGGACGACAAAGGTGAGGTACGAGTCAAGTTTCGGCAGGGCCTCCAGATTCTCCCCGGCGAAACTCATCAAAAAGGACAGCGCCTGGGGCATGATGACCAGATACGCAAAGCCCACTCCAAAGAGAAAAAGGAGGGTGGCCCAGAAGACCACGACCAGAACCGCCTTTTTTTCATGGCGGTGCAGCCCCGGCGCGACAAAGGCCCATGACTGATAGAGAATAATGGGGAATGCCGCGATAATGCCCACCAGAACGGAAATCTTCAGATAACTGACAAATGCCTCGGTCAGATTGGTGTAAACCAAACCGGAGAGGGTGGGACTCGCCTGAAAAAGCGGAACAACGAGCAGCTCCGTAATCTGCCGGGAAAAGACATAGGCAATGATCGAGCAGAGGACAACGGCACCGAAGGCCATGGTCACCCTGCGGCGCAACTCATTGAGATGATCGCCGAAATGACTGGCAAGAGGACTCATCAGCTCTTTTTTTCCGACTTGTCGCCTGCTTCCTCGCCTACCGGGGCCGAAGCGCCGATCGCCTCCCCATAGACATCCTGACCCGATCCGCCGGCCGTCTCCGGGACAGCGGCTTCTTCTTTCGCCGTTTTTTCCGACCCGGCATGTTCCGCGCCGGGCAAAGCGGCCCGCTCCTCATCACTCAAAGGCTGCAGCAGCTCCAAGGGCCGTTTCGCTTCCTTCATCTCCTCCTGTAGGGAATCCTTCAGGGCATTTGCCGTTTTCTTCAATTCAAGAAACTGCTTGGCCAGGGATTTCGCCAGATCAGGCAATTTGTCCGGCCCGACAACGATAAGCGCCAGGGCCATGATAAGAATGAGTTCAGGAAGACCTATGCCAAACATAGTAGCACTTCACGTTAAATTGAGGATTCCCGCTGCAGGGGAAAAATAAGCCGTTGCCGCAAAATAATGTCGTCGGCCGGAGCACGGAAACGACAGGAGCAGCCGTAACAAAAGAAAAGCATTTCGCAACGGCATAAGGAGCCGTAACAAAAGAAAAGCATTTCGTAACGGCATAAGGAGCCGTAACAAAAGAAAAGCATTTCGTAACGGCTCCTAAATAATTCCGGCAACAAGGGTTGCCGACTTTGTCAATCTACGGTATTTGATTTTTAGTGTCAAGCAGCATGGCGCATTGACTTTTCAGAAGTCTTTGGCTAAAGTTGGCCGGCGTCGAAAAATGTTGCAAGAGAGGAAGAGCGCTTCGGCATTACGGGCGTTTTGCACCAACTCTGATGAAATATGACAAATTCGCAAAAGGCCGAAAAACCGACTCTCCGCCTGCGCTGTTGCATGCGCTCAGAGGCCGGGGTCGACAGACACTTTTGCGAAGCCGACAAATAAGGAGCGGATCCAATGGCCAATGTTGTGGTGGTGGGCACCCAGTGGGGCGATGAAGGGAAAGGAAAAATAGTCGACCTGCTTACCCGGTATGCAGATTATATAGTTCGCTTTCAGGGAGGCAACAATGCCGGCCACACGCTGGTGGTTGAAGGAAAGAAATTTATTTTCCACCTCATCCCCTCCGGCATCCTTTACGAAGACAAACAGTGCTTCATCGGGAACGGCGTTGTGCTTGACCCGGAGGTGCTGCTTGAAGAAATGCGGAAACTGGCGGAAAGCGGCCTGCCTGTCAATCCCTCCCGCCTGACCATCAGCGAACGGGCCCATCTCATCATGCCCTATCACAAGCTGCTTGACCTGGGCAGCGAAGCGGCCAAGACGAAAGGGACCAAAATCGGCACCACCGGCCGAGGTATCGGACCCTGCTATGGCGACAAAATCCTCCGCTGCGGCATCAAGGCCGGCGACCTGCTCGATCCGGACCTTTTCAAGGAAAAGCTGGCGGCAAATCTTGAAGAAAAAAACCGCATCCTGGCCGATTACTACAATACCAATCCGCTTTCCCTGGACGAGATATACGGCCAATTCCAGGGCTTTGCGGAAAAACTCGCCCCCTATATCGACAATGTTTCGGTGAAGCTTGACGAAGGCCGCAAGGCGGGCAAGCATATTCTTTTTGAAGGCGCCCAGGGCACCCAGCTCGACATCGATCACGGAACCTATCCCTTTGTCACCTCCTCCAATGTGGTGGCGGGCAATGCCTGCACCGGCTCGGGTTTCGGCCCGTCCCATATCGATGCCGTTATCGGCATTCTCAAGGCATACACCACCCGGGTGGGAGAAGGTCCCTTCCCTTCCGAACTCTTTGACGACACGGGAGACGGGCTGCAGAAACGAGGCGGCGAATTCGGCGCCACCACCGGCAGAAAAAGGCGCTGCGGCTGGCTCGACACCGTGGTGGCCAACGAAGCGGTGCGATTAAACGGCATAACCGGCCTGGCCATCACCAAGCTTGACGTGCTGAGCGGGGAAAAAACATTGAAAATCGCCACCTCCTACCAGGCGGACGGCAAAAAATTCCTCGCCATGCCGGGCAATATCCGCACCGCGCAGAAACTGCAGCCGGTTTACGAGGAAATTCCCGGTTGGGATGATGATATCAGCGGGGTGCGGAGTGTCGACGATCTGCCCCGGAAAACCCGCGATTATGTCAAAAGAATCGAAGATCTCACCGGAACGCCGGTCATGCTGCTTTCCGTCGGCCCTGACCGGGCCGAGACCCTGCTGCTGCAAAATCCCTTTCACAAATGATCCGGCCGAACATCGGTTGAATTGAAAATCAATCATGTAATCGTTCCCGCGCAGCGGCGCGGGAACGATCACTTCTGCCCCGCCTGCCGATCAGTCAGCCCATGGACGGCATGATCCCTTCAGATCTTTCCCGTCACCAGGGTCTCTTTGCCTTTTTTTCTTTCACTTTTCCACCACGAAACAGTACAATCGTTCACAGGAAATTTCCTTAAACAACGCCATGGATACTATTTTCAACTTCACAACACGCATTTTCGACCCCCTGCATGTTTTCTGGGAAAAAGAGTCCAGCCAACGTGTCGTGGCCGGCGCCCTGGTGCTGATATTCGTTCTGAGCCTGGGCCTGATAGAGCTCAACCGCCAGGGACTGCTGCACACCTCATTTTCGGCCCCGGTGCCTCTCACCCATTACATGGCAATCAATCTGGCATTTACCCTGGTGCTGATTCTCGAGGTTGTCAGCCTTATCTTCACCCTCCCCTGTTCCATTTCCAAGGCCCTGGGCAAGCAGTTTGAAATACTGGCACTCATCTTTCTGCGAAACTCCTTCAAGGAACTGACCCTGCTGCCTGAACCGATCTCCATTGATGGTCATATTGATGTGCTGTGGCGCATACTTTCCGATGGAGGCGGCGCCATCATTATCTTCGCCCTGCTTGGCTTCTATGCCAAAATGCAGCGAAGGTCGGAAGAAAGGCATATGTCGGGCCCCGCCCTCTACAGCTTTGTCGCCTCCAAAAAAATGGTTGCCTTGCTCATGCTGGCCATCTTCTGCGGCATGGGTGCATACAACGGATTTTTACTGATCAGCGGCGCGAACACATTTAACTTCTTTCATAATTTCTATACGGTGCTCATCTTCTGCGACATCCTGCTGGTGCTGATTTCCCAATGTTTCCAGCCGGGATTCAGGGCCGTCTTCCGCAACTCCGGCTATGCGCTGGCGACCCTGCTCATCCGTCTTGCCCTGACCGCGCCGCCGTTTCTCAATGTTCTGATCGGGGTGGTTTCCGCGGTTCTGGCCTTGCTGCTCACCCTGACATATGACAAATTCTACGCCTCCACCAAGCTGTAGAACCTGGATGCCCACGAGAAAAATCTCCATGCCGTCGTTTTCTCCCAGCCCCTCTTCCTCATTTTTACTCAAAAAATAAACAGCTCGCGCGACACAAGAATCAACCACCCTTTTGACGAAATCGTGCCGATGCCTCGCACGAACGGAATTTCTTCAAATTATCATTCAAGATTCTTGACATAATCACATAAATGTATATTTATATGATTATACGAGAAAGAAAACGTTTCGCCTGCCGTGTTCACCAAACAGAATGGAGGTCGTGGTATGAAAGAACAACTTTGCTCAATGACGTCGGACTACGCTGCCCAGCCGACCACCTCAGTAACGCTGGAAATGCCTGTTGCGCTTCTTCAACATGTAAAAAAAGCTGCATGCCTGGAAGGATGTAACTACCAGGATCTCATAACCTGCTATGTCAACCATGGGCTGATAAACAGTCAAGCCCAGATCAGCCGCAAAGAATTTGCGGAGCATGCCAAAGAAGTCCTGAAAACCCACGGTGTCCACTCCGATGCCATTACCGAGGTCTTCAACAAACTTTTGTATTGAGTAAAAGAAGCAGAGACCGAGAGAACATCGATACATGACGGAGAACACCAATGAGAGAAACCTGCAAACTCTGGCCTTTCTCGCCAAATGCCTGGCGGACGAAAATCGGCTGCGCGTTTTATTTTGCGTGAGTAAGGAGAAAAAGTCCGTTTCCAGTATTGTGGAGGAACTCAAATTATCTCAGCCGCTCATCTCCCATCACCTTAAAGAGCTGAAGAGGTCGCTGCTCGTCAGCGTTGAGCGCCGCGGTCCTTTTGTCTATTATGAATTGACCGATGAACGAATCCTGCCGATACTCGAAAAGCTCAACGAGTTGGGCGAGGACCTGCTCAAAACCAGAACAAGTTTTTGATTTATGAGGATGTCTGCGCGTATGACCGAAATTGAAAAAATCATCAACCGGATGGCGCCCGAAGAAGCCCTGGCGGCAATAGCAGCGGTTGCCAACAAGCTGCTTTCTCAAATCAGTGACGAAGCGCGCCTGAACTTTGTCGTATCCCTGATCGGCGATACCGGCTCCGATAAAATATCCAGCATGGTCAATCTCTGACTGGCGGAATGCATGGACGAAGGTATCGATCCAACAAGCATGTGCCAAAGTCTGGTCCATAAAATTGCCCAGTCAAAACAGCTGATGGCGGTTGCCGATCCGGACATTCTTATCCTGTTTGAAAGCTGGCTGGATGAACTTGAGGAAGAGGTGCTTCATTACTTGAAAACCAATGGAAGCACCGACCCTCTCGACCTTGCCGAAAACCTCGGCATTTCAAAAAGCGGCGCTTCTTTCCTGCTCGCGAAAGTGACAAAAAAATAACCTGAAGGAGGACATTATGGACACATTAACTGTTTTTCACAGCGGGAATCCGGCATGACTAACCTGCAAAAAGGCTATAGGCGTAGCCGGCGAAATGAAAGACAAATACGGCGCTGATCTTGAAATCAAGATCTTCACAACCGATTCAGAGGAGGCAAAACACCATAATTTCAAGAGCTCGACCAATGTATTATTGAACGGTGAGCTCCTGCCATTGGATGTTGCGACTGATCGAAACAAATTAGCTCGGTTTCTGGCGAAAAACATGTAACCAAAGGAGGAACGACGATATGAATATGCTTATTATCATCAGCACAAGTGATGGAGAAACTATTTACAATGCGATGCGCCTGGCAAATGTCGGAGTAAAAAAAGGCGACAACATCAGTGTTTTCATGCTCGGCAAAGGTGTCTTGTTTTCACAGGCAGGAACGGAACAATTTGATGTCATGGGGCAAATAAATCAATTCGAGGGTGACTTCTATGTCTGAGGCGTCTGCATGGAATCCCACGGTCTGGAGGGATCAAGCAGCTGCCCCATTGGTTGGATGGACGATTTGTACGAAATATCAAAAGACGCGGACAAGGTATTAACCTTCTAACGTTTCAAAACCATATTCGCATTAAAAAGGAGATGGTATCCCCCATGAAATTCACCCCACTAAAATTTCAAGGAACATTGGCAGCAGCGGGAGTTGCCTTAATGCCTTATATTTTTTTGAAAAATACTATTTTCAAAAGTGAAGGAGAAATCTCCTTATCGAAATTATCGCTGCTGTCCGGTAGCCCTTTGGAATACGCGACCGCCTTTTTTTTAACGGCAGTCATGGGATTATTTATACTGATTCACCTTACCCTTACAGCAATCTTCCTGAAGGAACTTTTCATATGGCTGCTTCAGCCCAATGATTTCAAAGAATTAACAGAAAACCCCTTAACAAATTCAGCAATTTTTTCACCACTCATTTCATTGCCGCTGACCATGGTGGTGCTTTTTGGTCCAGTCAGTTTTTTTCTTCCTCAATTAACTGAAAACATGCAGCATTTCATGCTGCCGGCATTTCTTGTCTTCAGCTTCTTGTGGGCGATAGCGATCTCCCTTGAAATAAAAGCGGTGAAAGTTTTTTTTACAAAACCGGTTGAGCTCGAGAAGCTGAACTTTGGTTGGCTGCTTGATGTCTTGGCGCTTGGGGCAGTGTCACTATTTGGTTCAAGCTTGGCGGATTTTGCACATAACAACTTCATATCATCATCTGCCGCATTTATGGTTATGGTGACACTTTTGGTGGGGATAGCCGTTTTCCTCGTTAAAATAACGGTGCTTTTTTACCAGCAAATTAAAGCAAAAGTAATGCCTGGGATTAATATTCTGCCGGCATATTTCTTAATCGTACCACCGATGTGCTTACTGGGATTCAGTTTCTATAAATTACTGGGATACGCGAGTAAAACCTATGGTTTTGACACAAACGCGATCTCATTCTTGATTATCGTGTTTTCATACCTGACAGCAATGAGCTGGTTTATTTTCTCAATTATCCTGTTAAGAGAATATCTGGAAAAGGAATTTCTATCGTCTGATTTTTCTCCGGCTCAATGGGGGATGGTCTGAGGTTTTGTCGGCACCCAAGTCTTGGGGACAATGATTTACAAATTATATTTCACGAACATTTTGCTCGGCGTGGTTAATTTTGCCAGTATTATATTGGTGATAATTGTTTTTATGATAATCTTGAGAAAATTTATTGCAGCCACCATGAAACCAAAAATTGCGTAAAACGCTTCAAGGACAGAGCCCCGGCAAGGAAAGAGGCGAATTTTCCCGTTGACACCGGAACACTCCACCATTTTCAGGCCTCCGCTCTGTCCTTTGCTCAACAGGGCAACTCCACTCACCCTTTTCGGGCTATGCCCGCACACTCCTCCCCCTCCTGTCCTTCATTCTCCCCATTGAAAAAAGAACCCCCACCACGCACAATCCGCAGAAAAGCACCATGCTCAGATGCATGCTGGCCAGGAAATCCATCCGTGTTTCCCGGCTGACCGGGCTGTCCCCCATGAAATGGTTAAAAATAATGGTAATGAGAGTCATGCAGAGCAGCATGCCCATGGTCCTCATGGTGGCCATAAAACTTGAGGCAACACCGTAATGTTTCGGGCCGACACTGCCCATCACCGTGATCATGTTGGGAGTGGAAAAAATCCCGAATCCGATGCCCATCAGCCCCAGCATCCCCATAATCAACGGCAGAGGTGTCTGTTCATGCACCAGGGCCGCGACCCCGAGTCCGGCGGCGCAAAATCCCATGCCCAACGTTGCCAGAAGCGGCGGGGAATACCTGTCCGCCAACCGGCCGAACACCGGGGACAGAACCGCCTGAAACAGGGGTTGGATAATGAGCACCGTGCCGGCGGCCTGGGGTGAAAAACCCCGCACATACTGCAGGTACAGACTGAAAAAAAACCCGATGCCGAACGAGGCGGCGTAATTGATCAATGTGGCCAGATTACTCAGGGCAAAGACCCGGTTATGGAGCAGCAGATTCACATCCAGCATCGGCGATTTGATCCGGTATTCAAAAAACAGAAAAAACAGCAGTCCGCTGCCGCCGATAAGACCGAGTTCCACCCCCGAATTTTTCCGGTGCAGCGCACCGTAGACACAACAGCAAAGAGAGGCGCAATAAAGAAAGGTTCCGGGCCAGTCATACCGCTCGCCCCGGGCTTCCGCCCATTCCCCTTTCAGTTTCAGCAGGGCGAGAAGAAAGGCTGCCGCCTCCACCGGCACGGCACAATAAAAAATCCATCGCCACCCCAGATGGGACACCATGAAACCGGACAGAACAGGGCCGACGGACAAACCAAGATAAACGCAACCGACAATAAACCCCATGGCCCTGCCCCGCTTTGCCGGAGGAAAAACCGACGACAGGATGGCAATGCTGGTACCCGTAATCATGGCGCCGCCGCTGCCTTGAAAAAACCGGAACACAATAAGACTTTCGATGCCCTGAGCCAGGGAAACAAGCAGGGTTCCAAGGGTAAACACCCCGATCCCGAGCAAAAAGACCCGCTTTCTTCCATAAATATCCCCCATCCTGCCCGCCGGCAGCAGAAAAAGGGAAAAGGCAAGGATATAGGCGGTTTCAATAAGGCCGAGTTGCACCGCGCTGGCGGAGAATTCCCGGCCGATGGCGGGAAGGGCCACACCCACCGCCGACAGCATGAAGGGAGTCAGAAATTGCACGGCGCTGACGATAAACAAAGTAACCGCGCCGGAAATCCGGCATGAATCCGGTGTCCCCGCTTTTTGTGGGCTGCAGTTTTCCATGGTGTCCTAATTGTTATCGCTCCAAAGCCCTGATCGCCACGTCAAAGCCTTGAGACGGTTCTTGCAATGGTCCTCAAACCGTTCTTTCCGACTAATACACGTTCCGCAGTGGTTTCGAAAGAAAGAATCGCCGGCTGGTTTGCGGTGAACAGCAAGCACGGGCTATTCAAGAAAGTCCTCGCAGGGATAAGAGGTGGGGTGATGCCATGCGAAAGAGTGGGAGCGGGAGGTACGTGCCGATTCCAGACAGGAGCAGGCAAGGAAACGCACTGCCGTTTTGTTATCCGAAATGCAATTTCAATTCACATTTTTTTCTTGTTATTCTCTACAGTTACAGCAAAAAAAGTGCGACAGAAAAACCGACGGAACAGCAGCCGCCTTTCCGGAATCCGTCATGCCGGCCCGTTGCGAGAGTGCCGCACATCACATCGTTGCCACATAGCGGGCGCCGGCCATCACATCCGCCATGTCAAGCGCGACATGGGCCAGCATATTGACCGAGACCTGCGCCCCTTCCGACGGACGAACAGGGGGAACGGAAAAAACCGAGCTCAGCCGGTGCAACAATGAAACATCAGGATGCAGCATCTTCTGGTCCAGCGCCTGCTGAATATACCACATCGTGTCACCACTGGTGACATGAATCAACCGCACAGCCAGGTCAACCCGTCCGCCGCCCATGTTCGTGCCGCTGAGCAGGGTATGCACCTGACCGGCCAGAACAAAATCCACCCCGGCCTCCTTGCCGAGACGGATCGCTTCTTCCAGGGAACCGTAATGAGTCTTTTCGAGCTTTACCCGTTGAAACGCCTGTTTGCCGAGCAGAACGTCCTGAAACAAGGCGGCGACACTCTCTCCCTGCCGGATATCGATGCCCTCCGGCACAAGAAACGGCGGAATAACCACCGACTTCTTGCTCAGATCGGTCGCCGACACGGGATGGATATAAACCACCGGGGAGCCGGTCGTCACCTCCGCCCTTTCCTGGTTGTGCCAGGCACAGCCGCCTGCCAGCAAAAATATGATCAGTATCAGATAACGCGCCATCTTTGCTCCTTATTCACGGAATCGATGAATCCGCGAAAACTCCGAAAATGCGGCCATCACCTTTCGTACACCGACATGGCACCGCTGCCGCCGCCGTCATTTGCCGCCAGAAGAAAATCGACATTGGCGCTTCGTTCAATTTCAAGCCCGGCGACCGACAAAACCTCCGACGAATCCGCTCCAACCATCTTCACATTGAGAATCACCGTGCGCGGCGTGACCGAGTAGGTGCCGACGATTATGGCCTGGGCCTCTTCGTCATGCGCCACCAAAGAAGCATCCCGGGTCAGCATCAGTTCGCCGGTGTCATTTTTCACATACAATCCCTGGGCCTTCCTGATTTCGGCAATGCGGAATCCCTGCTTAAAAAGACTGGCGGATAAACCCTCCGTCAAGGCACGGCCGAGGCCTGACGACTGGTAGAGATCGTCAAGACTGACAAACGTGGTCAAAATGAGGCGCTCCCCGCGAGGTGCGCCCGGTCCCCTGTTGACCACCAACTGCCTGGCCAGATTATCACCGAAGCCGAAGAAATCGGGACTGGCAAGAGAAACCGTGCCGCCGTTTCCGGAAACCGCGCACCCGGCCAGTATCATGATCAGCCCCCCCGTCATCACGGCAAGGACGGCAGAAAAAAACCGCGCGCCCGGCAAATGTTGCCTGGCGCAGCAGGCGATCTTTGCTTTATTTTGTTTTCCCAGCATGACACAACCTCATTTTGTCTGAAAACCCTTACCGGCCCTCAAGGATCAGCCGTTCCGCCCGGCGCAGCCCGTCAACGGCATCCGCATAAAGGCCCGGCGATGCCGCGGCTGACGCGGCATAGGCGAACTGCTGCCGGGCCAGCTCATAGCGAAATTCCTCCATATAGCGAAGCCCCTGCTGATAACAGAGCCCGGCATATTTATCCATGTTTCGCTGCCCATCGCCGGAAAAATGCTGCGGCGCGCTTTCGGGCGGCAGCAGCGAACAGGCCGGGATCGCCGGCAAGAGCAGGGCCAGACCAAGAAGAAGCAGGAAGCGGAAAGCTTGCGCCGCTGCCCGTTTTTTCCCCGTCCGCGCCTTCTTTTTATTCCGGAAAAGATTACAGAGATATGTCATACCATGATCCTCTTCTTATTGATTCTCTTCTTGTTGCTCTTCAGGGGCAATTTCCGCAAAATTCCGCAATGCCACAGAGGCGCCCCGCCGGGGCGGCGTTGACTCGTCCTGCAAAAAACCGCAGATCAGATCATCCATCTGCAGCGCAATCGAACCGCTGGACAAAACAAGGCCGTTTGACTGCTGCAGCAGCCTGGCGTTGATGATCACCTGTCCGTTGCTGATGGTATACGTGCCCACCACAACCGCCTGGGCGTTCTGAACATAACTGAGTTCCGCCATATCCCGGGACAGCCCGTATTCGCCGTAACCCTCCAGAATCTGGATGGACGGCGTCATCCGAATATCGATCACCTCGATGCCGGACCGCTGCATCTCGCTTATCATCTGCTCCGCCATGACCCGCCCGAAGCCTGATGTCCGATAAAGATGATTCAAATTGACAAAGGTGGTGACCACTATCCGATACTCATCGCCGATCGGCTCTTCAGCACGGTCGAGCAGCTGCCGGGTCAGTTCCCGAACCTTCAGCTTCAGCTCAACAGCCTGTTCAGCGGGAAGAGGGCCAAGCTTCTTTTCCCTGGTAAAAAAATCCTGCACACCGGCAAAGAAATCTCCCATCACATCCTGCCTGTCCGGCACCCGCCCACTCCGATAGGAATACTCAACCGGCACGGACCGGGAATAATCAAATCCATTCACAGCAGGAGGGAACAAACGGCTTTCCGCACAAAGAGAATTGGTCTGAAGGCCGACCACAACCAAGAAAATTACCGGAATAAACCTCATCACGCCCTCCTTTCTCGTCTCACTTTTTGCACGCCATGGCTCCTTCATCACATTGCAAATCGCCGCTTGCGCCATATTCCCAGCCGGATGAGGCGGAAGCCGCACCGCCATTTCCACAGACAGGAGACGACTCGGACGGATAGATCACCGGAATACACCCGCCATCGGAAGCTCCCTGCGACCGTATACCGACACTTTCCGCCAGTTGCGAAGTAAGCTGCGCGTCACGCGCACAGCCTCCGAGAAAAACCAGGCACAAAACAATGACCATATTTTTTTTCATTTTCGCCTTCACGCTTTCTTCCGTCAAAAAAACGGCACTCTGCCAATTTATCAACATCTCATGGGCCGACATCTTCCTTTACAAGGAAAATATTACCTAGTTGTCGGCAACCTCTTCCCATATTGCCGCAGTTTCCGGGGAAAGACCGGAATCCATGCCCCGTTTTCCGGGATCAATCCGCCGGTTGCGGCAATTTCTCCACAGCCTCATCGGGGAATTAAGCATTTTCCGTGCCGTTATGTGTTCGCCGGCAGCCTGCGGTTGCCGGCACCAAAAAATGACCTCCCGCTAAAAAGAACGCCTCACTTCAGTTGATGACGAATTTTTTCCTGGTACCGGAATCCGCGAAAAACCGGCTCTCCATTTGCACGAATGGACCGGAAAAGTTAAAACTTCTTGCCAAAAAAGTGAAAGCGATTATATTTAACAGGTTTAAAGTTCAAATTATCAGCAACTATTCAGGGAGGCGCTGTAAAATTATGGCACGTATTACTGTTGAAGACTGTCTGAGCCGAATAGGCAATGAAAACCGCTTTATGTTGATTCATCTGGCGGTTTCCAGGGTCAAGCAGCACCGCAACGGCCAGCAGTATCTCGTCAAGGGCAAGAACAAGGAAGCCGTCATGTCCCTGCGGGAAATAGCCGCGGGCAAAGTGAATTTTGATAATATTGCCGATTTCAACAAAAAAACGGCAGCCGAAAAAAAGGTGA
Source organism: Desulfobulbaceae bacterium DB1 (assembly GCA_001914235.1). Lineage (NCBI taxonomy): Bacteria > Pseudomonadati > Thermodesulfobacteriota > Desulfobulbia > Desulfobulbales > Desulfobulbaceae > Desulfobulbaceae bacterium DB1. The sequence goes on from MQUF01000003.1 coordinate 229,647, forward strand.
TCATCGAGCCTTCCCTGGATGCAGACGCTTAATGCAACAACCGACCGCATAACAGATGGAAACAGATTATTACGATATTCTTGGTGTCGCCAGAACCGCATCAGCCGATGAGATCAAAAAAGCCTATCGAAAACAGGCGATGAAATATCATCCGGACAAGAATCCGGGGAACAAGGACGCGGAAGAAAAATTCAAAGCCGCGGCCGAGGCGTATGAGGTCCTGCGCGACCTGGACAAACGGAAAATTTACGACAGATACGGCAAGGAAGGACTTCGCAACAGCGGATACAGCGGCCCGGGCAATTTTGAAGATATTTTTTCAAGTTTCGGTGATATTTTCGGCGATCTGTTCGGTTTCAGCGGCGGCGGAGGCAGACGCCGCAGCCAAGGACCGATGCAGGGCAACGATCTCCGTTATGACCTGACCATTTCCTTTATGGATGCGGTTCACGGCATTGAAAAGGAAATCGACATCACCAAGCGCGAAACCTGCTGGACCTGTGAAGGAAGCGGCATCCGTCCCGGTTGCAAGAACAAGACCTGTCCCGCTTGCCATGGGTCTGGCCAGATCACCCGTTCCCAGGGATTCTTCAGCATCCGCACTCCTTGCCCGGAATGCCAGGGCCAGGGCGAAATCGTCACGGATCCCTGCAACGACTGTCACGGCAGCGGCCTGGTGCGCAAGAGTAAAAAAGTTTCCCTGAAAATACCCGCCGGGGTGGATACCGGGGCCCGCATGCGCCTGCGGGGCGAAGGAGAAGGCGGACGGAAAGGCGGCCCGAGCGGCGACCTGTATGTTGTGATCCATGTTGAACCGCATAATTTCTTCCAGCGGGACGGAGACCTCATCTACTGCGAACTGCCGCTCTCCATGACCCAGGCGGCCTTGGGGTGTTCTCTTGCCGTGCCGACCATACACGGGGAAAAAAATCTGTCAATTCCCAAAGGCACCCAGCCCGGACACACTTTCAGGATTGAAGGTGAAGGAGTTCCCAGTCTGCGCGGCCACGGCAAGGGGGACATGGTGGTGGAAATCAAAGTCATTATCCCCACCAAGTTGAGCAAACGTCAGGAAGAGTTGCTCAAGGAGTTTGCCGAACTTGAATCCGGCGAAGAGGAAAACCACAGCGAGGGCTTTTTCAAAAAACTCTTCTCCGGCAACCTGTAAACAATGAACGCATCCGTTGCGGAATTGATGAACGAAAAAAAACAATTCAGCCATTTCGACCAAACCGGAAATGCTCGCATGGTTGATGTCAGCCACAAAACGGACACGATTCGCCAGGCAACCGCCGAGGGAAAGGTCCGTATGTCGCCCGAGTGCTTTCAGCTTCTCCGCAGCGCGTCCATTGCCAAGGGAGATGTTCTCGGGGTGGCGAGGCTGGCGGGCATCATGGCCGCCAAAAAAGTCGACGACCTCATTCCGCTGACCCATCCGCTGCCGATTACCAAGGCTGATATTGATTTCAGCCTGGATGAAGAAAAAAGCACGATACGCATCACTGCCACTGTCGGCATAACCGGCAAAACAGGAGTCGAGATGGAAGCCCTGACCGCGGTTTCGATCGCCGCCTTGACCATTTACGACATGTGCAAGGCAGTGGACAAAGGGATGGTAATCGACGATATCAGACTGTTGTCAAAATCGGGTGGAAAAAGCGGGCTTTACGAGCGAAAGGAATAGTCCGCACGCAGCTCTTTTTTTCATCAGCACCATAGCTACCAAAGCAGCACCATTGATTGGAGATCAAAGCCATGACAGACGAACAACTGGCCTATTTCAAAAAGAAATTGCAGGAGATGAGCGAAGAGCTCTTGTCCGAAGCCAATAAGACTATTACGGAAATGACCGACAGCGGGGGAAATTTCCCCGATCCCACCGATCGTGCCACCGCCGAATCCGACCGGAATTTTGAGCTTCGCATCCGTGACCGCGAAAGGAAACTGCTGGCCAAGGTCAAAGAGGCAATGGAAAGGATCGAAAACAACGATTACGGCGTCTGCGAAGAATGCGGCGATGATATCGGGGTTGCCCGGCTTGAAGCCCGGCCGGTCACCACTCTCTGCATCCACTGCAAAACCAAACAGGAAGATTACGAAAAGGCAAAAGCCAGTTGATTGCCGCTTCCCGTCCAGTTTTCTAACTACGACTTGAGCCATGCCAGAACTACGAAAAGACCCTGTCCTTGGAAGGTGGATCATCATTGCCAAGGAAAGAGGCAAGAGGCCGACGGATTTTATCGTTGAACACAGTTTGACCAAGGGCGGTTTTTGCCCACTGTGCCCCGGCAACGAAAAAACAACCCCTCCCGAGGTTCTCAGCTACGGGGACAACAACCATCAGCCGAACACCCCGGGCTGGTCGCTGCGGGTCGTGCCGAACAAATATCCGGCCCTTATCATCGAAGGTCAGTTGGACAAGGAAGGCGAAGGGCTTTATGATAAAATGAACGGCATCGGCGCCCATGAGGTTATCATCGAGTCGCCGAATCATGATGAACCCTTTGCCGATCTGGGCCACAACCGCATGCTCGATGTTTTTCTGGCATTTCGCGACCGCATCATCGACCTCGGTCGTGATCCGCGCTTCAAGTACGTCATGGTCTTCAAGAATTACGGCAAGGCAGCGGGCGCCTCGCTGGAGCATTCCCATTCCCAGCTGGTCGCTCTGCCCATTGTGCCCCGCACAATTGAGTCCGAGCTGTCCGGCAGCCTTTCCTATTACCGCTACAAGGAACGCTGCGTTTTCTGCGACATCATCCGTCAGGAAATCAAAACCGAAGAACGGGTGGTGTGCCGGAACGACCATTTTCTCGCCATAACGCCCTATGCGCCCCGTTCTCCCTTTGAAATGTGGATCCTGCCGCGAAAACACGCCTCATCCTATATTGCCCAGGACCACGACTCCTTCCAGGCATTGGCGGCAATTTTCTCGGAAAGCATGAAACGGCTTAATGCCTGTATTCCCAATGTTCCGTATAATTTTGTCCTCCACTCATCCCCTTTACGCTCGGAGCCTCTGGACCATTATCACTGGCATTTTGAAATCATGCCCAAATTGACCCAGATGGCCGGTTTCGAATGGGGCTCAGGTTTTTACATCAACCCGACCCCTCCGGAGGACGCCGCCCGCTTCCTCAAGGAAGTAAAGGTGTAATGGAATTTTTACCATAGGTGGCCCATGAAAAAGATATTACTTGTCGACGATGAAGAAAGCATCCACCTTCTTTACCGGGAGGAACTGGAGGAAGAGGGATATGAGGTGCATTCAGCCCTGTCCGGTGAAGACGCCCTGGAAAAACTGCATATCATCACCCCGGATCTCGTCATTCTTGACATCAACATGCCCGGCATGAACGGCATTGACGTGCTGCGCAGAATGAAGGAAATAGACCAGAACCTGCCGGTCATCCTCAGTTCCGCCTACCAGGAGTTCAAGCAGGATCTGGCTTCCTGGGCCTCGGACGACTACATCGTCAAATCATCCAACCTGGATGAACTGAAGAATGCCGTGCGCAAGCATCTGTCCTGATCCGCCCATAGCCCAGCACATGAAGGATATCCAGAGCCTGCGGGATGATCGCCGGATCAACATTAAAAAGGTCGGGGTCAAGGATATTTCATATCCGATTACCGTCCTCGACCGGGCCAACAAGGTGCAGAAAACGGTAGCCAGGGTCAACATGTACGTCAACCTGCCGCATCAGTTCAAGGGCACGCACATGAGCCGTTTCATCGAAATTCTCAACCATTTTCACGGGGACATCAACTTGCGCGGTTTCCAGCTCATCCTTCAGGAAACAAAGGATAAGCTGCAGGCGGAAGCCGCGCACATGGAAATCGAATTCCCCTATTTTTTCAAAAAGAAATCGCCGGCCACGGGAAAAATGGAGCTGTCTGAGTATCTTTGCAAAATGCATGGCTCCCTTGAGGAAGATGACGATCTTTCCCTGGAAATCGCCGTGCCCATTGCGCCGCCGTTACCGGTGCAGACCGGTTCCGGTCTTCCCGAATCCCTCGGCCACTGGGGAACGGCAAATATATGTCTTCGTTTCAGGCATTTCATCTGGATGGAGGAATTGATTGAACTGGCGGAGGGAGTAACATCCCACGACCTGCAATGGTCGGCCTCCTCCCCCAAACCTCCTGATTATCCCCTTTCGGTTGAAAAAATAGCCAAGAATCTGGGAGAAAAACTGGCAAGCCATCCCTCTATCCGCTGGTTTTCCGTTACCGTTGAAAATCTTTCTCAAGGATTCAGCACATTTGCCACCATCGAGTGGCCAGACAACGACAATCCCTCTCCAACTTACTGCGTACATTAATCCATGAATCAACAATTTTTACTCGAAATCGGCACGGAAGAAATACCGGCAGGCTACATTAAACCGGCACTGAGTTTCATGAAAGAGACCATGGCGAAAAAACTCGCCGAATTCTCGCTTCCATTCGACGCCATCAAAACCGCGGCCACCCCGCGCCGTCTGACTCTTTGCGTCACCGGACTCAGCGACCGCCAGCCTGACCGGAGGGAAGAGGTGCTTGGCCCCCCCAAAAAAGCGGCCTTTGACGCCGACAACCAGCCCACCAAGGCGGCCATCGGCTTTGCCGCATCAAGGGGCGCCTCCATCGCGGATATCACGATCGTTGCCACCCCGAAAGGGGAATACCTGATGCTGGCCCAGGAACACAAAGGAGAGGAAACGGAGATTATCCTGTCCCGTTTCCTGCCCGACTTCATTCTCTCCATCCCCTTTCCCAAGTCCATGCGATGGGGGGCTTTCCGGGCAAGCTTCGCCCGCCCGGTCCAATGGCTTCTTGCCCTTTTCGGGGGCAAGGTGGTGAATTTCGCCATAAACGACCTCACTGCCGGCAATACCACGCGCGGCCACCGCTTTATGTCCTCGGGGCAGGTGGAAATTAAGGATTTTTCCCATTATCTTGAAACGCTGCGCAGCCTGCACGTCATAGCCGACCTTGACGAACGTCGGGAACTGATCAGGCAGGAGGCCGCCAGGGCGGCAGCCGCGGCAGGAGGCGAGATAATCGCCGATGAGGAACTGCTGGACACCATCACCAACCTGGTGGAATTCCCCATCGGTATCACCGGAAGCTTTGACGAAAAATTTCTGGAGCTCCCCCCCGAGGTGCTGATCACCTCCATGCGGGTCCACCAGAAATACTTCACCGTATCAGGTCCGGACGGCAAGCTGATGGCCAATTTCGTCGCCATCAACAACACCAGGATAGCCGACACTGATGCGGCGGCGGCAGGCCATCAAAGAGTGCTGCGCGCCCGTCTCGAGGACGCCCTCTTTTTTTATCGGGAAGACCGGCAGCGCAAACTCGAAGACCGTCTCACCGATCTGGCAGGGGTTGTCTTTCAGGCCCAGCTCGGTTCCATGTTGGAAAAGGTGGAAAGGCTCCAGTCCCTCAGCCTTTTCCTGTGCGACAGGATCGCGCCGGAGAAAAAAACAGCCGTGGCCCGCGCCGCCCGCCTTGCCAAGGCCGATCTCGTTACCGGCATGGTGGGAGAATTCCCCACCCTGCAGGGTGTGATGGGAAAATACTACGCCCAGCTTGAAGGCGAAGCAGAGGATGTGGCCGTCGCCATTGAGGAGCACTATCTGCCGGTGCGGGCGGACAGCGCCCTTCCCCGCACCATTGCCGGCTCCATTGTCTCCATGGCCGACAGACTCGATACCATTGCCGGTTGTTTCGGTATCGGCAAGACGCCCACCGGCACCACCGATCCTTATGGTTTGCGCCGTCATGCCCTGGCACTTCTTCATACAATCAACTCCCATGGATTTTCCCTGTCGCTCGCCGACTGCATTGACAAGGCGCTGGAACTTTACGGGGCCAAACTGACCGAAGACAAGGGACAGGCAGCCGGTGCGATAAACGACTTTATCCGGGGCCGCTACATGAATGACCTGATCGGCAGAGGAGTTGCCCAGGAAGCCGTTGACGCAGTGCTTTCCACCTCTTTTGACGATATCGTTGATTGCCGCAGACGCATCGATGCCCTGCTGGCCGTCAGTTCCCGGGAAACATTTACCCTGCTGGCCGGCGCCTTCAAGCGCGTCATCAACATTATCAAAGGACATGAAAACACAACAGTGCTTGGAGATCTGCTCCAGGAAGAACAGGAACAAAAACTCTACCAGGTCTTCCTGACGGTGGAGAGCCGGGTCAAACCATTACTGGCGGAGCGCCGCTATGAAGAGGCCCTGGACAAAATCCTTGAAATGAAAGAACCGGTTGATGCCTTTTTCGACAAGGTAATGGTTATGAGCGAGGATGAAAATCTGAAAAACAACCGACTGTCTCTGCTGGCCGCCATTGCCCGCCTCTTTCTGCAGGTCGGCGATTTTTCCAAAATGTATACCTTAACCGGCCGGGATTAGAAACTTTACCGGCCGCCATTGCCGTTGCGGTTCAGACGGCGGCGGAAAAGGCCCGCACCTCATTTAAGGCGAACTCATAAATGGAGGGCAACATATCAAATAAGTGTCCTTCAACCGCGGCAATCCTGCCGACCTCGTGCCAGTCGCCTCTCTCATAGGCCTTGGCAAGATTCAGAATGACCGTGTAGGACGTTTTTTTGCCGCCGATCAGCGTCTCGACGATGACCGGCGCCAGATTCAGCTCCTGCAGAACAAGCCCCATCGGCTGGTCAAGCAGAACGTCCAGCAGGGAAAACATGCCCACCGTATAACAGGCGAGACTGAAATCACGACCCTTTTTCAATCTCTCCCCCACCTGCTCGCAAAAACTGGCCCGCAGCAGCGCAAGCCGCAGCAGCTCCAGCGGTTTATCATCCGCCATATAGGACAGCATCATCAGGCTGAGCCATTTCCGCAGTTTCAGTTCCCCGACCAGCGCCACCGCGCTTTGCATGGATGTCACCTCGACCCGTCTTCGCATGGCCGCGGAATTGACATAACGGAGCAGCTTATAGGACAGGGAAACGTCGTGGGCGATAAACCCGGTGATCTTGGCGAAACTGTAATTCTCATTCTGGATGGCGCGGATAATTTTCAGATATTGCAGTTTGGACCCGGGAATGTCGCGCCCCTGGACAATTTTCGGCTTGCTGAAGAAATAGCCCTGAAAAAAAGTGAAATTGAGCTTCTGCAATTGCTCGAATTCTTCGATGGTTTCCACTTTTTCCGCCAGCAATTTGACATTGAACGGCGCTACTTTGTCAATATTACGGCACAGCACATCATAGGTCATGGAGCGGACATCGAACTTGATGATGTGGGCCATTTCAATGAGGGGGAGGAACTCCTCGTGAAAAAGAAAATCATCAAGGGCCAGGATATACCCGCGCTGCACAAGATTTCTGCAGGCCTGAACCACTTCCGGAGTTGCCTTGACCGTTTCCAGCACCTCGACCACGGTAATGCCGCTGGGGAAAAGGCCCGGATATTCTTTCACCAGCATATCGTCGGTAAAATTGATAAAGGCCTTTTTCCCTTCGGTTATTTTAGTGATGCCGATGAGTGAAAAGGTATTGGTGATAACCTTTGAGGTCGCGGTGTCGCCGTCTTGGGTTTCATCAAAAAAATTATCAAGCCCGGAGCGGAAGAGCAACTCATAACCGTACACCTTGCCGTTCTGACGAAAAATCGGCTGCCGGGCGACAAAAATCCTGCTCCCGCCGTCCGGCTGTTCATTTTCATTCATTTTCCCCATTCGCTCCCGACCTTTTCTCGTTTTCCTGATTATATGCTGTGACATGGCGGGCGTCAACAGTTGTTCAGCCGAACCGACACCTCCCTCTTTTTTCCGCCCCGACAACCGCGAAACGTCTTTCATTTCTTCCCGCTTGATCTTTACCGTTGATTTCAGTCATACTTATTGAAAGGCGAAACAAAACCCTCAACAAAAAGGTCATGACGATGATTGTTGGCGTGCCGAAAGAGATCAAGGACAAGGAGTTCCGGGTGGGCATCGTGCCGGCCGGGGTCAAGAGCCTGACCGCAGCCGGACATCGGGTTTTCATTGAAAAGGGGGCGGGAACCGGCAGCGACATCACCGATGACGACTATGAAAAGGCCGGGGCCGTGCTGCTTGATACCGCCGGAGAGATTTACCGCAAATCCGAACTCATCATCAAGGTCAAGGAACCACTGCCCGCGGAGTATGAATTTCTGCGGGAGAAAATGATTCTCTACACCTATCTTCATCTGGCACCACTGCCGGAATTGACCGATGTGCTGCTCGAAAAACGGGTAACCGCCATCGGCTATGAAACCGTCCGGCTTGACAACGGATGCCTGCCGCTGCTTGCGCCGATGAGTGAAGTTGCCGGCCGCATGGCAATCCAGGTGGGAGCGCATTTTCTGGAAAAGGAAGAAGGCGGCCGCGGCATCCTGCTGGGCGGCGTGCCGGGCGTTGAACATGGCCATGTCACCATCATCGGCGGCGGCACGGTGGGCAGCTATGCCGCCCGGGTGGCCACGGCCTTGGGCGCCACCGTCACCGTGCTTGATACCGACCTGCACCGTCTCGCCTACCTCGACGACATCTTCAGCGGTCGGATCAACACCCTGATGTCCAATATCCACAACCTGGAAGAAGAGTTGCGGATATGCGACCTGCTGGTTGGGGCGGTACTGATTCCGGGGGGCAGCGCGCCGAAGCTGGTCAGCCGGGAAATGCTTTCCCTGATGAACCCTGGTGCGGTCATCGTCGATGTGGCCATCGACCAGGGCGGCTGCGTGGCGACCTCCCGGCCCACCACCCATTCCGCGCCGATTTTCAAAGTGGACAATATCATCCATTACTGCGTTGCCAACATGCCGGGGGCAGTCCCCCGCACCTCGACCTTTGCCCTGACCAATGCAACCCTGCCCTTTGCCCTGGAAATTGCCGACAAGGGCCTTGCCGCGGCAGCGGCCGACAGTCCCGCCCTGCGGCGCGGCATCAACACCCATGACGGATGCATTTGCAACAAGGAAGTAGCCGAATCCCAAAGGCGGGAATGGAGGCCTTTCCCATGAATTCCATGTCACCCCTTTTTGCAGACTATCTGCCGGTCAGCAAACATTGCCTGCTGAAACTGCAGGGAGAGATAACCTTTGATCTCTATACCATTCCGCCCGGGGAAAAAAACATCAAGGAACCGGTGTTGCTCATGGGCAGGAACTCCATGCTCTCCAGGATTCAGGACACTATTGCCGACCGGGGCTTTGAGATCTTTTTCATCCGAAAAGAGGACCAGAAAAATTTTCATCATCTCATCGAAAACTTCATCGCCATGATGATTGAGGACCAAAACATCCCGCTTGAGCAGAAATCACAAATCATCTATCAATGTGCGGCAAATGTCCTCAAGGATATCTTCACCGATCCCAGAAGCGGCGACAATTTACGACGAGTCGAGGATATAACCAGCAATATCATACAGTTCACCCTGCACGACGACGCATCCGTCGCCTCCTTGCTGCAGCTCAGCTCCCACGACTATTACACCTTCACCCACTGTCTGCACGTAGCAGTTTTCAGTATCGGCTTATTGAAACAGATTTACCCCGGCATGCAAAACGGCCTGCGGGAATTTGCCCTGGGCTGCATGCTCCACGACATCGGCAAGAGCAAGATTGATGAAGCAATTCTCAACAAACCGGGGAAGTTGACCCCTGAAGAATTCACCGTTATCCGGAAACACCCAGAGTACGGCTGTGAACTGATGGGGGATAAAGTGTCGCCGACGACCCTTGATGTCATCCTTCATCACCATGAAAAACATTCCGGCACCGGCTATCCTGAAGGGCTGAAGGGGGATCAGATATCGGACCTGGCCAAGGTTGCCGCCATTGCCGACGTTTATGACGCGCTCACCACCAGAAGAGCCTATGCCGATGCCCGCGACCCTTTCAAGGCCATGCTGACCATGAAGGAGGAGATGGTCGGCCACTTTGAACAGGAAAAATTCATTTCGTTCATCCATCTGCTCAGCGGCGGTAAGAAAAAATGACTCATCCCCACAGCCGGACAAAATACAGGCTGAAAAAAGGAAAATAGGTGATAAGGCCCAGGGTTATCATCAGCAGGCCGAGAAAAGGCAGGGTGGCGACATAGAGCTCGGTCACCGGCTTTTCAAAACGATAACTGGCGAGAAAAAGATTGAGCCCCACCGGCGGGGTGCAGTAACCGATCTGCAGATTGGTCAGAAAAATAATGCCGAGATGAACAAGATCAACGCCGTATCCCTGGGCGATGGGGACAATAAGGGGCACCACCAGCACCAGGGCGGAAAAGATATCGAGCATGGCGCCGACAAGCAGCAGGAAGATGTTGAGCAACAGCAGAAAGGTGTATTTACTGGTGATGTACTGCTGAATGATTTCAAAAAGCCGCACCGGCACTTCCCGGTCGACCAGAAAATTGGTGGAGGCCATGGAGGCGGCAAGAATGACCAGAATGCCGCCGAACAGCATCATGCTCCGCACCATGATGGCCGGCAGCCGGGACAGGGGAATATCCCGATAAACAAAGAGTTCGACCACCACCACGTACAGGGCGGTCACCGCGGCCGCCTCGCCCGCCACAAAAAAACCTCCGTAAATACCGCCGAGCACCAGAAACGGCAGCGGCACTTCCCAGGCCGCAGCCCGCAGGCCGTCGTAGATATCTCTTCCTGTAGCCCCACGACTCTTTTCACGTGATTTGGGGCTTTTCTTCATGCTGTATGCCGCCAGCAGCAGCAGCATGACAAGCCCGGGAAGAATCCCGGCCAGAAAAAGCTGATCAACCCGGGTCTCGGCAATGACGCCATAGAGAATCAGCGGCAGGCTGGGCGGAAAGAGCAGCCCCAGGCTGCCGGAAGAGGTGATGAGTCCCAGTGAAAATTTCTCGTCGTAACGATCCGTGATCAGCGCGGGATAGAGCAGCCCGCCGAGGGCGAAAATCGTCACCCCTGATGCCCCGGTAAAGGCGGTGAAAGCAGCGCAAACCAGAAGCGACACCACCGCCAGGCCGCCCGGCATCCAGCCGAGCAGCAGCCGGGAAAGATGCAGCAGCCGTTGCGGGGCGCCGCTTTCGGAAAGCAGGGTGCCGGCAAAGATAAAGAGCGGCAGGGAAAGCAAAAGCGGCGTATCCGCCAGACGCGACATCTCGATCACCACCACGGAAATATCGATGCCCGCTCCGTAAAAGGAAAAAAGGGCCAGGGCGGAAATAACGATAAAAAGCGGCGCGCCCATCAGGGCAAGCAACAGGCTGAAATATCTTCCCAGGGCAAAAATCATCGCGTTCTGCTCTGCCTGCCGGGTATCTTGCCGCAAAGGGCCATGACATCCGTGGCGGCCTCAACAAGAAATCGCAGGCCGATCAAAGCAAAAGCCAGGGGAAAGACGAGGTTCCAGCACCAGGAAGGAATAGAAAGCAAGGAGGTGCCGCCGAAGTCCATCTCATTGTTGACAAAGATGACGGCAGCCCAGGTCAGGACAACGGCAACAACGGCGGAAAAAAGATGAATCAGGAGCCGCAGCCACGGGGTCAGTGGCGCCGGGATCAGATACGAAGCCACGTCCAGGGCAATGTGCTTCCCTTTGCCGGTTGCCGCGGCGGCGCCGAACAGGCCGCTCCACAGCACCATGTGGCGGAGCAGCGGGTCAATCCACAGCAGGCCGCCGGAAAAAACCCCGCGCAGGACGATCTGCAGACAGGCCAGGACAATCATGAGGGTCAGCAGCAGACAGAGAAAACCTTCTTCCAGTCGCTGAAAACCGGTTTGGAGCCTTGCGGCAAAGCCGCTAAGCATCTTCATCATCGGTTATCTCATCTCTTTTTTCTGTAATTCCAGCTTTTTGTTCTCATGCAGACGGACGTTTTGCCCCATCATTTTTTTTTGCAAACCCGCCACATCTCAAAATTCAGCACAACAGTCCTTGAACCGGCAACCGGCAACTTTCAATGCTGTTCCCTGCCTCGAAACTGCTCAAGCAAGTCCATGGTCTCATCATAAATTTTCGCGGAAAAGGCGGAGCCCTTGACCCGGACAACCGTCCTGTCCCGTATGTCCTGCAGTCGGGCCAGGGAATCGGGCGCGGCCGTGACCATGGTGACGCCGTTTTCGGCAAGAACCCCCCTGGCCTCCTCGTTGCTTTTCCTCGTTTCTTCCAGCAGAACGCCGAAATATTTATCCGCCGTTGTCTTGACTAAGTTCCCATACTCGGGCGGCAAACGGGAAAAGGCCTTGCGGTCAAGGAGAAAAACGCCGTAGGCATAGCCGAAGGGCATGTCGGTGATATACCTTGCCTTGGTGAACCACTGCAGGACAATGGAGCCGTAGAGTGAATTAAAAACGGTGGAAACCAGCCCGGTCTGCAGGGAGGTCAACACATCGGGAATGGAAAGCGGCGTCGGTGAAAGGCCCGCTGTTTCCAGAAAGGATGAACTCAAGGGATCATTATCCGGGGTCCAGCATTTGCTTTTCCGTAAATCGTCGACAGTCGCGATGGGCGCGGTGGACATGGTGTAGATAAAACCGACCTCGGTCATGGCAATAAATTCCATGCCGTTTTCGGCAAAGGAGGCGGCAAAAGATTCGCTCAACCCATTTTTGACATGATCCACCTCTTCGTAGGAACGAAAAAGAAAGGGAATCCCCATGACCCGGAAATCCGGGACAATGGCGCCGATGCCGGTCATGGTGAAGCCGCCGCCATGCAGCTGGCCCACCCGCATTTTGCGGTACATGGCCAGGTCATCGCCCATGACTCCGCCGGCATAGACCTTGAACCCGACTTGCCCGTTGCTCTTCTCCTCGACTTCCCCGGCAAATTCCCGGAAACGCTGGGTCCAGACGCTCCCTTCAGGAGCAAGGGAGCCGATTTTGAAGAGATATTTCGGCGCGGCGGTAACGGACGGCACGGAAAAAAGCAACGTCACGACAAGACAAAAAAGAAAACGCAGCACCTGGGCTGAAGGGGGCATAAAATCTCCTGATTAAAAATTCATACAACCAATCATTGATGAACTCGCAAAAAGTCTTTCTTCACCACAGAGCGCACAGAGAGCACAGAGAAAATATTTTAAATTACAAGCAGTTATCGCTGTGTGCTCCGCAGCCTCTGTGTTTGTTTTTTAGTTTTTACGGAACCATCAATCATTCTGAATCCTGACTTCTGGCTCCCAGCTTCCCAATCAGTCGCTAGAAATACAAATCCGCTTCCGCCAGCAGCTCGGAAGCCCTTTTTTTGGCGATGACATTGGCCAGGGCAAGATCGGGTCTGCTCTCCAGCGGAAAATCGAGCACCTCCCGCAGCAGCCGTTCATAAAGATCCCGGTCGAACATTGTCCTGGCATAGGTTTCGGCATAGGCCACCTGCACCGCCAGCAAGCTTCGTGCGCTGAGCGCCAGCGCCCTTTCAAAATGACGGAGACTGGCCTCGGGATCGCCGCCCAGCATCTTCGGCCGGGACCCGTAATACGCGGCAAGGAAAAGATGCGGGCCGCCGTGATAATATCCTTCATCAAGCGCCACCACCCGGAGCATGATCTGCTCCAGTTTCACCATGGCGGCGAGCGACGCCGGGTCGCCCTCCTGACGCTGCAGCCAGGTCGCCCAGCCGAAGCCCCCCCAGAACAGCGCAGGCACCTGCCCCTTGCGGCATGATGCCAGAGCCGTCTGCAAATCTCCCGGCGAACCGCTGTCAAGGGAGCCGCCGATACCGCACTCGTTTAAAAGAGACAATCCGTACTCTTTTGCCCGGCGGCTGACGGTCCGCGCCCTCTCCTTTCTGCCGCAGGCTTCCAGGGCGGCGGCGTAGGAACCGTAGGCCCGGGTGGCGGTCAGCACCAGTCCGCTGTTCGCCGGATCATCGGCCACCAGGCTGTCAACCATCAGCAGATAGGCAGGCGCGCCCTCGCAGACAAGATCGAGATCGGTCTGGCGCTGCAAATTTTCCACCGTCGGCTCAACCACGGAGCCCACGACCAGCGAGGCGCAACCGCACAAATGCAGCAAAACGACGAATTCGATGATGCGCTGTTTCATTTTTCCCATAATGCATCACTATATCGGGCCGACTCGAATTCTGTCAAGGGCGGTGAAAACCGGGGGGCAACGCAACAGACTGGTGGTGGATTTTCGCTTCGACAAATCAGATAGTTATCGCGCGGCACAGAACGATTTCCAGTTTTTGGCCGGTACCGCCGAAAATGGTTTTTATGGCTTTGACAGTGCAGTCGCCGACATGCTATAGTGGCGGCCACCTTGAACTTGTAAATTTGACGGTTGAACCAGAAAAAAGGAGACCCAATGAACACAGCGAAATCACAATCATTATTTACCCAAGCCCAGCGTTCCATCCCCGGGGGCGTCAACAGTCCGGTACGGGCCTGTAAATCGGTGGGCTGTGATCCCCGCTTTATTCAACGTGCCGCCGGCTCCCGCGTTTTCGACGCGGACGGCAATGAATATATCGACTTTGTCTGTTCCTGGGGCCCCATGATCCTCGGCCATAATTACCCTGCCATCATGGAGGCCATCCGCCGCACCATGGAAAACGGCACCAGCTTCGGCGCACCTTGTCCTCTTGAGGTCGAGCTTGCCGAACTGGTGGTCGACGCCCTGCCTTCAGTGGACATGGTCCGCTTTGTCAGCTCCGGCACCGAGGCCACCATGAGCGCGGTACGGCTGGCCCGCGGCTATACCGGCAAGAAGGTTATCATCAAATTCGACGGCTGCTACCACGGCCATGCCGACTCCTTTCTCGTCAAGGCGGGTTCCGGCGTCATCACCCTGGGTATTCCAGGCAGCCCGGGCGTGCCGGACGATATCGTCAAAAATACCATCTCCATCCCCTATAACGACGAGGAAACCCTGGAAAAAACCCTGCGGGATGCATCGCTTGACATCGCTTGCGTCATTGTCGAGCCGGTGGCAGGCAACATGGGCGTGGTGCCCCCTGCGCCGGGATTTCTCCAGAAACTGCGCAGCCTCACCAGCGAGCTCGGCATTGTCCTCATTTTTGACGAGGTCATCACCGGTTTCCGCGTCAGCTACGGCGGCGCCCAGCAGAAATTCGGCATCACACCCGACCTCACCTGCCTCGGCAAAATCATCGGCGGCGGCCTGCCGGTCGGAGCCTATGGCGGCAAAAGAGAAATCATGTCCCAGATTTCTCCGGTCGGCCCAGTTTACCAGGCAGGAACACTTTCCGGCAACCCCTTGGCCATGGCTGCCGGTGCCGCCACCCTGAAGGCCCTGAAAGAGCCCGGCTTTTATGAAAAACTCGACAAAAAGGCCGCTGATTTCGCCGGGCAGCTCAAAAATCTTGCCGATAAATACCTGGATGAGGCAACATTGAACGTTCAAGGATCGGTCATGACCCTCTTTTTCGGCGCAGGCCCGATTACGGACTTCACCTCGGCCATGAAAGCCGATGCAAACAAATACGGTCAATTTTACCGGCTCATGCTGGACCAGGGAATCTACCTCGCTCCCTCCCAATTTGAGGCCATGTTTCTCTCCGCCGCCCACACTGACGCGGATCTGGCACGCACCCTCGAACTGACTGAATGGTCATTCAAAAAAATGCAAAAATAGGTTGAAATTCGTTGACTTTGGTGCTAAACAGTGCTAATTCCAATTTCCGAGAAGACGATATGGGCACCCGAAAAGAGTTAATGAAAATGATGTCCGTATTCGGCACCGTCGGCATCCACATGTCAGCCAGCGTTTTCATCGGGCTCGGGATCGGATATTACCTGGATAACAAGGTTTTTGATGGCCGCACTTCCCCTTGGCTGACCATGATTTTTTTGGCATTTGGTATAGTTGCCGGATTCAAGAATCTCTACCAGATGTCACGAAGGAAGGATTTGTAATGAAAGCAGCAGGAACGGAAGAACACATTGAATTCCCCATCCACCGGGTTGAAATTTTCAACTGGGTCATTGCTGGATTTCTTACGCTTGCAGCATGGATCTTCTTTCCTTTTTTAATCGCTCAGAGTGTCTTTCTCGGCGGACTGCTGGCCAACATCAGTTATCTTTTCCTGAAAAAGGATCTGAAAAACTTTCTTCAGGGCAAGCTGATCCTAAGCGGCAAGGTCCAAATGGCCAAAACACAGTTTTACATCAAGTATTATGTGAGGCTCATCGTTCTTGCCCTCATTCTATATGTCTTGGTCCGCAAAGATATAGCGCATCCTTTAGGTTTATTAATAGGCTTGTCCACCGTTGTCTTCAGCATAGGTATCACGGTGACCAGCGTGATTAAAAAGTTTTATTTCACAGCCAAAGAGGCATAGGAGAAAATCATGGAACATCCGATACTGTTTATATCAGTGATTCTGGAATGGCTGGGAATGCCGGTTCCCCACGGCCCGGTCGGCGATACCCTGCTTGCCAAACTTGTTTCGCCCCATATGACCTACACCTGGTTGGTAATGACCATCCTGATCGTTATGCCGAAAATCACCATGGGCAAGCTTGATCTGGTGCCGGACGGCAAACAGAATTTCTGGGAAGTCTGTGTCGGCGGACTTGAGGATTTCATGACAGAACACATGGGCGCTCAAAGAGCCGCCATGATGTTTCCGATGATCGCCACCTTTGCCTTCTACATTCTGGTAGCCAACCTGATGGGGCTTATTCCGGGTTTCATGTCTCCGACATCCAACCTGAACATCACCCTGGGCATGACCCTCATCGTCTGGGTTACCCATCATTTTCTCGGCCTTAAATACCACGGCGTCAAATACATCAAACACTTCATGGGCCCCATGTGGTGGCTGGTACCCCTGATGCTGCCCATTGAGATCATCAGTAACCTTGCCCGTATCCTCTCTCTCTCCATTCGACTTTTCGGTAACATCATGGCGAAAGAGACCTTGCTTGCCATTCTGTTCATGCTGGTAGGTGCTTTCTTCGGCCCCCTGCCGATTCTCTGCCTCGGTGTTCTCGTATCCGTTGTCCAGACCATGGTTTTCACCCTGCTTTCCGTGCTGTACTGTGCAGGCGCCATGGAAGAAGCACACCATTAATTTTTTAACACAATTTTTTCAGATAGAAAAAGAAGGCCAAAATTAATTAACGTTTTTAAGGAGGAACAAAGGAATGAAAAAGGTAATCGGTGTATTAGTGGCAGTGGCCAGCGTTTTCGGTGTAACCGGTCTGGCCCTGGCAGCTGAGGGAGCCTCAGTATTCGACAAATACATGCAGCTCGGCAGCAACAACCTGTCGCTTGTATGTCTTGCCGCCGCTCTTGCAGTTGGCGTTGCTGCTTCCGGTTGTGGAGCCGGTATGGGTCATGCCGCTGGTGGCGCATGTACAGGTGTTGCAAGAAACCCCGAAGTTTCCGGTAAAATTACCGTTACCATGATTCTTGGTCTGGCTCTGATCGAGTCTCTGACCATTTACGGTCTGGTTATCGCTCTGATCCTGCTTTACGCAAATCCGCTGCTCGGTTAATCGCAGTCCGGTAATTTGTTGCAAAAGGCCGCAGGCAACTGCGGCCTTTTTTTATTGTCTTTATTGATATGACGACAATCATCATCGAACCGAGCCGCCGGAAAGGAGAGCCGTCTCTTGCCGGGCCGGTTCTTTTCTGGGTCAACCCCGGTGACACACCATTCATTATCAGCGCCGCAAATGATCGCAATGGTCTGCGCCATTTCCTCTTCCACGGCAATCTCCTTGAAATTCCCGGACCACATACGCCCAGCTACTGGGCCGGTCCCGCACTCGGCGCCCCTGCCGCTGTTCTCGCCCTGGAAAAACTCATCGCCCTTGGCGCCAAAAACATCGTGGTTTACGGCTGGTGTGGTTCGTTGACCAGCACATTGCGGGCCGAACAGATCTTTTTGCCGACCTGGGCCAAAAGCGAAGAAGGAACCTCGGCCCATTACCCCGGCCCTTCCCCTTCGGGATCGGATGATAAACTCCGGAATCAACTGGCCGATTTCCTGACAACATCAGGCTATTCGGTGCAGCAGGGCCCGATCTGGACCACGGATGCCCCCTACCGCGAAACAAAAGATAAGGTTGACAATTTTGCCGGACAAGGCATCATGGCGGTGGATATGGAATTTTCCGCCCTTTGCCGGGTCGCATCTTTTCGCCGGGTCAATCTTGCCGCGGTGATGCTTGTTTCAGACGAACTGTGGCACGATAAATGGCTTGCCGCCTTCCAGCAAAAATCGTTTAAAAAATTAAGCCGTCGAATCTTTCTCGACCTTGCCGGTCGGCTGGAAAAAAATTTCAACGATTAAACTGCAACCGGACTCTCCGCCCATGAACAAAAAATTATGCCTCGTCAGCCTCGGCTGTCCGAAAAATCTTGTCGATTCAGAGGTCATGCTCGGCCTGCTGGAGCAGGACGGCTACGCTGTTTGTCCTGATCCCAAAGATGCCGACCTGCTGGTCGTCAACACCTGCGGCTTCATTCAGTCCGCGGTTGAGGAGGCAATCGACGAAATTCTGCATCTCAGCCGGATCAAGGAAAGCAACCCGCAAGCACGACTTGTCGTCACCGGCTGCCTGGTCCAGCGTTATGGCGAAGAGCTGCGGGAAGAACTGCCGGAAGTGGATCTCTTCATCGGTGTGGACGGCTTTCAAAACATCGGCGCAATTCTGCGTGATGCAACCATTGGGAAAAGGGGAATCCACCTTGCGCCCCCCCTTTTCATCATGGATTCATCCCTGCCCCGGCGAATTTCCACCCCGGCCCATCGGGCATACCTGAAAATTTCGGAAGGCTGCTCCAACCGCTGCTCCTACTGCCTTATTCCCTCCATTCGCGGCCCTCTCCGCAGCCGCCCCCTGGATGATCTGGTGATCGAGGCAAAAAAACTCGGAGACGAAGGTGTGCGCGAACTGACCCTGGTGGGCCAGGATGTCACCGCTTACGGCATTGATCTTGCGGGCAAGCAGGCCAATCTTCCGGGCTTGCTGACGGCCCTCCTGCAAAACAGCACCATTGACTGGTTCCGGCTTCTTTATCTGTACCCGAACAGGATCACGGATGAACTGCTCGCTCTCATGGCAGGTGAAACAAGAGTCCTGAATTATCTCGATATCCCATTGCAGCATGTCAGTTCACACATACTCAAAAAAATGAACAGGCCTTTCAACCGGGCACAGATTGATTCTTTGCTTGAACGTATCTACAAAAAAGTACCGACCGCGGCCATTCGCACAACCTTCATAGTCGGCTTTCCCGGTGAAAAGGAAAGCGACGTGGATGAAATCGCCGATTTTCTTAAAACCTATCGGCTCAACAATGTCGGCATCTTCCCTTATTCAAACGAAGAAGGGTGCGCGGCCGAACATTTTCCCGATCAGTGTTCCGAGGATGAAAAACAGGAGCGATACGACTATTTGATGGAGCTGCAGAGCGAGATTTCTTTGAGCAAAAACCGTGAATATGTAGGCAGAACCCTGCCGGTGCTGGTGGAAGGGATAAGTCGTGAATCGGAGTTGCTGCTTGAAGGTCGAACGGAATTCCAGGCGCCGGAAATAGACGGCTGCGTCTATATTACCGATGGCCGGTGCCGACAGGGTGATATAGTCAATGTCACAATCACCGAGGCCCATCCCTATGACCTGGTCGGCACGATTGCGGAGTAAGTCCCATGAAGGACGGCGCGCCCTTCATGGGCAATGTTTCCCCAAAGGGAGAACGCGAAACCGCTATTTTTCCTGATTGACTTTTTCTTTCAATTCCTTGCCGACCTTGAAAAAAGGAAGTTTTTTCGGCGGTACTTCGATCTTTTCGCCCGTTTTCGGATTGCGGCCGTGATACGCCTCGTATTCCTTGATCACAAAACTGCCAAACCCGCGGATCTCGATACTTTCCCCGGCAGCCAAGGTTTCAATCATGGTTTCCAGAATTGTATTTGTTATGGAGCTCGCTTCTCGATGAGGCAGATTTTCCTTCTGGGCGATGGCCTCAATCAATTCTGACTTGTTCATCATTGTCTCCCGACGTCTCAGTTAAAAACAAAGCCAAACCTTCTTCCTAGGACATAACTCCATGATTTAATTAGAGATGTCGCGAAAGGAGATATTGCACCCCGCCTCTCACTTAATGGCTAACCACCCGACATTGCTCCATTTTTCAGAAGTTGAAAATATCTTATACAGATAAATGCCGGAATGTAAAGGGATTTTGCAAAAAAAAGACTTTCAGGATGAAAAAATTTTCTCAATATCTTTTTTCCGGAGAATTCTGAATTTTCCGGAGGGGAGGGAACCAAGCTGCAGATTGCCGTAGGAAATACGCTTCAAGGTCAGCACCCGATGGCCGATGGCGGCGCACATTTTCCGCACCTGGCGCTTTCGCCCCTCATGAATGGTAATCTCGAGCAGGGAAAAACGCGGATTATGCTGGAGAACCTTGACCGATGCCGGTGATGTCCGGCGGCCTTCGACCATAACGCCGTTCTCCAGCAGTTTGATTTTCTCGGCGGAGGGACTGCCGGCAACCTTGGCCACATATGTTTTCTTCACCTCGAAACTGGGGTGAAGAATGCGCTGGGCCAGTTCACCGTCGTTGGTAAGAAGCAACGCCCCTTCCGTATCCAGATCGAGTCTCCCCACCGGGAAAACCCGCTGACCGATGCCGGGCAGAAGGGAGGTGACAATCGGCCGCCCCTGGGGGTCATGAAGGGTGGTGACATATCCAGTCGGCTTGTGCAGCAGGATATAGATCTTTTCCTCGGATGATTCGATGGATTTGCCGTTCAGGCGGATCTGATGGGAGGCGGGATCAATCTTAATGCCCATATCGGTCACCACCTCTCCATCAATGGTGACCAGGCCCTGCCGGATATACTCCTCCGCCTTGCGGCGGGAAGCGACTCCTGAGCCGGCCAGTATCTTTTGCAGACGTTCTTTCATTTCAGGAGTGGGAGGAATAAACAGAAAAAATTACTGATAATCGCCCCTGCGGAATTTTGCCGCCTCAACATAGGAAACCGAGGCAACCCGGTCCAGGAGATTGGCAAGCGGATCGCCTTGCGGCAATTGTTCCTTCAGGGAAAGAAGAGAGCTGGTCTCTTCTTCCAAGGACTCGACAAAGGGAGTCAGGGATTCGCCGGACAGGGAGAGATCATTGATGGCGGAACCGAAAGATTCGAGACTGTTGATGGTCGCCTCGGCCAGGGAAAGACTTTCAAGGCGAAGGGCGGGAGAAACCGGCACGGCACCGGTCCGCGCGGCGGAGGCCACTGCGGACGAAGCGGACACGGACTGCACCTGTGCATCCAGCAGCTGCTTGAAATCAGCTCCGGAGATGGGCTTTGCGCTTTTCTGCTCGACCTTGCCGCTATTTTGTGTGCCCTGCAGATTGTTTATCTTCATTATGTCCTCCACGCTGCGCTGAATACCTGCCGTCAACGCATTTTATCTCATCTTCGCCGTATACTCCAGTTTCAATATAACCTATCGGCAAAAAAAAATTACCCATTAAAAAAATCAACGTAAATTATTCGGCAAAACAGCATCTATTTTTCCATCCACCAATTTTTTGGTATCAGGATCCACCTCAAGCACATGGGGATACCATGGTTTCATCCGACAATCAAAAACAATGGGCGGCACCAGCCCCACATGAAACCGATGCACCTGGTGGCTGGCCGCATAAATATCGCCAGCCGGCTCAAATCTGGTAAAAAAGGTCCAGACGAATTCCTGCAGATTCACCGTCGCTTCTTTCAGGCTGTCAACCAGCAAAACCACCGGCCAGCCGGCAAAGCAAGGATCTGCCGCTATCCGCCGGGGTAATTCCTTTTCTTCCCCATACCCTTCCCCTTCCACCACCAGTGTGCCCGGCAGATAGGCCGAGGCGGCACGGCATCCCTTGGGCAGATCGCCATGAAATGACCGGGGCAGAACAGTGCGCGGCTCGCGACCAAGCCCCATCAGCAGAGCCTTGGAGCCGTTGTTCACCGACGGGCCGGTATAATCGAGGGTATCCTGGGAAACGTTGGCAAAAACAAAAAGATCACGCCGCCAATCCACCCGCTCCAGCACATGGGTCCACAATTCGCGGAAATCTTCAATATTGATATCGCCGTCGGTGATGATAAGAAATTTTGTCAGGGAAAGCTGGCCTTCACCCAGAATGCGCAATCCGGCGGCAAAGGATTCACGGGGGTAGCGGTCCGTTACCCGGGCCGCGGCCAGGCAGTGAAAACCGGCCTCGCCAAAAGTTTTCAACTGCTTGACCCCGCTCATCACCAGGGGGAAAAGGGGAGAAAGCAGGTCCTGCAGAAAATCGCCGATATAAAAATCCTCCTGTTTCGGCCGTCCGACCACCGTGGCCGGATAAATCGCATCCCGTCGATGATACAGGCGATCCACCTGGAACACCGGGTAATCATGGGTCAGGGAATTATACCCGTAATGGTCGCCGAACGGCCCTTCCGGACGGCGCATGTGCGGCGGCACGGAACCCTTGGCCGCAAACTCGGCAAAGGCAACCATATTATGACCGCCTGCCGGGTCCTTGACCATGGGCAGCTTTCCGCCGAGCAGCAGGGAGGCGAGCATCAATTCCGGCAGATTTTCCGGCAGCGGGGCAATGGCCGACATGATAAGCGCCGGCGGCCCGCCGATGTAAAGCGTCAACGGCAAACTTTCATTGCGGCGCTCCGCTTCATGATAATGATAGCCGCCGCCCTTGTGAATCTGCCAATGAATACCGGTGGTCTGCTCATCAAAACGCTGAATGCGGTACATGCCGAGATTGTGCCCACGCCCGCCGGGATGCTCGGTGTAAACCAGCGGCAGGGTGGCAAAGGCGCCGCCATCGGTTTTCCAGGAGGTGAGCATGGGCAGCTCATTCAAGCGGGCCGGAGAAAAACAGCTGTCAAGTATCGGCCCGTTCTTCACCACCCTGGTGCCGATTTTTGTCATCTGCGGCACCAGGCCGCGCATGGACCAGAGCTTGCCCAAACTCGGCGGCATAAACGTCTCCGCCGCCCGCACCAGATCCTTGACAAAATCCTGAGCCCGATGGCCAAAGGCTATTTCCATTCTTTTCTTGGTACCGAAGAGATTTGTCGCCACCGGAAACCGGCTGCCCTTCACCCGTTTAAACAGCAGGGCCGGTCCCCCCTGGGCGATGACCCGTCGATGTATTTCGGCTATTTCCAGATAGGGATCAACCTCGATGTCCACTTCAAGCAGGTCGGATTCCTGCCGCAGGACGTCAAGATAGGCATGCAGGTCATGGATAATCGGAGCTTTCATGCTTTTTCCTCGCCAAGAAAAAGATTGTGATACTCTGTTTCACTGAGATGTTTTTTCATAAGCCCGGTGAGAAAATCAACCGTAGCCGAGATATCCCCATCCGTCATGCGGGGGATCAGCGTTTCCAACAGATGCGGCCGGCTGAACATCTGTAAAAAAACAGCCAGCGAGCATTCATCGGTGTCCCGATTCAAACCAAAGCATATTTCCGAGGAATTCATTTTTTCAAAAAAAGGAGAGCTTTTCATGGCTACCACTCCAGCCTTCTGATATATTTATAAAAGTGATACAAAATGTTCTCGAGAATACCGGGCGCCCCATTTCAAAAAAAACGGCAACGAATCAGCACATGGCAGCCAGTCCCCAAAATGAACTTGTCTATAACGGCTGGGTCGAACACCAGGCCGGCTATGAGCACACCCGCTCGGAACGGATCATCCGGCACATGATGAACTGGCTGCAGAAAAACCGCCTTTTCGTCACCGTGCTCCATAAGGGGTACCAGTCAGGCGGCACCCTGGTGATCAACGCGGACGACACAACAATCACCCTTGACAAACCGCGCGATTGGCCCGGCAGCCACACAGCCGTCCGGGTTGTTTTCCGCAACCAGACAAAACTATGGTGCCATTTCAGCGGAGAAATAACCGTTGCCACGGTTGACACCCTGCAGCTCAAATTTCCCGAAGAACTGTTCATGCTGCAACGCCGCCGGCATTACCGCATCAATGTGCCGGCCGGCAGCAGCGTTACTTTCCTGTATAACCAGAAAAAGTGCAAGCTTAATATAGAAGACCTGAGCGCCGGCGGCATGCTGCTTTGCACCAAGGACATCACGGGGCTTCCCCAGCCCCGGCATACCATCAAAAACATCAGCCTCACCATCCCCTCCGACGACAAGGTTGCCGGGGCTGAAAACGGGTTGCTGCGCTTCCAGGTCAAGGAGGCTGAAGTGGCCCGTCTTTTCCGCAACGAGACATCCCGCACATTCTGCCTGGGGGTGGTTTTTTCCCTGACCCCGGCCGAAGAGGAACGGATCATGAAATATATCCGGCAACGGGAACTGGCCCTGCTGCGCAAGGGCGTTCACGAGTGAGTTCAGCCGGAGGCGCGTCAGACAAACCGGTAGTGCACCTTTCTCGTGCGCGGCCCGTCAAATTCACAGAAAAATATCTTCTGCCAGGTGCCGAGCTGCAGGCGGCCGCTGTCGATAAAAACCGTGAGTGACGAGCCGAACAGCGAGGCAAGCACATGGGACGGGGAATTCCCTTCCAGGTGGCGGTATTGCAGGTCAAAGGGGATCATCTTCTTCAAGGCCGTGACGATATCCGCCTGCACGGCCGGATCCGCCCCCTCGTTGATAGTCAGACCGGCAGTGGTGTGGGGATTATAGAGATAACAGACCCCATCCGTCACCTTGCTTTCGGCCAGCGCCTTGGCGATGCCGGGGGTGATATCGACCAGCTCCATAAAATCGGATGTCCCGACGGAAATTGTCCCTTTATGCATTCTTCACCTCCAAAAAATGTGTATAATAACTTCATCTCTTCAATTTTGTCTCAATTATGAGATGACGCAGGAGACGAAATTGGGTATAGGCTATCTTGAAAAATGCGCCCTGCGAAGCAAGTTGCAAGACAAGACCGGCGCAAGGTCCGCACGTGACCGTCATTCTTTACCGCATTTGCATGGGGAGGGTACCATGATTGACACCATACTCAAGAATCTTGAATGGCTTGGCCATGACGCCTTCCGCCTCACCGCCGGCGGAAAAACAATCTACTTCGACCCCTTTCAGCTTACCGGCACACACGCAGCGGCCGACTACATCCTTGTGACCCACTCCCATTTCGACCATTGCTCTCCCGATGATATCGGCAAAATCATGCAGGAGTCAACCGTCATCATCACGGGAGCAGACTGCGCGGCAAAACTGTCCGGCCGGAGACAAACAGTAAAACCAGGCGACACCTTCACCGGTGAGTCCATCACCATTGAGGCGGTGCGGGCCTATAACACCAACAAGGATTTTCATCCGCGAAAAAACAACTGGCTGGGCTTTATCGTCACGGTTGCAGGCGTCCGCATCTATCATGCCGGCGACACGGACCATATCCCCGAAATGGCGGACATCCAAGCCGATATCGCCCTGCTGCCCGTGTCCGGCACCTATGTCATGACAGCGGTCGAAGCAGCGGAGGCAGCTCTTGACATCAACCCCGCGGTGGCCGTGCCCATGCACTTCGGCTCCATTGTCGGCAAGCAGACGGATGCCGAACTTTTTGCCGAAAAACTGGCGAATAAAATCAGGGTTCACATCCCGACCAAAAAGTAAACAACGTGAATTATTTTCCAATCAGTCTTGATATTCGCAACCGCCTCTGTATCGTGATCGGCGGAGGCAAGGTTGCAGCGCGCAAAGTCAGCGCCCTGCTGGCAAGCCATGGCAAGGTGGCACTGATCAGCCCGGAACTCGACGACGAACTCGCGGCTCTTGCCGCGGAAGGCGCGATTCAATGGCTGCAACGGGAATACCGGCAGGGAGATCTGTCCGGCGCCTTTCTCGTTATCGCCGCAACCGACGACAGTGCCGTGCAGCAGGCCGTTCACCGCGAAGCCGAAGCCGGCAACATCCTGCTCAATGTTGCCGATGTCCCCAAATGGTGCAATTTCATTCTGCCTGCCACCGTGCGCCGGGGAGACCTGACCATTTCCGTGTCAACCGCCGGAAAAAGTCCGGCCCTGGCCAAGCAGCTCCGCCGGAACCTGGAAAAGGAATATTCCGACGACTACGACCTCCTGCTGCAGGTGCTCGGCCGGCTGCGCCCCATTGTCCTGGATATGGGCTTTCCTCACAAAAAAAATAAAATTCTTTTTGAAAAACTGCTGCACAGAGATATGATTGATTGGCTCAGACAGGAAAACTGGCAGGCGCTGACCGATCATATCCGCGCCGTTCTCGGCAAGGATGTTCCGCTGGAACGACTGACCGGACAGGCGGAATAAAGGGCGAATCATTTTTCACGACACACCCGCCCCCCCTGCGGCAAACGGCTGCAGCGAGGCAAGTCGACGAATGATGCAACAATGAACACAGGCTCAACAGTGCATGATAACCACATGATTTATCGTCACCTCAATCCGGCGTCACGACTTTTTGTAAAATGAAGTCAACAATTTTCGGAGAATAGCCGCATGCTTTTTACCCTTTCATTTATCATTTACCTTTTCGCCACGGCGACATACATTGCCTTTTTCGTCACCCAGAACAAGAAAATCCGCTCCTCGGCCCGCTGTCTTCTCTTCGGAGCCGGAGCAATTCACACGGTAACCATCATCAGTCGCTACCTGGTGGCCGGACACACCCCGCTCACCACCCACCACGACACAATTTCCTTTTTTGCCTGGTCAATGACCTGGGCCTTTCTTTCCTTCCGCTGGCGCTATCAGGTTAAAAATTTCGGCACCTTTGTCTCGCTGGTGATCAGCGCCCTGATGACGGTTGCCGCCCTTTCCTCGCAGAGCATCGCGGAGCTGCCGCCGGCCCTGCAGAGCGCCTGGCTGCCGATTCATGCAAGCATTGCCATCCTGGCCGACGGTTTTCTGGCCATGGGCTTTTGCAGCGGCCTGATGTATCTCCTGCAGGAACGGGAACTGAAGAACAAACGATTCGGCGTCTTTTACAGCCGCCTTCCTTCCCTTGATGCGCTGGACACCTTGATCCACCACTGCCTGACAGTGGGCTTCCCCCTGCTCACCCTGGGTATCATCACCGGTTCCTTCTGGGCCAAACAGGCATGGGGCTCATACTGGCACTGGGATCCGAAGGAAACCTGGTCTCTTATCACCTGGTTTATCTATGCAGGCATGCTGCACCAGCGCTTTATCGCGGGCTGGCGGGGAAAACGAGCCGCCATTCTCGCCATCATCGGTTTTATGTCCGTCCTGTTCACCCTTTGGGGCGTGACCTTTCTGCTGTCAGGAGTTCATTCATATGTCCGCTGATTCCATTCTGGTTTTAGGAGTAAATCATAAATCAGCCCCTGTTGAAGTACGGGAGCAATTGGCCTTCACCGATGATCCGGAAGCGCCGTTTCGCAATATGAAAGCCATAGATGACTGCGCTGAATTCTGTTTCCTGTCAACCTGCAACAGGGTTGAAGTCATTTTCACCACCGGCAACCAGCAGCCGTGCATCGACGCCATCAAGAAAGCCCTTTTCGCCAAAAGCACCATTCAGCACGCCGACATCGACAAATTTATTTATCTGCACAGCGGCGCCGATGCGGTTAATCACCTTTACCGCGTGGCCGCAAGTCTCGATTCCATGGTGGTCGGCGAACCCCAGATTCTCGGCCAGCTGAAAGAGGCCTACCGCAATTCCTCGGAACGGCAGTGCACCGGCGTCACCCTTAATCGCCTGCTGCACAAGGCTTTTTCCGTGGCGAAACGAATTCGCACCGAAACAAACATCGGCAGCAGCGCGGTTTCCATCAGTTATGCGGCGGTTGAGCTGGCCAAAAAGATTTTCGGTTCCCTCAAGGACAAAAAGGTGCTGCTGGTGGGCGCGGGCGAAATGGCGGAACTGGCGGCCGAACATCTGATCAATCAGGGCATTTCCGAAGTAACCGTTGCCAACCGCACCCTGGAACGAGCCGTCAACCTGGCCAAGCGGTTCAACGGCAAGGCGGTGGGACTGCCGGAACTGCACAGCCAGATGGAGCTGGTTGACATCATGGTGAGCTCCACCGGGGCAAGCGGCCTGATCCTGCACCAGGAAGAGGTGAAGCCCATCATGAAACAACGGAAAAACCGCCCGCTTTTCCTGATCGACATTGCCGTCCCCCGCGATCTGGACCCCAAATTAAATGATCTGGACAACGTTTACCTTTACGACGTGGACGACCTCAGCCAGGTGGTGGAGGTCAACAAGGCGGAAAGGGAGCAGGAGGCTTTGCGGGCCGAACGGATCGTCACGGAAGAGACCCTTAAATTTCTTCAGTGGCTGGAGGACATGCAAATCACCCCCACCATTGCCGCTCTCCGACGCAAGGCAGACCTCATTGCCAGGGCGGAACTCGAAAAAACCCTTTCGCACTCCAACCTGACCGCCAAAGATATCAAATCCATCGAAAAAATGACGGGCGCAATCATCAACAAGCTGTTGCACGATCCCATCCTCTTCCTGAAACAAAATCATACCTCGGAAGACAAGCGAGCCAAACTGGACTTCACCCGGAAATTCTTCGGCCTTGACCTGGAAAAAGAGGACTAAGGTTTTCTTGACAACGGCATCTTTCGGTGCTATTTTACCAAATTCATTTTAATGTGTTATTTTTTTGAGAGGGGAAGCGCTCCTGGTTCCTTGCTTTGGAAACAGACACCGCATGATTCGTGAGCATTCCCGTTTTTATTGACAAGCCGCCAAAGACAGGCAAATAATTTATTGAAGGAAAATCGTTATGAGCAAACGTACTTTTCAACCCGGCAATTTGAAACGCAGCCGCACCCATGGATTCCGCGCCAGAATGAAAACCAAAAACGGCCGCGCCATTATCAACCGACGTCGCGCCAAGGGACGAGAGCGCCTTTCGGCATAAGTCTCCAGGACTGTGCCGGACACGACAGAGGAAAAAACACTGCGGCTGCCCAAAACAGCTTTGCTCGGCAAAGCTGAAGAATTCCAGCGAGTTTACCGGAAAGGCAAGCGGTTTCGGGGCAAAGAGTTCAGCGTCATCGTCCTGCCAAACGGTTTACCCACGAGCCGCCTGGGAATCAGTGTGCATGGTGTCAAGAGAGCGGTCAAGCGAAACAGAATCAAACGCATCATCCGCGAATTTTATCGTTTCCACAGGCGGTTTATCACTCCCTCGTCCGACATTATCATTGCTGTCCGCAAGGATTTCCCACCCTCTTCCCCCCTGGAGGTGGCAGAGCTGATCAAGCCGCTTCTTGTCGGGCCGTCACGGTCGTAAGCATTGTCCAGACGCCTCCATTTAGTCGTATGACCGGGGCTGCAAACTCCGACCCTGGGTTATGGTGAACAGGTCAACATGAAAAAGCTGCTGCTCCTTCTTATCCGCGGATACCAGACTCTTCTTTCTCCCGTGTTGCCGCCCACCTGCCGCTTCACCCCTTCCTGTTCACATTATGCCCTGGAGGCAATAAACCAACACGGAGCCATAAAAGGCAGCATCCTTGCCGGCTACCGCATTCTCCGCTGCCACCCCTTCTGTCGTGGCGGTTACGATCCCGTTAAAAAATAAAGGAAAAACCATGGAGACCAAGAGAGCTTTTCTTGCCATTGTGCTATCTCTCCTCATACTTTTAGGCTATCAATATTTCTTTCTGCCGCAGCAACAAACGATTGAGCCGACCGAAACCACGGCGGAGCAGACGCAGCAGCAGGAACCAGTCCCCGCTCTTCAATCAACCGCCCCGGTCAAATCAGTTGCCGGCGCCATTGCAACCCCTGACGCGCCCGTTCCTCCGGCCCCGTCCAGGGAAGGACGCGATATTGCCGTTTCCACCGCTCTTTATTCCGCCGTTGTTTCTGAAACAGGCGGCGGCATCAAAAGCTTTACCCTGAAAAAATACCGGGAAAGCCTGGCAAAGGATTCCGGCGCCAAAGAACTTATCAAGACAACCGCTCCGCAACAGCTTCCGCTTTTTTTCACCTGGGGTGAGGAGCCGGAAAATGCCGCGGCTCCGCTTTTTCTTGCCGATACCGAAAAAATTCAGGTGTCCGGATCCGACCAGAAACTGACCATGCACAGCCTGCTGCCCTCCGGTCTTGAGATGACCCGGACGATGCTTTTTTCCGAAAACGACTATCTGATTCATCTGACCATTGATGTGCGCAACACATCCGGCGAGCATCAGCTGCAGGGCGCGCCTTACCTGGCCATGACCAACAGGCCCTTTTCCCCGGAGGATGAAAAAAACACCTTTGTCTTTATTGGCCCTGCCCTCTTCAAAGACGGCGTTCTTGAGGAAATCAAGCCGGATGACCTGAAAAAAGGGAAACAGACCCGCAACGGCACGCTGGACTGGGTGGCCTATGAAAATACCTATTTCATGACCAGCGTCATTCCCGACAACGACGGCCCGTCGAGTGTTCACTTCGGCCTGACCGGCGAAGACACCATTTCCAGCGTCCTGAGCGGCGACATGGTCGTCCTCCCTCCCGGCGGCCAGAAACGTTATTCGTATATCATCTACTTCGGCCCCAAGGAGCTGAGCACCCTGAAGACGGTCGACCACAATCTGGACAAGATCATCAACTTCGGCTGGTTTGACGTGCTGGCCAAACCCATGCTCTACCTGCTCAATTTTCTCTACGGCTTTGTCCACAATTACGGTCTGGCGATTATTCTTGTCACCGTGATCATCAAGGCCCTTTTCTGGCCCATTGCCCACAAGGGCATGAAATCCATGAAAACCCTGCAGAAACTGCAGCCGAAAATGGCCAAACTGCGGGAAAAATACGGCAATGACAAAGAAAGACTGAACAAGGAAATGATCCAGCTGTATCAGACGTACAAGGTCAACCCCATGGGCGGCTGCCTGCCGATGCTGCTGCAGATTCCTGTTTTCTTCGCCCTGTACAAGGTTCTTCTCCAGACAATAGAATTGCGCCACGCGCCCTTCATGCTCTGGATAACCGATCTTTCCGCGCCCGACCGGCTCTTTATCGGTTTTGATATTCCGATATTAGGCGGTATTCCGGTCCTGACCCTGCTGATGGGGGCCTCCATGTTTCTCCAGCAGAAAATGACCCCCACCACCGGTGATCCGACCCAGGCGAAAATCATGATGTTCCTGCCGGTGGTTTTCACCTTTATGTTTCTCAACTTTGCATCAGGGCTGGTTCTTTACTGGTTTGTCAACAACCTGTTAGCCATCGCGCAGCAATATGCGATTAATCGAGCGGACTGACGGCACTCTGCGCTAAACCGCACCGCGCTTACCCTTGGATTATACCGTTATTTCTTTTGGAGAACCGAATGTCCACGAAACTCGAATTTAAAGGCAAAGACATTGATGAAGCCATCAGCAAGGCATGCAAAAAGCTTCACGCCCCCCAGGAAGAACTTGCCATTGAAATCATCTCAACCGGCTCCTCCGGCATCTTCGGCCTCTGTAAAAAGCAGGCCGTTATCCGAGCTGGAAAAAAATCGGCAAAAAGCGAAACCCAGGTAAACGAAAAAAGTCAAACGCCTTCGCGCCCGGAGCCCGCTCCTGCGCAGGAGGCGCATGACGAAACCGCGGAACAAGAAGGAAGGGCTGAAACGCCTCCCGCCTCAACCGAAAAGCAACCTGCCCGGGAAAACAGGAAAAGGGATAAAGAAAGCGAGACTCCCCTGGAACCTCTGACTCCGGAAATTCTCGACCAGATAAAAAACGACCTCAACCAGCTGCTGACCCTGATGGGTTTCCCTTCCGAACTGGAGATTGAAGAAAGAAAAAACAAGGCCTACGTCAAAATCTCCGGAGAACACAGCGAAGAACTTACCGGCAATGACGGCCAGGCACTGGACAGTATCCAGTACCTGATGCGCAAAATCATCGGCAAGAAATTCCCACAGAAAATTCTGTTTGCCATAGACGCCGGCGAATTCCGGGAAAAACGGAAAGGCGAACTCCAGGAACTTGCCCTGAAACTTGCCGAAGAAGTCAAGGAAACGGAAAAAACCAGGACCATTCCCGCTCTCAATCCTGCTGAACGGCGCATCGTTCACCTGGCCCTGCAGGATGACAAAACCATCCGCAGCCGCAGTGTCGGTGACGGTCTTTTCAAGAAAATCCTCATCTATCTTCCGGGCAAGGGCCGGCCCCGCCAGTCGGGGCCGCGGCGGAAAAATCGCAAAAATTGACAATCCCGTCCGGATCGCCGATAATGGTGGCAATCTTTCAGCCGTTGTCACGAAAGAGCACAGCCACCCGGCTGCCCGGAATGAAATAAGGAGCCGAAACGGATTTTCGCGGAAAGCGACAGGGTGTTTTCGTTACGGCTCCTAACTTTATGGTGAATATAGCCCGCCGCGATGTCTGAAACCACGACCGACACCATTGCATTGCCAAGCGTTGATGCGACCATAACCGCCATCGCCACCCCTCCCGGACCGGGAGGGATCGGCATTATCCGCATCAGCGGCAGCCGGTCCCTGCGGATCCTCACCGAAATCTTTTCTCCCGCGACCCCCCCGGCATCATTCCTCAGTCACCGGCTCTGCTACGGCTGGATCAAAAATCCCCGTACCGGCCGGATAATCGACGAGGTGCTGGCTGTTTTCATGCGCGCTCCCCGCACCTACACCAGGGAAGATGTCGTTGAAATTCACTGCCACGGCAGTTTTCTGGTTCTCCAGGAAATACTGGCGCTCATCATTAACCTCGGGGCCGTTGCCGCCGAACCGGGCGAATTCACCAAAAGGGCCTTTCTCAACGGCCGTATCGACCTCACCCAGGCGGAAGCGGTTATCGATCTGCTCCAGGCCAAAACAAGCGAGGGTCTGGGGATGGCCATGGCCCAGCTGCAGGGACGGATGGGCGAGCTGGTGAGCGGCATCCGTGCCTCGCTTATCAACCTGCGGGCGATTATCGAAGTCGCCATCGATTTCCCGGATGACGACGTGGAGATCATCAAGGCCGAGGCCATGGGGCGCCAGCTGGAGGATGAGATCATTCTTCCCCTGCGCACATTGATTCAATCAGCCGGCCAGGGGAAAATCTTTCGGGAC
Source organism: Desulfobulbaceae bacterium DB1 (assembly GCA_001914235.1). NCBI lineage: Bacteria > Pseudomonadati > Thermodesulfobacteriota > Desulfobulbia > Desulfobulbales > Desulfobulbaceae > Desulfobulbaceae bacterium DB1. The sequence goes on from MQUF01000003.1 coordinate 262,613, forward strand.
GGCATCTCGGTCATCATCCTCGGCCAGCCCAATGTCGGCAAATCAAGCCTGTTGAACGCGCTGCTCAAGGAGGAACGGGCGATTGTCACCGCGGTTCCAGGCACGACCCGCGACACCATAGAGGAATTTCTCGACATCAAGGGCATTCCCGTGCGCATCGTCGATACCGCCGGCATCCGCGACAATGCGGAAGAGGTTGAGGAAATCGGCATCGAACGCGCCCGACGAAAACTGGCGCAAGCCGATGTGGTGCTGCTTCTGGTGGACGGCACCCAACCGCCCCAACCAGCCGATATCAAGCTGTACGAATCAATCGGCTCAAAAAAGCGACTGCTGCTCATCAATAAAACAGATATTGCCGAACCGTCGGCTTCATTGTTTCGCCAGGCCTTTCCGGACACCGCCCCCATTCATATTTCCGCCAAAACCCATGCCGGTATCGACGATTTGGAAGATGGCCTGTTTCAACTGGTCACCGGCACCGCGCATTGGGACCCCGGCCATTCCTGCATTCCCAACGTCCGGCATCGAACTTCTCTTGAAAAAGCGCTCAATGCATGCGAAAATGTTAAAAATGGCCTCACGACCGGGCTGCCGGCCGATCTGCTGGCCATTGAACTGCAGACCGCCCTTGACCATCTGGGCGATATTATCGGCGAAACGACCACGGAAGACATACTGGACGTGATCTTTGAGCAATTCTGCATAGGAAAATAATGAATGAAGCAGAAACAAGAAAGCAGCAGCGCCTTTGACCAGCAGGTAAATTTCCTGAAAAAGATCCCTTTTTTCCAGGATTTCGACGACCATGAACTGAAACAGCTGCTGGCGGTGAGCCGCTGGCTGAAGGTGCCGACCGGCACCCAGATCATCAAGGAAGACACCCTGGAAAAGGTCTTTTACATTCTGGTCAAGGGAACTGTTTCCGTTTTCATCACCACCGAAAACGGCCAGAACGTCGAACTGACCAAACTCTCCACCGGGGCCACCTTCGGCGAAATGGCCCTGGTCGGGGAAACGAGAAGAACGGCCGGGGTAAAAACAACCTCGGACTCCTATATCCTCATGGTTGAGCCCGACATTTTAAATCAGGCTTCCGTCTTTCTGCAGCTCAAATTCTATCGCCGCTTCTGCGAAATCCTGGTAACCCGCCTGATCGCCGCAAATAAACGAATGGGAGATCTTTCCGCCGCCGCCTCGGAATCCGGGGAAACAAAACCAACCGTCTCGCCAAGCCTCCAGGCACCACCTGTCGGTCCCAAACCGGCTTCCCCGGCGTCACCATTCCAACGGCGGGCGGCGGCAAAACCTGCCCAGCCCAAAACCGCCGGCGAAATCAATACATCCGGCCTGCCGCCTGTCCCCAAGCCCCAAGCCGTTGCCAGGGGGAAAATGCAGCGACGTATCGTCGGCAACATTGACCTGCCGATCAACCCGGCGGTTGCGGCGCGCCTCTCGTCCTTTCTTGTCGGCGACTGCGACGATACCAGACGATTTGCCGACCTTATTTCCTCGGACCCCATGCTGGCGGCCAAGGTGATCCAGCAGGCCAACTCCTCTTTTTTCCGCAGAACAATGACGGTCAATTCCGTGCCTCACGCCATGGTCACCATGGGGATTAAAAATCTGCAGGAAGTTGTGGCGGCGGAAACAATGAAGGTCTTAAACGAAGAAAATCTTTTCGGAGGATTCGGTCAACTGGCGGATTCGTTCTGGCTGCACTCGGTGGCCGTCGGCCGAATTGCGGAAATACTGCGCGATGCGATTCGCATCAATATTTCGGATGATATCTATCTCGCCGGATTGTTTCATGACCTGGGAAAACTGGCGCTTGACCGGCATGAAGTCAATTTTTATCCCCAGTTGCTGCGACCGGATTTCATCAAATCAAATATCAGCCAAGCCGAGCAGGAGTATATCGGCACCGATCACGGCCAGGCCGGCTATTGGCTGGGCGAAAAAATGGGGCTGCCCAAACCCTACCTTGACGTGATGCTGTATCATCACACGCCGGAAAAGGCGCGGGAGAACATTCTGCTGGTGGCCCTTATCCACCTTGCCGATATCTTTGCCAAGGAAAGAGGCATCATGATGGGGAGGGCCGGAGCCCCCTCCGTCTCACCGGCTTCTTCCTTCGGCTGGGTGATGCTGCAGGAGCAGCACCGCCCCTTTATCGACGTCAATGTCGATAACTTCATTCAATCATTCAACGAGGAACTGGACCGGATGTGGGGTGATATTTCCACCCTGCTGGTCATCTGACCGGATTAAGCCGCTGTCGATAAATGACATGGCCGAATGCCCGGAACAACGGCATTAGGAGCCGCAAGAAAGAGCGGTGAAGCGACCCGTGTTTCGTAACGGCTGCTAATCAACCGGCTCAAAGGCATCCTTTTCCGCACCGCAGACCGGGCAGGTCCAGCCGTCCGGCAGATCCTCAAAAGCGGTCCCGGCGGCAACACCGCTGTCCGCATCACCTACCGCCGGATCATAGATATAGCCGCACACCGAGCATCGATATTTTTTCATGTTTTTTCTCCTGTTCTTTTTGCGCCCCCGCGGGAGCTCTGGAAAACGGCAACGGACGAGGGCATTGACATAGATGTAAAACTTCCGTAAAGAATAGCAGGAAGAAAACGTTATCGTCAATGCAAAATCGCCGGGACCGCTGATCGCGCCTGCCCGCTGAAAGCAACCGGGGTGCCGGGAGCCTACCATTTTTTTATGCCGTCACACTCAGGAGGATACCAATGAACACATTGTCCTTTCGCGTCACAAAACGATGGTCGTCGACGATAATTCTCTTTTCTTTCGTTTTCCTGCATGGTTCCATTGCAGGCGCCGTGCAGCCGCAACCGCGTGTTTCGCCGCCGGATATGACGATCTCCGAAATCCTCAATTCCAAGGAAACGTGTGAAGAATGTCATGCCAGGGTAAGTCGACGAATCTTCACCGAGCACAAGGAAAGCGCCCACGGCCGAGAAGGAGTGGGATGCGTTGACTGTCATGGCGCCGATCATCAAAATATGCCTGCAGCCACGGCCAGAAAAGCCTGCGAACAATGCCATCCACGGGAAACAGCCGAATACCTCGCCAGTGACCACAGCAAAACATGGGAGAATATGCAGGCAAGCGCCAGATACATGAAACAGCCCGCCGTTGTCCGGGCGCAGGGCTGTGAGGCCTGCCACGGGATCGGCGCCGGCAGTGACGACGGCCGCTGTGATTTCTGCCACAACAAACACAGTTTCTCCAAGGAGCAAGCCCGTCGGCCGGAGGCCTGCTATACCTGCCACATGGGACCGGATCACCCGCAGATGGAGGCATACATCAAATCAAAACACCATCAAACAAAAGCGACCTGCACCGGCTGCCATTTCCCCAACACCCATAACGCCAATCAGAATCTCGACAGGCTTTCCTCCAGCCCCATGGAAGCGCTGTGCAATGAATGCCACGAACCAAGCTTTAACAAACAATGGCTTGACGGCGCCGAAATGCTTGAAAAGCAGGGTGAAATGCTTCTGCAGCAGGGCCGTGCCATTATCAAAAAACTCGGACAGCAGGGACTTCTCCATCCCGCTCCCGCTGACCGGGAAGCCAACCCTGTTGAAGGCAAAACCCTTGTGCTCGGAGGCCATCAGCTCTATGAAGACACATCCAGAGCCGAAAAACTCTATTTTGAGATGCACAAGTATCTGCAGATTCACCTTGCCCAAGGGGCATATCACCAGGACTTCAAGATGGCCGCCTATAAAGGCTTGATTCCCATGCGAAATTATCTGGTTGAACTTGAGGCCGAGGCGCTGCTGCTGGAAGAGTTGGCGGCAAAAAAAGAATCGCTGACCCCGATTACATCATATACCACGCCGCGCGATACGACGGACATCGCGCAAAGCACCTACGAATCATCCTTCCACGGCGTGCTGCCGGCCGGCGGCATGAAACCTGATTGCACCACCTGCCATGGGGCTGACACAGCCGCCCCCCGTGCAGCGGAGGAGATGGCCGGAATATGCGGAACCTGCCACACCAAAAAACAGACCGAAGCCTTCAGCCGTGATTTTGCCGCCATAAAAAACCATGCCGCAACCCTGAGCCAAGCCGCTCGCCTTCTCGTCGAAGATATGACAGGCAAAGGAATACTCAAGAAAAACTCAGACGGTGCGCTGGAATTGAATTTCACCCTGGAGTCCAACGTCAATCAATTCGTTGCCCGGACCATTGCCGAACGTTTCCGTTTTTATCTGCACGATCTGGATGTCAGTCTCAAGAATATGATTATCGGTGTCGCCCATTCAAATCCGGATTACGCCCACTGGTACGGCAATGCCCCGGCCAAAAGCGACCTGATAGAAATAAGGGATGCGGCCCATAAGCTGGAGCAGATCCGTGCCCAATACGGCAAGCGATCCCCGCAGACTGCCCGTTAACATGGAAGGAGGATTCGCAACGGTGGAAAAAGGCGCCGCGCCGGAGGCATTGACTTCTGCGCGAAACTCCCGTAAAAAGAAAGCAAAAAGAAACGATCAGCGTCAATTCCGGATATCACCTCATCCCGTGCCACTGCCATGAAAAAAATCATCTTGGACCGTCAAAAAATCGCAGAAAGGGTGACGGAACTCGGCCGCCAAATCAGCCACGACTTCCGCAACGACCAGCTCATCCTGATCGGCGTCCTGAACGGCGCCTTTATCTTCATGGCCGATCTGGCCCGCGCCATCGACCTGCCGCTGCAGATCGATTTTATCCGGGTGGCAAGTTACGGCATGAAAAGCTCATCAGGCCGGCTCGCTTTCATGAAAGACGTGGAACTCCCTCTTGACGGCAAAAATATTCTGCTGGTGGAAGACATTATCGACACCGGCCGGACCATTACCCGCCTGAAACAGCACTTTCAGGCCAAGGGCGCGGCAAGCGTCCGGGTCTGCGCCCTTATCGACAAAAAGGAACGGCGGGAGGTGGAGGTCGAGGCGGATTACACCGGCTTTTCCGTTCCCGAGGGCTTTCTCGTCGGCTACGGGCTTGACTTTGCCGAACAGCACCGCAACCTTGCCGATGTTTATCACCTGGACCCTGCCGGGGAGTCGTGATCATGCACCCCACCCTGCAGGACCGGGACCGCAAGCATCTGTGGCACCCGTACACCCAGATGCACGACTATGCCGACCGCGACCTTCTCCTCATCGACCGGGCCGACGGGCTGATGCTCTACGATGACAAGGGCCGCGGTTATTATGACACCATTTCTTCCTGGTGGTGCATCCTGCACGGCCACAACCATCCAACCATCACAAAGAAAATCAAGCGGCAACTGGACCGGCTGGACCAGGTGCTGCTGGCCGGCACCAGCCACGCCCCGGCAATCGAACTCGCCGAAAAACTGATTAAAATCACCCCGCCGGAGCTGACCAAGGTTTTTTATTCGGACAACGGCTCCACTGCCTGCGAGGTGGCCCTGAAAATGAGCCTGCAGTACTGGCGGCATCGCGGCCGGCCGGAACGCAACCGCTTTGTCGCCCTGGAACGCGGCTACCACGGCGACACCATCGGCACCATGAGCCTCGGCGGCGTGCCTGATTTTCACCAGGAATTTGCCGCAATCCTCTTTGATTCCCACACCGTTCCGTCGCCTTCCTGCTACCGCTGCCCCATGCAACAACAGCCTGCCGACTGCCGTCTGGAGTGTCTCGACCCCCTGGAAAAACTGCTGGACGAGCAAGGAAACACCATCGCCGCCATGATCATCGAGCCGCTCATCCAGGCGGCGGGCGGCATGCGCATCTATCCGGCGCGGTACCTGAACAGGCTGGCGGAACTGACCGCCCGCCACTCCGTTCATCTTATCCTGGACGAGGTGGCCACCGGTTTTGGCCGCACCGGCACGATGTTCGCCTTTGAGCAAGCCGGCATCACCCCCGACTTTCTTTGTCTTTCCAAGGGCCTGACCGGCGGCATGCTGCCCATGGCGGCGACCGTCACCACCGATGCCATCTATGACGCCTTTTACGGGCCGTACACCGAAAACAGAACCTTTTTCCACGGACACACCTTTACCGGCAATCCGCTGGCCGCGGCCGCCGCTCTCGGCTCCCTGCAGGTATTTGCCGACGAAAAACCCTTTGAGCGCATGGCCGCCACCATTCCCCATCTGCACCGGAAAATGGCCCGTTTTCTCGATCTTCCCTGGGTGGGCGACCTGCGCTGCTTGGGCATGATCTGCGCCTTGGAACTGGTAAAGGACAAAGCGAGCCGCGAACCGTTCACCTTTGCCGAGCGGGTGGGCTGGCCCATCTACCTCAAAGGCCTGGAGGAAGGCCTCATCCTGCGCCCCTTAGGCAACATCATCTATCTCTGGCTGCCCCTCTCAGCGACAACAGCCGATATTGACGACATTACGGAAAGAATGTGGCGGGTTCTTTCCGACGAGAGGAATATTTCCGGCCGGCGGAAAAAATGAAATCATCTTTCCCGTATTGATCTTTTCAGGAAAGACTGCTATTTTGCATTCATTCACGATCATCAAGCGCCCGTAGCTCAGCTGGATAGAGTACCGGACTTCGAATCCGTGGGTCGGGAGTTCGAATCTCTCCGGGCGCGCCAGTAAATTCAAGAGGTTACGCCAATCTGACGTAACCTCTTTTTTGCTATGTGTGAGAATTCGTGTGAGACTTTTGCCTGGCAAGCTCTTAAGCTGCTATCGCCTGTCGCTCCGAATCTCCGATACTGTGCAAGTAGATCTCGGTTGTGGAACGGTTCTCGTGACCGAGAATTCGCTGGATTGAGCCGATCGACACATTGAAGCTTTCCATAACGGGTGCGCCGGCATGCCTTAACGCCTGAAACCGGAAATATCTCACCCCAGCCTTTGCGCATAGGGTTCTCATGATCTTTTTCCGATCAAGATAAGGCCCTTCCACAAAACGATTTTCTTTTCTGCTCCAGTATCGATGCCAGAATACCCACGGTTTTTCTGGAGATCACGCTTCTCATGCCTGCCTGATAAAACTTCATACAACTGGTTGGACATTGGCACCCTTCCGGGAGTGAGGTGGCCGCCTTTCTTTTTTCCGGTTGCACCTTTGGCAATAGCAATCCTGCATGTATTATTTGCTTTCCACTATTTTTATACTGAAGTCTTTGATCTAACCGGCTGCCTCCTTTTTGGAGATCCGGGTTGAGCTGCTGGTTTGGCGCTTTGCATTTGAGGCCTGTTCTCCCGCTATATCAAGCAGAATCTCAGGATGCCGGGAAACAACCTGCAAGAGTACACGCGCAGGCCCTTCCGGTTTACGGCGCCCCTGTTCCCAGTTACGCAACGTCCCCACGCTGATGCCAACAAGGTGTGCAAATTTATCCTGAGAGAGACCGAACTGTTCACGCAGAGCGCGAACCTCGGTCTCAGGAAATTCAAATGAACGAGAAGGCTGCATTGAGCCTTTCATGATTGCCGCCCCCTGCTTCACGCTTTCCAGCAGTTCTTTAAAAAGTTCATCATTCATGATATTCCTCCTCAACGATCATCCTAAGCTGTTTAAGTTGGTCGGGCGTTAAATTGTCCTGCATGTTCTTTGGATAGATGAACAGGAGTATAATAGTCCCTTTGGCGGTGAACCAATAATAGATTACCCTCAGGCCACCTCGTTTGCCGCGTCCTTCCGCCGCCCAGCGCAATTTACGAAGACCACCACTGCCGGGTATAATCTTACCTGCATCAGGCCTCTCAAGTAACATATTCTGGAACTGACGGTACTCTTCATCCGAAAGAGCAGAGAGAAGCTGTTTGGTGAAAATTGGCGTTTCGACGATGATCATAAATTATATATACGTCATTGGCGTAATTGTGTCAACTGGTGATCGGGGCATTATCTCATGAAACACAATGCGAGTTGAACTGAATTCCGGAAAAATTTCCGAGGAGAGGTATAAAATATTGGACGCCTACCAATTTCACACCATCAGAAAAGTCAACATGTCCCCGGCCTGATTCAAGTCAAGAGAACCCCAATCCCGAAATCAAATATATTTTCAATCCTGAGTCAATGGTGACACTTTTCAAATGACTATTAGGTTGTTCTTTCGATGGAGAAGGACTATTATCAAATCACAGAATCACGTTTCCGTGTGAGAATTCATGTGTGAAAAATAATCCAAAATCAATGGGATTCTCAGTTATTTACTAAAATACAGAAAATTTAATCTATGTTATTTCATTAAGTTACAATATAATGAGGATGATGAAGCCCGGAAGATAATGACTTCGAATCCGCGGGTCGGGAGTTCGAATCTCTCCGGGCGCGCCAGTAATCTCAAGCGGTTAACCGATTAACGGTTAGTCGCTTTTTTATTTTCTTGTATTTTTGCTCCAAATTCGCTCCACCAAGAGAGAAGTTTTTCAACTCGAAATGGAGATCAAAAATTATGTCCGCGATGAAAAAGCGCGGACCGCACCAGCGGGAAGCCCGAGTGCGGGAAAAAAGGCATTATCTGCCATCTTATTTTTTTTATGATGAAGATCGAGTCCGTTTTCGTTGAAGATCCTTCTTGATCATCGGCGAGTCGAAACCTTTCGTGCTCGATCTCGTATTCGGTCTTTAATTAAGGAAATAGTTGCGTGCAAATGGAACTTGACAACAATGAACCCGATCATTAAAAAACTTGTAATTTCTTTCTTGCTTCTTGCTCCTCGTGTGCCTAGCGGCACGAGTCTTGTTGCTTTCTTGGTGCCGGTTCTGCCGGGTTAGGATCCTGAAGATGCCAAAGGTTCACGTTGTCCGACAGGGGGAATATCTTTCAAAGATCGCATCGGAAAATGGTTTTTCGAGTCACAAGGCCATCTGGGACCATCCCGAAAATGCGGAGCTCAAAAACAAACGGGGGAACCCCAATGTCCTCTTTCCGGGGGACCGTATTTTTATTCCTGACAAGGAAATCAAGGAAGAGCCATGCGCAGGAGAGCAGCGGCATCGTTTTCGATACCACGGAGAGGTTCTGATGCTGCGAATCGTTATTAAGGACGCCGAAGATCAACCCATTGCCGACACCTCCTGCGAACTGCGGCTGGGTCTCACAAAGTATCCGCTGACCACGGACAGTAACGGCCGCATTGAACAGCGGATTCCCATGAACGCGACCAGCGGAAAGCTCACGATTCAGGACACGGAGATCCCGCTCGAAATCGGCCGTTTAGACCCAGTCGAAGAGCCGACTGGGTGGCAGTCGCGTCTCCATAACCTGGGATACAACGCAGGGCCCATGGGGTGCATCAAGGAACAGCAGATTCGTCTGGCTGTTGAGGAATTCCAATGTGACTTCGGGCTTAAAGTGGATGGAGACTGCGGCCCCAACACGCAGGCCAAACTCAAGGAAATCCACGGATGCTAGAAGTATGGACGCAGGAGGTCCCGAGAACCTCGGTCCGGCTCGAACTAACAGGTGTAGCAGATGGCCAATGAAAGCAGCGGGGTTCGAGGGACATCACAAGGTGGCTTGTCGGGCGAACATCCTCAACGAAAGTTTCAGCGGGTCCTGGTGGCCCCGTCGAGTGACGGCGAATATAATACCGTAAAAGTGGCCCTTGTCCCTGTTGCCTGCTGGAGAGTCGATGACATTCGGTTCGAGTTCGCCTCCTCTTTCATCAAGCCGGAAGCAACGGACGAGTTCCAAGAGCTTGACGCTCTCCGAAAGGATCATCCCTATGCTCCCTTGTCGATCTTCGGGCATGCCGATCCCGTGGGGGACGACGCGTCCAACAAGACCCTTAGTGGACGTCGCGCCCAGGCTGTCTATGGGATGCTGGTCCGCAACACCGATCTCTGGGAGGACCTCTATAAGAACCCTTGCGGGCAAGACAAATGGGATACCGACGAAATCCAGATCATGCTCTCGTCCTTGGGTTATTACAGAGGGCCCATCACCGGGAAACAAGACCCGGATACCCTGGACGCTATTAAGGCGTTTCAGCGAGAACAGGGACTGGATGATGATGGAGATCCTGGGTCCCAAACCCGCCCCAAGCTATACAAGGCCTATATGGACCATGTCTGCGTGGACAAGAAGGGTGAACCCTATCAACTGGCCCACCAAGAAGACTTTCTGGCACGGGGGGCGGACCCGGGCGGCAGGGGTGATTACCAGGGTTGCAGTGAGTTCAATCCTTGCCTGCTTTTTTCGCAAGAGGAGGAAGCAGAATACCAAAAATCTCCAAACAGGGAAAAGAGGAACGCCGAGAACGCCCCGAACCGCCGAGTCATGATTTTTTTATTCAAACCCGGAAGTAAAATCGAGCCAAGCCGCTGGCCCTGTCCGCGCGCCAAAGAAGGTATAGCCGGCTGTAAGCGCTGGATTTCCCAGGAAGGGGAGGCGCGCAGGAGCACACGACATCCGACCGAGCGGCGTGAAATCGACAAAGGAGATAACACCTTCGGCTGTATCAAGTATATTCGATGGGCAATAGACTCTCCTTGTGAGGGCTGGAAACCGGAGCCGCCATCGGTCTATGAGGAGTCCATAGAACTCGGCAAGGACGCCATCGGGGTGCCCTCTGTTTATGAGGAGACCATAGAGCTCCGGAAAGATGGGGCGGTGATTCCATCCGTCTCTCCGGAGTCTATTGTTCTTTCAAAGGCATAGGAAAAGCGAACCGCTCCTGATGAGGATGTGGTTGCATAAGGAGGATCCGTGATGCGAGAGATCGATGCACGCCCCGGCGAAGCCGTGCAGGTGAAATGCCGTCTCAAATATGACATGATCAGTGTGGCGCAGTTACCCAAGAAATATGAACAGGTTGTCTACTCGCATGATCAGAGAGAAAGCCTCGGAATTGGGGAATATATCAAGATCATTCCAACTTCGTCCGTGGTGGTCGCCAATGACCAGGAAGTCTCTTTCACAGTCATGCTGGAAGATCGCCTGAACGATCATAGCATGGTGAACACCTTCGGGCCTTTGCCGGTGAAAGTGTTTCTGGAATATGAGGGATCGGAGGGCAAGGGGGGCTCCCATGATCTCGGGATTATCCGAGTCTACCCCAAGCAAAATCCTTGAAACAATGTGTGGTGAGGTGATCGGGAGTGCATGGATGCCCGCTGATCAACGACAATTATTTTTCCGGGGGGAATTATAATTGTCGTTCATCATCCAGTAAGATTTTCTGTAAAATAGGGCCATTCTTCTTCTGGAACGTCCGCTAATTTATCGATAAAATCTTTAAGCTTTTTCAATCCAGCTTCGGATGCTTTCAAGTTCATATATGGGTTGTCGAGCGGCACGCATAAGCCGCGCCAGCCAGTGACCTTGCCGCGTAGCGCCTCGGCCAGCTTCCCGGCGTCGGTTTTGTTGCGATTGTTTGACATTTTTGTTAATTTTATTAATGACTTAAGACTCATTGTATGGCCCAAGAAAGCGTGCGCCGTTAAAGTGAATTAGGTGAGACGGAGCATCAGCTACCCACACTTCTGTTTCCCATGCTATTTCCGATAGATATCGCCCCATGATTGCACGGTTTGGGAAAGCGGTCACATAGACCAATCCGGCATTAGAACCAGCAAAGAGATTAGCAAGCTCGTCGTGCCGTTTGCCATCAACCGGTCCATGGCTGGTAACTGACTCAACCAATAACAACCAATTTTTCTCGGTGTAGTGCAGTACTACATCAGGCATTTTACCATGAGAATCAACCTCGACACCCAATTCAGACAGTAGAGGAGCATTGAAGTAGCCCCATTTGTCGCCGGTATCTCCTGCATAAACAAGCACACTGCCCGGCGCGAAGCGCGGGGCAAAGTCCTCAATGATTGCCCGGATAAGTTCGCTATGCTCGCCGGGACTGAGGGTGATTTTCTTTCCAGGGGCAATCTCAACTGGTATACGGTTCTGGTTTCGTTCCTTTGCATAACGGGCGACTAATGTTTCTCGATTAGCCAGATAAGTTGCCAATGCGTTATGCCATGCCTTAGTGCCAAACTGGCGTAGCAGAGCCAACGCGCCTGGTTCTACCTGATAAACCGCTTTAGGGCTGTTTACCGGGCGGTCAGGCTTATCCGGATTATATAATGCGATACCAGCATCACAGAACTGGTGCATCGTCTGACGGCGGACAGTCTCGCGGGTGTTTGGAGCATAATCCTTGTCGTAGTACTTCCGTGCCCAATCCATTATGGGCGTGATTCCGACAAGCGGATTTTCAGCGGCAGCCCATCTCTTGCCAGGCGTAAGATTTAGCAGGGCCAGAAGGCAAAGCGCAGAACGTTCGTTTTGTTGTGCCCGCGGTAGACCCAGTGAAACGATGATTTGGTGAGCGGCCTTGATGTAATCGTTTTTGTCGTTCATGCGGTGAGCTTCCCTATCTTGTCGTCAATCATCGTCTGTGTAAGTTCCTTGTGTTGCATGGCCCAGTTGCCAAGCTCAATTAGTGCGTCACGGCTCGGGTATCTCATCAGCTTGAGGTCAGTAGCATTGACTTGTGTGTGGCCGCTGAAACGCCTGAAATTTTCATCAACAACGGTAGAATTGAGGTACGCAGCCAGACCATGCGCCACCAGCTCTGGCAAACCGCGTTTATTCTCGTGAAACAAGTTCAGGTGATTCTCGAAACCCAAAACCGGCGCGTTATCAAAGTCTCTCGGGTCTACCACACTCGCCACGATTCGGCGTTTTTCCTCCTTGGAAGAGAACCGTCGCACCACGCAATAAAAGCCGCTGGGATAAAGCCATTTTTCGGTTTCCCCATTGCGCAGGATAGCGTTTGGCTTCTTCATCCCTGCAACAGGCCATATTGTGCCGCTGCTGGTAAAGTGGCCGGGGTATAGCAATGGAACGGTACCCTCCACAGGCATATCGCAAAGGTGGGCTTTTAGGCGGAAATCGACAACCGGGCCGGTTGAGATCATAAGGCCTAGATCAACCAGCGTGCAGCTGATAGCTGAGGATATTTCGATGTTTTGATTGAAAGACGTCGGCACGTGAATAAACCCTTCCGAGTCGTCGGGATATACGATCTGATCAAATGGGTATTCGTGTGTGGCAAGGTCGGTGAAAGTGTCATCAGTCGATGTGGAAACGGTCACTGGCCCTTGTTGCCCGTTACGCTCAAGCCGGATGATGATGTTCTCTTGCAGTACCGCATCATCCTTGAATGCCTTGCTACGTGACTCAAACAGATGCATGTGCCGGATGGCAGTGCGTTCAAAGATGAATTCACGAAATGGGCGGTAATACGGCCCATTACAGAAACTGCGAGGAATGATCGCAACGACCTGTCCGCCTGGCGCGGATAGAGCAACAGCTAGTGCCATAAAGGCCGAATACAAATTCACCGTCTCGATACCGACACGGCGCAAGGCAAGACGGTGTGCGGAATTACTGTTGATCTTTTTGTAAGGCGGGTTAAGGATGGCATGAGTATATTTGGGGAGTGGTTCCGCGAAAAGACTGCCGGAGAGATAGTCAACAGCGGCGTGTATAAAATCGGTTTTTCGGACCGTTAAGGCAAAGTCTGGATTGTTTCTGTATTTCGCCAATGTCTGAGTTAGATAAGGGTGTAGGGAAGCATCAATTTCAAAAACATCCAGTGCTATCCGCCCAAAAAGAAAATCCCCGGAAAACCATCTTTCCAAAAAAGCGGCCGAAAGCGAACCAATTCCCGCTCCAGCATCGAGCAAATGACAACTCCCCTTAGCGACAGGAAATAGGCTAGCCATGAAAGCTGCGGTTTTTGCTGGCGTAAAAAACTGCCCGAATTGCGATTTTCTTTGCGCATCGGTATTTTTTGATACTCGCAGTCTATTTTGTTCAACTGTTGTCAACAAGTGATGAATCTCCTTTATTATTATCCAGTGCGAGATAACAGCAAACCATCATCGGGCATCACATTCCCGGGACACAATTCCTGAGCACTTCCCGAACCCAAACATCGTCTTACTATTCTCCTTACGTCAACGAATTGCAATGAAATTAATCGCAGGCAAATGGGAGAACCAGGCTAAGGGGTACTTGCTGTTTTTTTTCACTTCACAGACAACTGGTTGCTTTTTTGATATTTATTTTTGCTGGAATCTTAAAGCATTCTGTATGGCCCACCATTCAAACAATCTTTTCCTTGTCAAACCCAGGAATATGACTATTGTATGCCAAATACGTTTTGACGCCGTGCGTGGTTCACGCGGAACCCCTCTGCGTCGCCGCTGAAGAATTTCAGCGGAATCATCTCTTTTTTTCATGAGGATACCATGGCGACTTTCTTGAAACGTTTCACTCCATTTCTGCTTCTTTTTCTGGGTCTTATCTTCATAGAGGGCGGGATCACCGCCGACTATGCCGATGCCCGTTCCCGTTCCGGCGGCCGCAGTTTCAGCCGCACGGCCCCTGTGCAGAAGTCTCCGACCACCACCCAGCAGAGTACGGTCACTAAAAAATCAAGTTTCGGCAGCGGCCTTGCCGGCGGACTTCTGGGCGGTGCGCTCGGCGCCATGCTTTTCGGCGGCCTGTTCGGCATGGGCGGCTCCGGGCTCGGCATCCTGCCGTTCATCCTTCTTGCCGTGGCAGGTTATTTCCTGTTCAAACGTTTTTCCGCGCGGCCGGTTTCGGCAACCATGCCCGGCTTCCAGCCGCCGCCGGACTTCAGCGGCTTTGCTTCTTCCGGCTCCACGGCGGGCGCCGCTTCAGCAGGTCCGGCCCAGGGGCTTTCCCTGATTCGCCAAACCGATCCGGGCTTTAATGAAAAACATTTTGTCGAAGTGGCCTCCGACGTGTTCTTTCAGGTACAGGCCGGCTGGATGCGGCGCGATCTCTCCTCGTACCGCCATCTGCTCGGCAATGAGCTGGCCGAGCAGTATGAACGGCATTTCGAGGAAATGCGCGGCAAGGGCCAGATCAACAAGCTGGAAAACATCTCCATCCGCACCGTGGAGGTTCTTGACGCGGGCAAGCAGGATCAGGAAGACTTTGTCACCGTCCGCTTTACCGCAAATCTTCTGGATTATACCGTTGACGACAAAAGCGGCGCACTGATCTCCGGCAACATGACCCAGCCGGTAAAATTTGCCGAGGACTGGACCTGGGCGCGGCCCCAGGGCACCGAGGACTGGAAGCTTGAAGGGATTGAAACGGTGAACGAATAAGCCGGGGACAAGATATCCCGGCGCAATGCGCCGGACACGGCTTTTTTATTGCGCCGGGACTCCGCGGGTTACAGCTCGGAAGTGCAGTTCGGGCAGCGTGTCGCCTTGATGTGAATGGGAGTGAAGCATTTCGGGCAATCCTTGGTCGTCGGTTCGGCCACCGGAGCTTCTTCTTTTTTCTTGAAACGGTTCATTTGCTTGATGACCATGAAGATGGCAAAGGCGACGATAACAAAATCAAGAATGGTGTTGATGAAGACACCATATTTGATGGCAACGGCCTCCGCCTCGGCCGTCTTGTCCTGCAGCGTGATTGCCAGCTCGGAAAAATCGATGCTGCCCAGCAGCATTCCGATGGGCGGCATGATGACGTCGCTGACAAGCGAACTGACAATCTTGCCGAACGCCCCGCCGATAATGATACCAACCGCCATATCAACAACATTGCCGCGCATGGCAAATTCTTTAAATTCCTTGATCATTCCCATGGTCATTCTCCTTGTGTTTTGTCATTAAATTATTTTTTCAATTGGCCCTGATACTTGCAATGAAAATTCATTTCCATCAGATGCATTCTCTTCTTGTACGCCATCGCCAACCGTGAGGTCAAGAAAAGAAACTTGCAGTTACGGGAACGTCCCGATACACTCACACTATGCACGTGAGTGCGATGAGAACATACGAACTCGGTTTTTGTCACCGGTCGCGCGACAACACCCTTGCCTGCATGCAAACAGATCAATTTCACATCACATTGTCATGAGGCTCTCCAGACCATGAAGCCCTCCACCCTCCTGCTCCTGATCATCCTGGTGCTTCCCGGCTGTTCCAGTGAATCGACACCGGAAAAGCCGCATATCGCCACGGTTAACGAGTACAATATCCCGGTCGGCGACTTCGAGACCCTGCTTGCCGATGAGATGGAATACGACGCCGACTTCAAATTGACCGATGCGTCACGCCGGGCCTTTCTTGAGGAGCTCATCAGAAAAGAGCTGCTTATTCAGGAGGCGAAAAAACTTGCCCTTGACCGGGAAAAAAAATTCATCGCAGCCATTGAAAGATACTGGGAGGCGACCCTCATCCGTGATCTGATCGACCGGAAAAGCGCCGAACTGTCTCGTTCCATCGTGGTCTCCGAAGAGGAAATCACCGCCTTTTACGAACAAAGTCCCCAATACCGGGACAAAGGTATCTCCCTCAGCGAGGCGCACGACCCCATCCGGGACACGCTGCGGGAAAACAAGAAAAGCCTGGCGCTCCAGGCGTGGATCGATGAATTGCGGAACAGGGCGGCCATCGATATCAACGAGGATCTTCTGTACGGAAAATAACATTGCGCACCATCGGCAAGGAGTCTTTATGTCCCCGCACGATTCACCCGTCAAACGCCGGCAATACTTCATCAAGAAGGGTTTTCAGTTCCATTTCATCATCAAATTCTGTCTGCTGCTGCTGGCCGGGGTCGTCATCTCCACCGGACTGCTTTTCGTCCAGCAATTCCCGGATGGCCCGAAGATGCAGCAATAGCTTAGTTTTTAAAAATTGGTTTCGTAAACTTTTTAAATTTTTTCCCCAAAATTAAAATTTTTCTTGACATTCTAATAAGATAGTGATTTTTGCCTTTTATAAGCAATATCAACTACTTATAGGAGGCGACCATGTCTAACTATCGAAGAACACTTGTGAAAGCACGGGAAAGAGAAATCATGCGCAACGAGAAAATCAAATTGCGCAAGCACCTGAATGCGGATGCTCTCTTTGCAACCATGAGAACCGGATTCGGGGAAATTAATGATCATCGGCCGGGTGAGGTTACAATTTCACTTGCCGATGCCCTGATGTCAGGTTTTGCCATGTTTTCCCTCAAAGACCCTTCATTGCTGGCCTTTGACGAACGGCGTTGTGCGCCGCAAAATCTTTTAACCATATACGGCATGGGCGACATCCCCTGCGATACCTCGATGCGTGAAATTCTGGACGGTGTCGACCCCAATGATCTCCGGCCGCTGTTCAAGGATGCATTCCGGGCGTTACAACGCGGTAAGGTTCTTGAAAAAATGCTGTTCATGGACGTTGGCTACCTGTTGAATCTCGATGGTACCGGTTATTTTTCATCCAAGGCGCTGCATTCCGATGCGTGCATGGGAAGAGTCAACTCAAAGACGGGAGAAGTCACTTATTACCTCCAGACGGTCGGAGCGGCCGTTGTTCATCCTGATTACAAAGAGGCGATAGCTCTTTGTCCCGAGACGATCAGGAAACAGGACGGAAAGACAAAAAATGATTGCGAGCGTAATGCCATCAGGCGTTTGCTTGAAAAATTACACCTGGATCACCCGCACTTCAAGTTCATTATCAACGAGGACTCACTCAGTTCCAATGCACCCCACCTTGAAGATCTTGAGAAGCATAATCTTCACTATATCCTGGGAGTTAAAGAAGGCGACCATAAATTTCTCTTTCAGTATGTCGATCAAGCCGTGGAAAATGGTGAGACAATCGAGCTGACCATCGATGACGAGAAAGATACGGACATAAGCCATTGTTTCCGCATCGTGTATCATGCCCCACTCAATAAATCGAACCAGGATAAGCGTGTAACCTTTGTCGAATATTGGGAGATCAACGCAAAAACCGGCAAAAAGCAGCATTTTAGCTGGATTACGGATTTGGACATCACCGAAGAGAATGTCTACCAGTTTATGCGCGGCGCCCGTGCCCGGTGGAAAATAGAGAACGAAACGTTCAATACCCTGAAGAACCAGGGATACCAGTTCGGCCACAACTTCGGCCTGGGCAAGCAGCATCTCAGCGAGGTGTTCGTCCTGCTCATGATGCTGGCCTTTCTGGTTGACCAGATTCAGCAATTATGCTGTCCACTTTTCCAGGCTGCCTGGAAAAAATGGAAGACCAAGAGATCCCTTTGGGAAAAGGTCCGAAGCAAGTTCCATGAATTCCACATTGATACCATGGAGGAATTGTATCGCTCGATCTTGGACCACAAGCCGGTGCCGTTACCCAGGTAACGTAAAAGGCCGGACAATTATTTCAAAGAGCAGGTCCCTTGCCTGGAAAAATTCGGGCAGGGGCGGATGGACAATTATGTCCTCCAAAACAGGCTTTTGGACAATGGTTATTTTTTTTAAGGCAATTAGCCGGCTTGTGAGCCGATTTTTCCGATCTGATCTCCGCAGCCGGCATAAAAACTTACTTCCAGACGGTCGGCTTTAATCGTCCGGGAATAGTTGCTTTTCGTCTTGTCCCAGGACACGCTGACCTCTTCATTCCAGAACTCGCGGCTGGAAATACAATCCACTGCCATGAGCATCCTGCCGGCGATCCTCTACACCAACCTCATCACCCTGTTCCTCGTCAGCGCGGCGGCAATCGCCGTCACTCTTTTTGTTTCGCACAAGATCGCAGGCCCCATGTACCGGATTGAAAAAGGCCTGGCCGCGGCAGGCAACGGCGACCTGACCCACCGGATCAACTTCCGCAAAAAAGACCAGATGCGGATCATGGCCGAAAATTTCAACACCATGACCGAAAGCCTGGCCGGCAAAATCTCTGAAATCGAAACGGAAGTGCGCGATCTGGAAAAACTGGCCGAAGAGCTCAATCTGCCGGATCAGTTCACCCGCGGGCTTACGGACGTGCGCCGCCGCATTGAAAGCAACTTCCAACTGCACAGAATGTAAAAGAGTGGATGGACGGCCTTTGGCAACTTCGACTCCATATCCCGCACGTCATGCACTGCGCCCCCCCTTCCTCGTTCTCCTGCTGACCGCATGGCTGATTGCCGTCGCCGGGGGCAGCTCATGGGCGGCAACCATTTACGGCGGCAAATGGCAGCAGCTTGAAACGCGGCACGCCGTGCTTCTTTTTGAAAGCCGCGAGGTGCTTGACCTGTTTGCGGGCAAAATACGATATGACCGCCGCCGGGACCCTGCCGCGCACCTCCTGGTGCCCTCCGACGAAACAGGTGACAACGGCATCACCGAGAAAATCGACGCGCTCTTCATGCGGGTTCAGGAAATTCTTGATATGCGCCGGAAAATGGAAAAGGTGACCATAAAAATCTATCCGGACACCGGCAGCCTGCGGGATGTTTACCAGCGGCTTTTCCGGAGCAAGGACGCCATGCGGGCCTGGTATCTTTACGAAAAAAACACCATTTACGTCACGGTGGCCGATGTGCATGAAGGGATGCTGGCCCATGAAATGGCCCATGCGATCATCGACCACTTCTTCTCCGTGCGGCCGCCTTCGGCCACCGCCGAAATCCTTGCCCGCTACGTCGACAAACACCTGACCAGGTAATTGTTGACTATTTTGGGGTCCGCGCAACATCCCTCCCCGGAACAGTGATCCGATTCCTGCGTGCTGTTTTGTGAGATTTCTTGAAATTTTCTGGAAATTTATATACAAATTTATAGTATAGTTTTGATTGCTTGCAATGGGATGGCTTTGTAAAAATTCCGGCACCGTCTTTGCAACAGGATCACTGAAAAAATTATTACCGACAGGCCGGCGGCAGTGGGCGATTCCGACAAACTGACAAATCAGTTTTACCAGAAAAGCATGGTTGAAGCAGTACAGAGAGCCTGCAAGGCGTGCCTTGTCTGAACCGGCGACCAATCCGGGTCAACGGCCGTTGAAACGAAGAGGTTTCAATGCCGCCTTTGCGCCGGACGCCCAATTTAACACCATCTCTGGTGCCCGCAATGACGAATGACCAGAAATTCCCCGAAGACGACAAGACCCGTATCGGCATGGGAGTCGAGTTTTTCTCCCCGGACAGGAAGCCGCAACCGCCCGCAACGCCGGTCAATGACAGTGAAAAAACCCGTATCGGTTCCGGCCTCGATATCGGCAGACCCGAACCACCTGCGGCAGACGCCGGTTTCGATTCCCCCCAGCGCCCCCGTTTCGCCGGCGAGCAGGTCACGATCACTCCCCAGGCGCCCGTTGCGCCGCCACCCCGACCCGCCCCCCCCAGACCTCCCATCCGGGAAGAAGATCTGTTCTTTGAGGCGGAAACAGCCGCCGGTGCCGTTGAAATGCCCCTCTCCTCCGGACTCAGGCTGACGGTCGGCCGCGACACCACGCAGGATATCATCCTTGACGATCGCACCCTGAGCCGCGAACACCTGGTTCTTGAAAGACGGGGTGACAAGGTGGTCATTCAGGTTCTCGGCTTGAACGGCCTGGTCCACAACGGCATCACCCACAAGTCGACAACCATTGAAATCGCCGCTCCCGCCGCCTTCACCGTGGGCAGAATCCTCTGCCGGCTGCGCAAAAAGATCGATACCAATGCAACGCTTTTCATGGCGGACCCGGCGGAATTCGCCAAGGCCCAACAGCAACAGCCGGCGCCTCCCCCCCGTGACCCCTTTGCCGGGCACCCGGCTCCCAGGGGAGGAGACTTTCGGCAACCGGCACCGCCGCCTTTTCCAGGAGGCGATTTTTCCGGCGACACTTCCGCTCCCCAAGCGGAGCCGGCACCGGCTTTTCCCCCGGCAAGCAGTCGCAACGCCTTTGATGATTTCGAGGGGCAGAGTTCCTGGGAAGACCCCTTCTCCCAACCGGCCGACGGCGGCCTCAAATCCGGATTCCCCTCACAAAAAACCGGGATCAGCCGCTATCTGCTTCTCGGCGGCGCCGCGCTGCTGGGAATTCTGCTTGTTGTTGCCCTGGTGCTTTTTTTCACCCGGGACAAGGATGATGCCCCGCCCAAGGCACCCACCGCTCCGCCACCGGCCGCGCAACAGGCCGCGCCTCCGCTTGTTGCCCCCGCTCCCGCTGTCGCGCCGCCTGCCCCGGCCGCGCCCGCGCAATCGGATGGTGACCCCAAGAACTACAATTTGCACGGCAGATTCTTTAATGAAGCATACCGCTATTACAACGAAGGAAATTACACCATGGCCTGCGACTACCTGAAAGACATCCCGGCAACATCGGCGTTCCGGGAACGGGCCGAGAATCTGGCACAACAGATGGGCAACTGTAAACTCAATGACTGAGCAGCTCGTTCTTGAAGTGATTGACGGCCCGATGGACGGGCTGAACTGCCTCATTGACAAACAGGGCAATATCGGCCGCAACGTGGGAAACATCCTTTCCCTGGCCCTTGATCTGGAAATTTCCGGGCGGCACGCCGAAATCCTCCGAGAGGGCCCGTCCTGGTGCCTGCGCGATCTGCAGAGCACCAACGGCACATGGCTGAAAGGCAAAAAAATCCAGCCGGCAAAGACCTTCCCCCTGAAAATGGGCGATACCTTCATTGTCGGCTCCACCATTATCCAGCTTTTTCAGGGGTCGATCCTTGATGTACTGAACTCCTTCAGCGACAAAGGGTTCAGCGACCCCCGCAAGGACTATGTTTTCTCGCCGGAATTCAACCCGGTGTGGGAAGAACTCTCGAACCGCATGCCGGCCGAGGGCGGCTACTGCGATATCAGCAGGCTGTTTCTGGCCCTGATCAAGGCAATGGATGAAAAAGAGGGCGAGCAATTTTCCAGCGTGCGCACCCTGCTGTCCGGCGCGCGCTATAAAATCCTTGATCCCTGCCTTGCCAATATCAACCTGCAGCCCATGTTGCAGACCATGCCGGGCACGCTGATCATCGCCCCGCGGGTCTGGCGGGTGCTTGATCTTGCGGCAAAAAAAGACAAGGAGGGCATTACTCCGCTGCATTTCTGCAAGGCATTGCTCGAAGAGGGGCGGAGCCTGGTTTCCCGCTATATTCGTTCCGACCAGCCCCTGCTGGAAAGATTCGGCATTTCCTACGGCCGCCCGCAACCGGGCAGAGCCGCCGCCCTTTCTCCGGCCCCTGATGTTTCCCCTTCCGCTCCCGCCGAGCCGGCAATGGCGGAATCCCGTTCGGAGCAAAGCCATGATGACCCCCTCTGGCTTGACTTTGCCCTGAAAATTGAAAGAATTGCAAAAGGCTTTCTGGATGATGCCGAAAGCCCTGTTGCCGGAACCAACAAACTGCAACTGCCGGAGCTGGAAGGAGATCTGCGGGAGGCGCTTCGCCTGGCGTCCGACAAAACCGGCCGGGAGAAAATTCTCGCAGCCCGCCTGGAGACCCTCTATCACCTGCTGGTTTTGCTGCTTGCCGCCCAGCGCGAAGGATACATGCCCTTTGCCGCCCGGTTCGGCGCGCGGCTCGGCAAGGCCCTGGCCGACACGGATGATCAAGGCAAGGGACTGCTGCCTCTCGGCAAAAAAGCACTCACCCCCCAGGATATCGCCAACACCGTCAGGGCCACCCTGACCAAAGTGGAAAGCGAAGGGATGGCGGAACAGGTGGTGCGGGAACAGATTCAGACGAAGCTCAGGAAGTACAAGGAAAAATCGCAACCCAACTGAACGGAAGTAAAAATTACCAAACTGAGGAGGAATATCCATAATGGGGAAAAAATCCTGTCGTCTCTTTCTATTTCTCATCCTGTCCGTCATGCTTGGGGCCTGTGCCGCGCCCAAGAAATTTTCCGATATCACCCTCAACTTTGCCGCCGATCCCTCCATAAACGATGATGTCCTGCTGCCGGTCGACATCGTCGTGGTCGACCGCGCCGTCTCCGAATCGGTCCTTGAGATTGGCCCGGAAAACTGGTTCGGAGAAACCCTCCGCGACCGGCTCGTGGGTGAAGAAATCCAGCATGTCGCCATCAAGGGTGACGCCCGGCGGGAGGTGAAAATCACTATCCCCGAGGGAGTCACCAAGGTGATCATTTACGCCGACTATGAAAACAACGTGGACCGCCTCGGTCAGCAGATCGTCATTTCTCCGGAAAAAAACAATTTTGCGCCGAGCTACAAGGTGAACATCAAAGACAATAGAATGGAGCTTGCGCCGTGACAGGAAAAAGCGAAACAGCCGAGGTTCACTGGCATGAGGGGATGTTTCTCCTGCCCCACCATTACCAGGCCTCCGGCCGCAGCAGGCACATGCTGGAATGCGAAATGGCCACCACCCTCACCCCCTACTGGTGGGGCATCGGCGACCTGCAGATAAACAGCGCCGCCCTGGCCGGCTTCCGCATTAAGATCGATCGCGCCGTTTTCCGCCTCAAGGACGGCACCTGGATCAATGTGCCGGATAACGGACATGCCGCGGAAAAATCCTTTGCAGACCAGAAAGATCAGCTCGATACGGGTCTGCCCGTCTGGTTCGGCATCAGGCGGCCGGAGCCGCACCGCCCTCTGGTGCATGAACTGGGCGAGGAGGAAAAGGGCGTTGCCCGCACCTTTGTCCTGAAGGAAAACACCCTGGCCGACGAAAACAACGGCCAGAATGAGCAGACGATCCTGAGCCGCCTGTGGAACGTTCAGATTTTTTTCGGTCCCCATCCGGGGGACCAGTTCGAGGCCATGCAGATCGGCGAAATGGAATGGTCGTCCTCCAAGCTGCCCGTCTTCAAGGCGGCGCACATCCCGCCGCTGCTCCACATCACCGCCTCCTCCCATCTGCGGGAGCGCACCAAGAATGTGGTGGTCAAGCTGAGCAATCAGGCGAATTTTCTCCAAGGCGAAATGTCGGCCAAAAGAATCTCGCTGACCGGCGACCCGCTGCGCATACTGGCGAATCTTTCCCGCCTGCAGATTTCGGCAAGCTACGGCCTGCTCATGCAGCAGCTTCTCAATGCGGAACACATTCACCCCTTTCACCTGTACCTGGAGCTTGTCCGGCTGGCCGGAGAACTGGTCGCCCTCTACCCCGACACCCGGCTGACCATCCCCCCCTATGACCATGACAATCTCACCTTTGTCATGGAAACGGTGCTGAAGCTGGTTGAGCAGATGATCGAGGGCGGAGTGGTGGTCGACTACATCCACCGTCGTTTTGAAATCGAAGGCGACCAGCGTGTCTGCCGCATTGACAAGGAATGGCTCGAACCGGCCCAGGGCACCAGGGTCAAGACCTATCTCTGCATCGTCACCGATATGACGGAAAGCCAGGTCGATGCCATGCTGAGCGATTACCGGGTAAAAATTGCGCCGCCCTCCCGCATGGAGGAGCTGATCATTTCCCGAACCAGGGGCCTGTCCTGCCAGAGACTGCGCCGCATCCCCTCCGGTCTGCCGGACAAAAGCGGCCTGCACTACTATCAGGTGGACATATCGCGCACCTCGGAATTCTGGCTTGATCTCTGCCGGGACCTTTATCTCGTCATCTACGGCATCCCGGTTGACGCCACCTCGGACATCAGTCTTTACGTGCACATCGAGCAGGGAGAAAAATAATGGACAACAGAATAATGAACGCCGCCCGACCGGTGATTGATTATCTCCTCGGTTTCCGCTACCGGCTTGAAGCCGGTGAACAAGTCGATTCCCATTCCCTGCGCGCCGACATCGTCACCCGCCTGGCCGGCATGGAGGCCTCCCTGCAGACCGTCGCCGCGCTGCAGCCGAAGCTTCCGACCATCAAATACATCATGACCGGCTTTGCCGACGAGGTCATTCTCTCCTCCGCATGGAACCGGGCCAAGGAATGGCATGAACGGCTGCTTGAAATGGAATTCTTCCGAACCAGCGTGGTGGGCGAACGATTTTACGATCTGCTGGAAAACGAAGGCTACCGGGACCCGGAACTGGCCGAGCTGTTCTACACCATTCTGGCCTTGGGTTTCCGGGGCAGATACCGCAACCAGCCGGAAAAGGTGACCGGGCTGAAACTGCGAACCTATGCGCTGCTGCCGAACCGCTTGCCCGACGACGAGCGCCGCCTTACTCCGGGCGCCGAACACGTCATTGCCGGAGACACCAGATATTTGCCGAAACTGTTCGGTTTGTCGGCCATCATTGCCGTGCTGCTGGTTTCCTTTCTCATTTACTTTATCACCAGCCAATGGATGTGGAACGATATTGCCGGGGTGATCAACGATGTCAGTCGGTCGCTCATCGAGTAACCTGCATGGCTGGACCGGAATGGTCAGCCACAACGAAACATGAAAATCAACCACGGTGCACAGCGAACACGCAGAGAAAAAAACAAAATCCTCCGTGTTCTCCGTGGTGAAAAAAAAGTTTTCGGATAAAAAAGCCATGTCAAAACTACTTTCCCTGTTGCGTTCGCCCCTTTCCGCCCTTGCCGGCATCATGGTCATCATCGGCATCCTCGGCTACTACCTCACCCGGCTCGGCCTGAAACTGGGATCAAAATATCTGCTGCTGGGGCTGGGCGGCATCCTGCTCACCGTCCTGCTCATTGTCGGCATCTATTTCCTTTGGCGCCTGTTTGAAAAACGACGCGGGAAAAAAATGGGAGACGAACTTGACCGGCAGCAGCAGGCCGAGGACCAGCAGCGTCAGCAGTCGAAACTCGCGGTCCAGGATATCAAGGGCCGCTGGGCCGACGCCATGGCGACGCTCAAGGCAAGCAAGGTCAAGATTTACGACCTGCCGTGGTTTCTGCTCATCGGCGAGCCCCAATCGGGAAAAACCACCACCCTGCGCGAATCAGGCCTTGACTTCCCGCTGGGCAAGGATGCGCTGACCGGCGCGGGCGGCACCGTCAACTGCGACTGGTGGTTCACCAACGACGCGGTCATCATCGACACCGCCGGCCGTTTCACCATGCCCGTTGACACCGCCCCTGACCGCCGGGAGTGGCGTGCCTTTCTCAAACTGCTCGGCCGCTACCGCAGCCGCTGTCCGATAAACGGGGTCATCGTCACCATTCCGGCCACCTCCCTGCTGCAGGATTCGCCGGACACCATCAGGAACAAGTCCCGAAACATCCAGGAAAAACTGCACGAGCTGGTCGCGGTGCTGGGTATCGAGTTTCCCGTGTACATCATGGTGTCGAAACTTGACCTGGTTTACGGTTTCGCCGAATTCTGCGCCTCGCTTTCCGCCCAGGAACGTACCCAGGCAGTGGGCTGGAATCGACGCGACATCGCCTCCAAGGGGTTCAACCCGGAGGAATTCAACCACTTCTTTGAACTCCTGCACGGCAGACTGCACGGCTGGTCCATGCGCCGGCTGCGGGACATCACCCCCGGCCCGGAGGCGGACCGGGTCTATGCCTTTCCCGGTGAATTCAGCCGGGTGAAGGATACCCTGCGGGAATACCTTGGCTTCATCTTCAGCGGCGACCGCTTTCACTCACCTCTGCTGCTGCGCGGCTGCTATTTCAGCAGCGGCCTCCAGGAAGGCCGCTCCATCGCCAGGGCACTGCTGTCCGGGGCAAAGGCGGAGGATAAGGGAATCATGGCGGAATTCGCCAAATCCTTTGTCCAGTCCCGGGCCTATTTCATCAACATATTCTACCGGAAAGTCTTCCGGGAACAGGGACTGGTCAACCGCGCCGGCAGAATGGCCAAGCAGGAGATCACCTTCCGTATCGCGGCAGGCGTCACGGCGACAGTCATCCTGGTGGTCACCGCCTGGCTGCTGATCAGCGGCTACAACCGATTGCTCAATCTGGTGCAGCCCCTCGAGCTTCATGCCCGCAAGGCACAGACCATGCTGCTCGGCAAAGGACAGCCCGCGCAGCCCGTTGATTTCAATGAAGTCGTCACAGTGATTGACACACTTGACCGTGGCCGCTTGCAGCTCATGGAACAGGGCGTCCGCCGCTTTTTCAAATCAAAGGAACACGGCATCGTCCGAAAGATCGGCCGCATTGAAGACGCGCTGCTGGAACAGATGGTGCTCCACCCGATGCTGCTTGCCGCCGGGGAGAATTTCGCCGCCATGGAAAGGCTGGCCGATCCGGCTGAAAAGGCCCGGTTTCTCAAACTGCTCCTGCTGTATCTTGACACCAAGGCGGGAAAAGCCATTTCCGGCAACGATATCATGGCCGGCTTTGACTTTGTTCCCTGGCAGTCCCCTGCCATGCGGGCCATCAATCGCCTTGAGGTGGAACGGCTGGTCAAGGGCTACCCTTACGGCGACATGCCGAATTTCACCTTTGCCAAGTTTCGCGGCACCATGTTCCAGGCACGGGACGGCATGGGGCGGCTCCAGGAATTCTGGGCCACCTATTATCCCGAGCTGTGGAAGAAAATCCAGGACGCCATCACCATGATCAACGCCTCATACGGCAACCTGAACGTCATGCCGATGCGACCCGGCGATGACAACGATTTTGCATCCTTCAGCGCCGAGGCCAAGCGTTTCCTGGAGGGGATCGACTTCCTCTCCGCCATCGGCCGCGACGATCTTGTCTGGACCGCGGCGATAAAGGCTTCCTGTCAGGAGGATTATCTTCTCCTGGGAAAAGCCCTGACCGACCAGCCCCCGGGAGATATCAATTCCCTGACTTCCACCGCCACCCGTCATTCCCAAATCTGCCAGGATACCGAGCAGAACATCGGCTCGCAGTGGGCCGCCTTCATCCGCCGGAACAGTCATGTGGTCCACGACGACGGTCAACTTGACCCGGACATGCCGGCGGTCAAAAAAGCGGTACGGGTCGCCCTTGACTTCGGTCCGCTTTTTACCCCCGAGGAAAGCAAACGCCTCCAGGAACCAGGCACCGATCCCCTTGCGGTGCTCGGGTTCTGGAACCAGGCATGGCAAAAGGAAAGAGAAACGAAATCAGGGGAAATACAGGCACTTATCGCCGGTCTGCAGGGGGAGAAATGGAAAAAACCGGAACTGCAGGCCGCCCTTGATTCCTTTATGCGCCATATCGTCTGGCTGTCGGAACGAGACGCCACCATTGCCGCCATCAAGGCGGTAAGCTCCCAGGACGCCATCACGGCGGACAGCCTCAGTCCCGGTCTTGATCCGCCCCGCATGGCCAGGGCATCCTGGCTGACGACCCAGTACACGACACTGAGCAACATCCATGAAAGCCTGCGCCAGAAATACCCGGCCGCCACGGTCGGCCTGAAGCCCGTCCACGCGGCCATGACCGAGGTGATGCTGGAAAGCTGGCAGCGGTGCCTGCAATTCTGGCACAATACCATCCGGGATGTTGATCCGGCCGCCCGCATCCTCTCCACCAAGTCATGGCAGGCCTTCCGCCAGGAGGTCATGAACCAGCAGGGCATCTTCCTCGACATCAGTGTCTGGCCCATGGACGCCTTTCTCGACGCCATGCCGTTGAAAGATATCCAGGGAGTCAAAGAGGTGCTGTGGAACGCGGTGAACAAGGCACTTGCCTCGTCATCCTTGCGGTCCCTGGAGCAAAAGGTGGAAAAAACGGCCTACGTCTACAGCGGCAACCGCTACATGAGCATGCTTGACGAGTCGCAAAACGACTTCTACAACGCCGTCAAGGAACTCAGCGACGACGCCACCCAGTCCTGGCAGGCGCTCAGCGCCAAACCGGAAACAGGGGCCGCCCCCATGGACGCCTTTTCCGCGCTCCGCATCTTTGCCAACAAGGTTGAACGGGACGCCTTAAGCCGCGGCGAACCCCTGGCCTTGCGACTCGCCGCCATAGAGAGCCACGGCATTTCGCTGCTCAAGGGCAAAGTCGCCTCCGGAGTCAGCACCTCCTTTGCCTCCTTTATCGGCGAATGGCAGAAAAAAATAGGCGACACCTTCCCCTTCGGCAACCCTGAGCGCTGGATCATCGAGGACAACATTGAAGGCAACCTGCGCACCCTGACCATCCAGGTCGGCAGTGCCGCCGTGCTCAACGACTTCTTCTTTTCGGCCGATAACGGCTTCGAAGTCTTTGTCAAAAAATACGGCCTGCTGCAGGCAAAACCCGCCGCCGACTCCTCTGCCGCCATTCTCAACGAAGCCCAGAAGCGCTTTCTGAAAGAGTGCCAGCAGTGGCGGGAATTTCTTTTTGATGAAGGCGGGCGCCCCAAGAGCCATCGCGTGGAAGTGATGATCGATGATGCCGGAGACCAGGCCGACCAGGCGGCAGCGCGATTCACCCAGCTGCTCTTCAATGGCCTGGAGGACGACAAGCGCAAAGCACTCAGGCTGCGCTTCAGCGGCAACCGCTACAAACGGGGCGAAGCCCTGTGGGATCTCCACGCAGCCCCTGCCGTCACCATTGAGGCGATAAACGAGGAAACCGGCATGAAGACCTCGCTGCGGGTTACCGGCGGCAGCATTGCGTTTCCCGCCTACCTCATCAGCAGCGGCACCAGGCTCGAAAGCACCCGGCTGTCCGAATGGCGCGTCTCCCTGCAATTGCCGGAAAGCCTGATCGTTACCCCGGCCAAGGACGGGGAACCCGCCGTGGTGCGCACCCAGCCGGGTTTTGCCCTTGTGCCGCTCAAGGTTGGTTTTGACCAGCTGCTGCCCGGCCCGGTGAGCTGGCCGCGCTGATACCTGGTTCACACCCGCGGGTTCGAACTCGATGAGCATACTTCAAAACTTATTCGGCAGCAGGAAAACCGCCGCACTGGAGGTTTACGGCAAACTGCCTTTTTACCAGGATTACATCGCCGTGCTCAGCACCGCGGATGGTGTGGCCTGGAAATCCTGGCTGCTCGGCTTTGCCGGTCGGCAGGGCGTGCGCCTGCCGCCGGGAAGATGGTTGTTTCTCTTCCGCCGGACACGAAAATCGCCGCTGACGGCGGGAATCATCGAACCGAGCAGCGACGGCATCCGCGAATTCCCTTTTTCGCTTTTTGTCAGCCTTGACGGCATCAAGACACGACTGCTGCCCGCGGCCGCTTTGACCACATGGCGGTTGCTGCTGAAAGAACGTGGGGCGCTTGACGGCGTGAGCTCCATTGACCAGTGCTATCAACAGATCCGCGGCAGGCAGCTCCTCCTTGAGCCGGCAAAGGAAGAGCAAAACCCGCAACTCGCCGCGGCGCTCGGCGCGACTCCGGACGGCAACCGCCCGCTGTTTCTGATCTGTGCGCCGAACCGGTCCGGCCCGATACAGCCCCTGGTCTGGCAAGGCTCGGAGTCGGTGTTCATGGCGAAGTGGTCGGCACTGCCCGGAGCAGAGACGCCGGACTGACTGCCGCTCCCCGCGCATCGCTCGCCGGGGATGTTGCCGAACGGTCCGGCCCGGAAAAACTTTTTCCCAATGCACCAGATACTTTGACTTATCCGGGGAAATTACTATAAAATAACACTACCGGTGCAAATGAGAAAATTCTTTAAATGACAAAAGGATACACCAAGTGAACATCACCGATCTCATCAAATCAGGTCAGCTTGCCCAGGCCCGCACGGAACTGGTGGAACAGCTCAGGTCGGCTCCGGCAGACACCATTGCCCGCACCCTGCTTTTCCAGGTTCTCCTGTTCTGCGGCGAATGGGAAAAGGCCTTGCGCCACCTTGAGGCACTGGCAAGCATGGACAAACAGGCCAACCCGGCCTTTGTCCATTACGCCGGCATCATTTCCGGAGAACAGGAACGTCTCCGCGTCATCCGCGGGGAAACGCTGCCCTCATTCCTGCCCAAGACCCCGCCCTTTTTCGACATCTATTTTCAGGCGTGCGCCAAGCTGAGAGAGCACGACATCGCCGGCGCCTCCGAACTTTTCAGCCAGGCGGAAGGCCGGGTGGCGACAATCTCCGGCACGGTCAACGGCAAACAATTCACGGGACTGCGCAACACCGACACCACCCTGGCCTGGTTTCTCGAAACCTTCGCCCATGGCCGCTATGTCTGGGTGCCATTCGCGGCCATCCGCGAACTCACCATTTCTCCTCCGGCAACACTTCTGGATCTCATCTGGGCCACCGCCGGCCTCACCACCTGGGAAGGTCTCACCTTAAACTGCACCCTGCCCGTGCTCTACCCGGAATCCTGCCGACATGAAAATGATCTGGTCAAAATGGGCAAGAGAACGGAATGGCTGCCCCTGGGCGGATCGTTCTGCCAAGGAAGCGGGCAACAGGTTTTTACCGTCGGCGAAGAAGACCTCGCCATCCTGGAAATCAGCGAAATGCAATTCCACTACAACGAATCAGGCGGGAACGCATGAAACACGCACTGGACATTGACGCACTTCTGGCCCCGCTTACCGGCGACAACCCCGCCGGCGATGATCTTCGCTACAGCCCGGTTTACGACGCCATCAAGGAAGCACGGCGCGCCGATGACACCCTGGACCGGGGCGACTGGCAGCGGGAGTTGAAATCATCGGACTGGGAAGCGGTGATCAAACTTTCCCTTACCGCTCTCGCCACCCAGACCAAGGATCTGCAGATTGCGGTGTGGCTGACCGAGGCCCTGACCAAAACCGACGGATTCTCCGGATTTGCCGGCGGAACCAGGATTATTACCGGATTGCTGAAAAATTTCTGGGAGACGCTCTATCCTGCGATCGATGATGGCGATCTTGACTACCGGTGCGGCCCCCTGGAATTCGCCAATGACAAAATAAGCCTTTCGCTGCGGGATATCCCATTGACCGATCCCGGCGTTTCCGAAGGCTACACCCTGGTGTCCTGGAAGGAAGCCCAGCAGGTGAGCCAGGCATCTTCCCAGGCGCGGGAGGCCCTGATCTCCGAAGGCAAGACGACGATGGAACAGTTCGAGGCGGCTGTGCGCAAATCGTCCGTTCTCTTTTACGAAAACCTCCATGCGACCATTCAGGATTGCCTGCTGGCCTTCAAGGAATTAGACGAAACGGTTGACGCCGCCTTCGGCAGGGAAGCACCCAGACTTTCGGAAATTTCATCGGTCCTTGAAGAAACCGCCAATCATGTTGCCCGTTTTGTCAAGGACAAAGGGGGCAATCTCTCCGGCTCGAAAAAAGCCGAGGAAGCGCAGCCGTCGGGGGAAACGCCCGCCGCTCCGGTTGCGGAGCCGGATTCGGCAGCTTTGGCGCGGGAAACACGGTCGGGCGATGCCTCTCCCGCAGCCGGTCGTCCGGTGGCCGCCGCTCAGACGATATCCCGCCGGATGACGGCCGATTTCGCCCCGGACGCCTATCAGGTCCTGCGTTTTCTCGGTTCGGGCGGCAAGCAAGACCTGCTCTGGCAGGAAGCCCTTGAGCGGCTGCAAGGGGAAGGACTCGAGTCAGCCCTAGAAATGCTGCTCGGCGCGACCCGCAGCGCCCAATCCAACCGGGATGAAACCAACTGCCGCCTGCTCATGGTGAAAATCTGCCTTCGCGCCGGACGAAGCGATCTCGCCTGGCCCATAGCCGAGGAACTGTACAAACTCGTCACCGATCTGCAGCTCGAACGATGGGAGTCGCCGGTGTGGATTGCCGAAATCTACGGCAGCCTGTATGAATGTTTAAGCGGCGAGGACGCCGCCGAGGAGGACAAAAACAGGGCCAACCAGCTGCTGGTCAAAATCTGCACCCTGGACATTACCCTGGCGATGAAATATGCAGGTTGAAAAAGCGGAAGGAGTCTGAAGCCGGAAGAACAAAAAAAAATTCCGACGCCCCAACAAGAAAAATTTCTGGTGCAAAATATCAGCAGTAGAATCTGTGGCAATGAAAAGGAGGTTGACCATGGCAAAAGAAAGTCTGCAGCATACCCTGGACAGGGTCAGGGCCCCGCGGGTCCAGATTACATACGACGTGGAAATCGGGGGTGCCATTGAAAAAAAAGAAATACCCTTTGTAGTGGGAGTGCTGAGCGATCTGTCCGGCAAACCCGATGAGCCGCTGCCCAAGCTCAAGGACAGAAAGTTTGTCGAAATCGATCGGGACAATTTCAACACGGTTCTGGAAGGAATGAAACCGCGACTGGCCTATCGGGTTGACAACAAACTGACCGGCGATGATTCCAAAATGGCGGTGGAACTCCGCTTCAAGTCGCTCGATGATTTCCATCCGGAACGGGTGGCGGAGCAGGTTACCCCGGTCCGCAAACTGGTCGAGGCACGCAAGAAATTGTCCGACCTGCTGGCGAAACTTGACGGCAATGACCGCCTGGACGAACTGCTGCAGAATGTCCTGGCAAACTCGGACTCCATCGAGGCACTGGGAAAATCAGCCGGCGTCGAGAAAAAAGAACCGGAAAGCAAGGAATAAAGGAGGTGACTACCAATGGCTGAACAGCAACAACAGGTCCAGGCCGAAGCCGCGGCGACAACGGCGGAAAAAAGCCTGCTGGACCAGATTATCGATGAAGGACGGCTGGCCCGGGACGAGAGCCAGAAGAGTTACGCCAAGGATCTTCTCGGCGAGTTTGTCAGCCAGGTCATGGAAGGAACCATGACCATTTCCAAGGATACCGAGGCCATGATCAACGCCCGGATCGCGGCCATCGACAAACTCATCTCCGATCAGCTGAACGAAGTGATGCACCACGAGGATTTCAAGAAGCTGGAAGCGTCCTGGCGGGGCCTCCAGTATCTGGTGGATAAAACGGAAACCGGTGATCGATTGAAGATCCGGGTCATGAATGTTTCGAAAAAGGATCTGCTGAAAGACATGGAAAAGGCCAGCGAATTTGACCAGTCCTCCATGTTCAAGAAGGTTTATGAAGAAGAATACGGCATGTTCGGCGGCGCCGCCTATGGCGTCATGGTCGGTGACTATGAGTTCTCCAACCACCCCCAGGACATCGCCCTGCTGGAAAAGATTGCCGGAGTGGCTTCCGCAGCCCATGCCCCTTTCCTGTCCGCCGCCGGAGCCGGGATGCTCAATCTGGACAGCTACACGGAACTGGGCCAGCCCAGGGATCTCGCCAAAATCTTCCAGTCCGCCGAGTATGCCAAATGGCGCTCCTTCCGGGAGTCGGAGGATGCGCGCTACGTGGCGCTCGCCCTTCCCCATATCCTGATGCGCCAGCCCTACGGCAGAAACACCGTCCCGGTTGAAACATTCGATTTCGAGGAAAAGGTCGACGGCACCGATCACGGCAAGTATCTGTGGGGTAATGCGGCCTATGCCCTGGCCACCCGCATGACCGAGGCCTTTGCCAAATTTTCATGGTGCGCCGCCATTCGCGGCGTTGAAGGCGGCGGCCTGGTTGAGGGATTGCCGGTGCACACCTTCAAGACCGATGAGGGAGATGTGGCCCTCAAATGCCCCACCGAAATCGCCATCACCGATCGCCGGGAAAAAGAACTGGCCGACCTGGGATTTATTCCCCTGGTGCACTGCAAGGGCACGGATTACGCCGCCTTTTTCAGCACCCAGACGGTCAACAAGGCCAAGGTCTACGATACCGCCTCCGCCACCGCCAACGCGCGGCTGTCGTCCCAACTGCAGTACATCATGGCCACCGCCCGCTTCGCCCATTATCTGAAATCGATGATGCGCGACAAGATCGGCAGTTTCATGAGCCGCAGCCAGGCCCAGGACTTTCTCAACCGCTGGATTTCCAATTACGTCCTGCTCGACGACAATGCCTCCCAGGAGGCCAAATCAAAATTCCCCCTGCGCGAAGCACGCATCGACGTAACGGAAATACCCGGAAAACCGGGGGCTTACCGGGCGGTAGCTTTTTTAAAACCCCATTTTCAGCTTGATGAGCTCAATGTTTCACTCCGGCTGGTAGCCGACCTGCCGCCCCCGGCGGGAGGATGATACCAGATGATTTCACATGGCGAACAAAATGACGGATACTACTACTCATTGAAAAGGAGGCACAAATCATGGCGATCGTAAAACCTTCGGGAAGCAGTAAAATGGCAGAGGCGGATGTCAAATTCACCGGATACATGAAGATATCCGACATCAACGGCGAAAGCACCACCAAGGGCTTCGAGGATTGGATATCCCTGGAAAGCCTGAGTTACGCGGTGGCCCAGGCCACCACCCACCGCCACACCAGCGGCGCCGTGGTAACCGGCCGGGCCAATATCGGCGATGTCGT
The DNA here is from genome assembly GCA_001914235.1 of Desulfobulbaceae bacterium DB1. NCBI lineage: Bacteria > Pseudomonadati > Thermodesulfobacteriota > Desulfobulbia > Desulfobulbales > Desulfobulbaceae > Desulfobulbaceae bacterium DB1. The sequence goes on from MQUF01000003.1 coordinate 297,415, forward strand.
CATCACCAAACAGATCGATATCGCCTCCCCCAAACTGTATGAATCCGTTCTCACGGCCAAGCAGCATGACGAGGCGGAAATCCAGCTCACCCGGACCGTGGCCGGCAAAAACGAAACATACCTGACCATCAAGCTGACAAGTGTCTATGTCACGGAAGTCGGGGTTGTCGGCGGCTCCAAGGAGGGATCCAATATTCCTCTTGAAGAGGTCCATCTCAATTTCGGACAAATAACCTACACCTACACCCAGACCGCAGTAAGAGGCGGCGGCGCGGTCGAAGTCAGCTGGGATGCGGCAACCCATGCCTGATGACGCATGCGAGGGAGCGGAGGCTGAATCCGCTCCCTTTCTGAAACGGCAGCCATGAACCGGCAATTGCAGGACAACCTGCACGCATCCATCCTGGACAGGCTTATCGATCACGAACCGGAACTTTCCTCCGAGACGGCCCAATCGCGTTCGACGGGTTTCCGGGAAATACGGGAAGCGGTGATCAGGGATATCGAGAACCTGCTCAACACCAAAAGGAGCATCCTGCCGGTATCCGCGGCCTTCCCGGAAGTGGAAAAATCTCTTTTCACCTTCGGAGTCGCCGATTATTCGGCGGACAGCCCCAACAGTTCCTATTTCAGAAAAAAACTGCTGAAAGACCTGCGGAACACCCTGGCACGATTTGAGCCGCGGCTCCGCAACGTCACCGTGCGGGTTGATCCGTCCTCGGACAATGCCCAGGGACTGGGGTTCAGGATTTCCGGGGTGCTGGTTGTCGACCCCATAGCCGAACCTGTTATTTTCGACACCTACTTTGATCCGAAAAAGGATCGCTACGTCATTGAACGCTGACGGACCACAACAAAGATTGAGCGGAAATGGACGACACCTTTCTTTCCTATTACGAGCAGGAGCTGACCTACATTCGGGAAATGGGGGCGGAATTCGCCAAAAAATACCCGAAGATCGCCGGCCGCCTGCTGCTGGAACCGGACAAGTCCGAAGATCCGCACACGGAAAGGCTCATCGAGGCCTTTGCCTTTATCTGCGGCCGTATCCACCAGAAAATCGACAATGATTTCCCCCAGATCACCGAATCCCTGCTGGGCATCATCTACCCCCACTATGTCAATCCCATTCCCTCCATGACGGTGGTGCAGTTCCAGCCGGTGATGCCGAACATTACGGAAACGGGCTATGAAATTCCCAAGAAGATCAAGCTGCTGTCAAAACCGGTGAAAGGGGTTCCCTGTCATTTCATCACCGGCATGCCGGTCACCATCTGGCCGGTTGAAATAACGGCGGCAGGTTTCAAGGACCCGGTGGAATTGAAAAACGAGGCCCAGCAGGCCATCCGCATTGAACTGAAGATTACCAACGGCTTTTCCCTGGCCGAACTCGAATGGCAGAGTCTGCGCTTCTTTCTCAACGGCCAGTCGCACCATATTTATCACCTCTATGAACTGCTGTTAAACAACGTCTGCCATGTGGAATGCGAGATACCGCTTGCTCCGGGAAAATCCGAGTTCGTCACCCTTTCCCCGCGCGACATCACCCCGGTCGGTTTTTCCGAGGACGAAGCGCTGGTCCCCTTCACCAGCCGCTCGTTCCAGGGATACCGGTTGCTGTTCGAGTATTTCAGCTTTCCGGAGAAATTCCTTTTCATCGATATCGCAGGCATCGGCAAGCTGAAACGGTTCGAGGAAAAGGACACCTGCATCCTCTGGATTCACCTGGACCGTGCCGCCAAAAAAAATATGGTGGTGGATCGCGACACCTTCTGCCTGAACTGCACGACCACCATCAACCTTTTCAGCAAAATCGCCGAACCGGTGCGGGTGGAGCATCAGCGCACCGAATACATGGTCATTCCCGACATCCGCAGGCAGAAGGCCCATGAAGTCCATTCCATTGACCGGGTCACCGCATCCCTCGGCGGCGTGTCGGGCAAGGAAGTCGAATTCAAGCCGTTCTACTCCATCCGGCACCATCTGGGCGAAGGGGAGGACATGAGCCGCCGGGCCCACTGGCACATGCAGCGGCGCTGGTCCGGACGGCACGACGATCAGGGCACCGATGTCTTTCTTTCCTTTGTTGATCTCGACTTCAAGCCCACTGACCCGGAAAGCCTGGTGCTCACCGTGCACACCACCTGCACCAACCGGGATATGCCGGCCCTGTTGCCGTTCGGCGATCAGGGCGGTGATTTTGATCTGGAAACCGCGGCCCCGGTTCTCATGACCCGCTGCCTGCTCAAACCGACTCCGGTGCGCCGCCCCAGCCTGGGAGGCGCCATGCAGTGGCGGCTTATTTCCCACTTCGCCTTGAACTACCTGTCCCTGGTGGCGGGCGGTGTTGAGGCGCTGCGCGAAATCCTCACCCTGTACGATTATGACAATTCAGCGGCAACAAGGCAGCAGATCAAGGGCATCATGTCAATCCGCTCGGAACATGTCACCCGTCGCCTCGGCCCGTCGCTGTGCCGCGGCATCAGGGTGACCCTGGAACTTGACGAGGATAAATTCGTCGGCGCCGGTATCTATCTGTTCGCCAGTGTGCTGGACCGGCTGCTCGGCCAATATGTGTCGGTCAAC